>RGQD01000282.1 GCA_010030205.1 Betaproteobacteria bacterium
GGGGATCAAGCAAAGTGGCAAAGCCACATTTGCTTGAGAGCTCGCCGGCCGGGTTGATCTGGCGGCCGGGATCGCTGGCCGACGCCGGGCCGGCCTCAGCAGCACGATCGACCGCGGGTTCCAATGTCGGCTCGGGTGCCATCGCCTCAGGCAGCGAACCCCAGAGGTCGAGGTCGCTGGCCAGCGGCAGATCGGGCAAGCGCTCGAGCAGGCTTTGAAGTCCTGGCAGCCCGGGCGCCGACGGGTCGGCTGGCGCCGACCCGTCAAGCCAGGGCTCGGCCGCCATGTCCGCATCGGGAGCCGGCACCCGCGGGTTCGCCAGCGCGTCGGCAGCCGCGACCAGCGTGTCGGCGTGAAATTGGCCCGCTTCACCAGTGGCGAAGGCCCGGACCCAGGCTTCGATGCTGTCGCAGGCCCCGTGGACAAAAACCTGGAGTGCCGGCTCTGCCTGGGCCGCGGGTTCACCCAAGCGGACGTTGAGCAACTGCTCGCAGGTCCAGGCGGCCCATGCCAGCGCGTCGAGTCCGACCATGCGTGCGCTGGCTTTGAGGCGGTGGAAAGCGCGGCGCAGGCCTTGCAGAGCAGCGATGTCGTCGGCCCGCACCCCCAGGTCAGCCAGCGCCTGGCGCGCGGACTCGATCACCTCGCGGGCTTCGTCGAGAAAGACCTCGCGCATCTCGGGATAAGCCTGCAAGTCGGTCGACAGGGCGGTCGACAAGGTGGTCCCAGGCGCCGATTCGATCCCGCCCTCGGTCGCTCGGGCGCCAGCGATGTCGGCCCAGGCCATGCCGGTGCGACGCTGCGCCGCCGCCAGGCTACCGGTCTCGGGATCAAAGCGGAACAGCGAGTTGGCCCACTGCGGCTGCACGCTGACCATGTCGATCAGGTAGCCCAGCGCCCCCAGCTTGTCGGCCAGGCACTCGAAGTCATCGCTGGCGTGCTGCGCGCCGGACTCGGCACTGGCCAGCGCCACGACCTCGTCGCGCAGGTGCTGCACCGCCTGAGACGCCTGGTCCAAGCCCAGCATCGACAGCACGCCGAGCATCGCCGAGAGCTGAGCCGGCACCGGGTCGATCCATTCGCGCCGGCTTGGGTCGCGAAAGTGCAAATCGATACCGCTCTCGACCTCGGACAAGCCTGATCGCAATGCCTGGACCGCAGCGCCCAGGGTCTGGCGCTCAGAGTCCCGGCGGTAGAGCGCTTCCATCCAGTATTCGAGGCCGCCCGGGTCCTGGTCCGCGCGCGCTTGGTCCGGGCGCGCTGGGTCCGCGCGCGCCTCGTCGATGCGCAGCGCCAGGCGCTGGATTCGCTCGGTACCGGCGAGCTCGTCGGCGGCCTCGACATTGCCGTCGTCGACTGCGGATTCCAGGAACAGCAGCGCGGTGGCCACTTCCCTCGCCAGCAGGGCCGGCGGCGCGGCGCCACGCGCCAAGGTGTCGGCTGCAGCGCGCTGCAGCGCATCGCCCAGCATGCTGCCCTCGGTGTACAGGCTTGCGAGCGAATCGCTGACCAGGCCGAAGGGCTCGGCCAAGCCGGCCAGGCGCGACAGGTCGCCACCGGCCAGCGCCGACCATCGCAACTTGGCGGCGGCCACGCGCCTGCGGACCTGCGCCAGCCAGGCCGGGTCGAAGCGGCCCAGCGTGGCCTGTTCGTAGTCCACCGCCGAGTTGGCCACCAGCCCATGGCCGTGGCGAACTGCGGCCAAGCGCGATCCGGCAGGCACAACCTCGCGGCTCACCGCCTGGCTGCAAAAAAACAGCAGGTCGCGCGCCAGACGCTCGGAGGGCTCGGCTTGCTCGCCGGCGCGCAGCTGGGCCAGCAGCCTGGAGCCGATCCGCTTGCTGTACTTGTCGGGCTGCAACAAGCCGCCTGCCAGGGCCTCGAAAAACCCGGCGGCCAGTTGCCACAGCGTCGCCAGGCGTCGGTTCGGCACCGTCGCAGCCTCGGCTGGCGCCAGCGCCGCCCCTGCCAGGCCGGCAAACAACTCGCTCAAGCGCGCTGCCGAACCCGGTGCTGCGCCGCGCATCAAGGCCAGCAGATCGGCCTCGATTCGGTGGACCGCGGCCTCGTCGAGCCGGCGCGGCGGCACATCGCCCTCGAATACCAGCTCGCGCCAAGACCACTCAAGCGTCCACAAGTCGGCGGGGTGAGCGCGCGCAATCCCGGCGAGTTCTTGCAGCGCGCGGTACTGCGGGAACAAGGCCACGGTCGAAACCGGCTTGCCAGCCAGGCGCTGGGCGATGAAATCGAGCAACGCGAACGAGCCGCGCTCGACGGTCTGCACCGCCAGTGGCGTGATCAGCCTGGGCCGGTCGCTCTCAAGCAAATGTGGCTTTGCCACTTTGCTTGATCCCCACGGGGGGCGGCCGGCTTCGGCCGGCCTTGGGGCGCTCAGGTGTTGCAGAGCGGCTTCGGCGGCGCGAATCAGCTCGGCAACACGGCCCAGGCCCTCCAGCTCGAGAACGCCCACGCTTTGGTGCAACTGACTGCGCGCCTGGCGCAGCACCGCAGCGTCGACCGTGTCGAGCTCGCCGAGCTCGGCCTGATGACGCAGGTGGCTGCGCAGCGCCTTGTTGGCAAGCTCGAGCGGGCGCCGAAGCGCCACCCGCACCCAGGCCAGCGCGCTGAGATCATCGCCCTTGGAGCCTTTGGAGATAGGCACCGACGCTTCGGATTCGTCCACCTCGGCGACTCGACGGCGCTGCTGGGCTCAGGTGCAGCGACAGGCAGCGGTCGAGCAGCTCAGAGCTGAACCATCTCGAAATCTTCCTTGCGGGCACCGCATTCGGGGCAAGTCCAGTTCATCGACACGTCGGCCCAGGCGGTTCCGGGGGCAATGCCGTGCTCGGGATCGCCCGCCGCCTCGTCATAAATCCAGCCGCAAATCAGGCACATCCAGGTACGGGCATCAGTCACGTTGTTGGGCAGGTCACTACAATGAAGAAAGCATTGTAGCCACGCAGTTTGACCCTCAAACTGCAGGCTGCAACGGGACCGCAGCAAATGTTTCCATGTACGCTGGGGTCGCTGGCGGCTTCGCTCATGCTTTTGAAATTCAACGGATCCGTTCATGACCGCTAGTCCCACCCCACCCCCAGACGCCGCGGCGGCCGATGTCGGCGATACCGCGCTGCAAGAAGCAGCAGCACCTGCCTGCGTGATGAGCTTCAACGCCGCCGACCCCAGTGGCGCGGGCGGCTTGGCCGGCGATGTCTGCACGCTGGCGGCGATGGGCGCGCATGCGCTGCCGGTGACCACCAGCATCCTGATGCGTGACACGGCTGAGATCTTCGACCACCACGCGATCGACGCTGACGTGGTGGCCGAGCAGGCCCGCACCGTGCTCGAAGACATCACGGTGGCAGGCTGGAAGGTCGGTTTTCTGGGCAGCGCCGAGGCTGTCAGCGCGGTGGCCGAGATCCTGTCGGACTACCCCGATGTGCCGCTGGTGTCTTTCCTGCCCAACCTGGGCTGGCTCGACGACGACCAGGCCCAGCCCTACCTGGAAGCATTTCGTGACCTGATCCTGCCCGCCACCGAAGTGCTGGTGGGCAACCACAAGACCTTGACCGATTTCCTGCTGCCCGAATGGGACAGCGAGCGCCCGGCCTCGGCGCGCGAGTTGGCGGTGGCTGCCGGCGAGCATGGCACGCGGTTCGTGCTGGTGACCGGCATCATGCTCGCGGCCAAGGGTGGCAAAGCCGGCGGCGAGCAGTTCATCGACAACGTGCTGGCTTCGCCCAGCGGTGCGCTGACCGGCGAAAAGTTCGAGATGTTCGAGACCTCGTTTGTCGGTGCCGGCGACACCTTGAGCGCCGCGCTGGCCGCCTTGCTGGCCGCTGGTGCCGAGTTGCAGGCAGCCGTAGGCGAAGCGCTGGCCTTCATGGACCAGACGCTGGACTCGGGATTCCGCCCAGGCATGGGCAACGTCGTGCCCGATCGCTTCTTCTGGGCCTTGCCGCCGCCCGAGGAAGGTGCTGAAGGCGGGCCTGAGAGCTTGCAGATGACTGAAGCCGAAAGTCCTGAAACCAAGGGCAAAAGCGTCCCCCGCCGCTTCCACTGACCTGTCGGCCACCATGAGCACCAACCAGCAACTCTTCGAACGCGCCCAGCGCGTGATCCCCGGCGGTGTCAACTCGCCCGTGCGCGCCTTTCGCGCCGTCGGCGGCACACCGCGCTTCATCCAGCGGGCGCAAGGCCCGTACATGTGGGACGCCGAAGGCCAGCGCTACATCGACTACATCGGCTCCTGGGGGCCGATGATCCTGGGCCACGGCCACCCGGCAGTGCTCGAAGCGGTGCAGAAAGCGGCGCTGGACGGCTTCAGCTTCGGCGCGCCCACCGAGCGCGAGGTCGAGTTGGCCGAGGCCATCATCGCGCAAGTGCCCTCGATCGAGCAGCTGCGGCTGGTGTCTTCGGGCACCGAGGCCGGCATGAGCGCGATCCGCTTGGCGCGTGGCGCGACCGGGCGCAGCAAGATCGTCAAGTTCGAGGGCTGTTACCACGGCCATGCCGACGCGCTGCTGGTCAAGGCCGGCTCCGGCCTGGCCACTTTCGGTCACCCGACCAGCGCCGGCGTACCGGCCGAAGTGGTGCAGCACACGCTGGTGCTGGAGTACAACAACCTCGAACAGATCGAAGAAGTGTTCGCCAGCCAGGGCAGCGAGATTGCCTGCGTGATGATCGAGCCTATCGCCGGCAACATGAACTTCGTGCGTGCATCGGTGCCTTTCATGTCACGCATCCGCGAGTTGTGCACGCAGCACGGCGCGCTGTTTGTCTTCGACGAGGTGATGACCGGTTTCCGGGTCGCGCTGGGTGGCGCGCAAAGCGTCTATGCCAAGCTGATCCCCGGCTTCAAGCCCGACATCAGCGTGTTCGGCAAGGTCATCGGCGGCGGCATGCCGCTGGCCGCCTTCGGCGCCAGCAAAGACATCATGGGCCTGCTGGCACCGCTAGGACCGGTCTACCAAGCCGGCACGCTGTCGGGCAACCCGGTGGCCACCGCCTGCGGCTTGGCCACGCTCAAGGAAATCAGCAAGCCCGGCTTCTACCAGGCGCTGGCGGCCAAGACCCGCGCCTTGGTCGAGGGCTTGACCAGCGTGGCCCGCGAGGCCGGCGTGCCCTTCGTCGGCGACAGCGAAGGCGGCATGTTCGGCTTCTTCTTCTCAAGCAGCCTGCCTCAGAACTACGGCGTGGTGATGGCCACCGACCAGCC
The DNA here is from genome assembly GCA_010030205.1 of Betaproteobacteria bacterium. Classification (GTDB taxonomy): domain Bacteria; phylum Pseudomonadota; class Gammaproteobacteria; order Burkholderiales; family Burkholderiaceae_C; genus Pseudaquabacterium. The sequence goes on from RGQD01000282.1 coordinate 5,219, forward strand.
GCGCTTCAACCGCTTTTTCCACGCGATGCTGGACCGCGGCGTCTACCTCGCGCCTGCGCTGTACGAAGCTGCTTTCGTCAGCGCAGCGCACAGCGCTGAGGACATCGCAGAGACGGTGGAAGCGGCACGCAGCGCTTTCAAGGCATGAAGCGGGCCTCAGTCTCCAGAAGAGGCGGCCGATGATCAAGCCGGTGCAGGTGCTGGGCCAGCCGGCGATGTGGCTGCGCTCGCCCGATGGCGCAGAGGTCACCGTGCTGCTGCACGGCGGCCAATTGGTGTCGTGGATACCCGCAGGCGACCAGGAGCGGCTCTACCTGTCACCCGACGCCGTGGCCGGGCCGGGCAAGGCGGTGCGAGGCGGCATACCGGTGGTCTTTCCGCAATTCGCCCAGCAAGGTCCGCTGCCAAGCCATGGCTTCGCACGCGACCGGGTCTGGCATTGGGTCGAAGGCGCCGACCGCGGCGGCGTGATGATCGGCGTGCTGCGCTTGGTCGATGACGACGCGACGCGGTCGATCTGGCCGCATCGCTTCGAAGCCGAGCTGAGTTTCAGCTTCGCCGGGCTGCAGCTCGATGTGGAACTGGCGATCACCAACCTGGGCGAAGCGCCGTTTGACTTCACTGCCGCACTGCACAGCTACCTGCGTATAGACGACCTGCGCCGCGCCAGGTTGGCCGGGCTGTACGGCGTGCGCTACTTCGACAAGCTCAGCGGCTTGACCCAGCCCCAGGAGCTCGATCCGCTGGGCTTCGCAGGCGAAATCGACCGCATCTACTACCACGCCCACGAGATCCACAAGGCACCGCTGTCGCTGTCTACCGCGATGGGCAAGATGATGATCAGCAGCGAAGGCTTCGACGATGTGGTGGTGTGGAATCCGGGCCCGACCAAGGCCGCCGCGATGGCCGACCTGCCCGACGACGACTGGCTGCGCATGCTGTGCGTCGAAGCTGCGGCGATCGGCCAACC
>RGQD01000283.1 GCA_010030205.1 Betaproteobacteria bacterium
CCGGTGATCGGCGTGGACGACCACCTGAGTCCGGTACATGCCGAACGCCTGCAGCCCGATGCCTTGCGTCGGCGCTTTGCCGCGCCCCCGGACTGGACCCCCGAAATCCAAGGCGACGCCAGCCGCTTCAGTCAACGCCCGCCGACTGCCGCATCGGTGCTGGTGCCGCTGGTGATGCGCGACGACGGTTTGCGGGTCTTGCTGACCCAACGTACCGCGCACTTGCGCAGCCATGCCGGCCAGGTCAGTTTCCCTGGCGGCCGTGCCGAGCCCAAGGATGCCGATGCCGTGGCCACAGCGCTGCGCGAAACCGAGGAAGAGGTCGGGTTGAACCGGTCGCATATCGAGGTCATCGGTTGCATGCCGATCTACGCCACCGGCTCGGGCTACCTGATCACGCCGGTGGTGGCTTTGGTGCGACCGGGTTTCACGCTGACGATCGATGCCTTCGAGGTGGCCGAGGCTTTCGAGGTGCCGCTGCATTTCCTGATGACGCCTGCGCACCACCGCCGTCACAGCGCCGAGTTTGAGGGCGAACGTCGCCAATACCTGTCGATGCCCTGGCAGGGTGACAACCCGCAAGCGCTGCCGTACTTCATTTGGGGCGCCACCGCCGCGATGCTGCGCAACCTCTACAGCTTCCTGGCGCAGGGATGATGCTTGCCGCTCGGTATGATGCACAGCGATGAGTGTCTTCGCCGTCCTGTTTGCCCTGATCATCGAGCAGTTCAAGCCGCTGCCGCGTGACAACTTGGTGCACCACACCTTGGTGTCCTGGGTCGATTGGACCGGGCGCAACTTCGACGCTGGCCTAGAGCGCCATGCCTGGGTGGTTTGGGGCGTGTCAGTGCTGGCACCCGGCCTGCCGCTGACGGCAGCCTATCTGGCGGTGCACCACTGGAGCGTGCTGCTGGCGTTGTTGTTCAATGTCGGTGTGCTCTACCTGACGTTGGGCTTTCGCCAGTTCAGCCACTACTACACCGACATTCGCGATGCGCTCGAGCGAGGCGACGAGATCGAGGCGCGCCGCATGCTGGCCGAATGGCGTCATTTGGACGCCAGCGAGTTGCCGCGAACAGAGCTGCTGCGCCATGTGATCGAGCATTCACTGCTGGCCGCGCACCGCCATGTCTTCGGTGTCTTTTTCTGGTTCGTGCTGCTGTGTTCGCTGGGGCTGGGCCCGCTGGGCGCGGTGCTCTACCGCATGGCCGAATTCGCCAATCGTTACTGGAGCTTTCCAGGCAAGTCCTTGGGCGTGCCCGCCAACGAGCGGCTGATGGCCGTGTCGCAGCGCTTTTTCGGGTTGATCGACCATGTGCCCTCGCGCCTGACGGCATTCGGCTTCGCGGTGGTCGGCAATTTCGAGGAGGCCATCAACGCCTGGCGGCGCGACGCCTCGCTGTGGAAGTACAGCAACGAGGGCGTGATCCTGGCCTCGGCAGCCGGCGCGGTGGGGGTTCAACTCGGCGGTGCCGCTGCGCCTGGCGTGACGCCTGACCGCAGCCGCAGCTTCGAGGCCGGGCCGACCGAGGATGTGGCGGCCGAAGGCTCGACCGGCGGCGACCCACCCCAGATGGGTCATTTGCGCAGTGTGGTCGGGCTGGTGTGGCGCTCGGTGGTGCTGTGGATGCTGTTGGTGGCCTTGCTGACACTGGCCAACCTGATCGGTTGAGCGCTCCAGCCTCACCACTTCGTGCTTGACAGTTCGGCGTGCAATTCGTTGTAGATGCGGTACCGCGAGGGGCTGATCTCGCGGCGCGCCAGCGCTTCGCGAACGCCACAACCGGGCTCGTGCAGGTGGCTGCAGTTGTAGAAGCGGCAATGCTCTGCGTGCTGGCGGATGTCGGTCATCAGCCGGGCCAGGTCGGTGGCCTGCAGCTGGCGCAGGCCGAATTCCTGGAATCCCGGTGAGTCGATCAGCGCGCTGTGGCGCGTGTCGTCCATCCAATACCAGTTGGTGCTGGTGGTGGTGTGGCGCCCGGCGTTCAGCGCGATCGAGATCTCGCCGACCTGCGCCGCCGCAGCGGGCACCATCAGGTTGATCAAGGTGCTCTTGCCCATGCCACTGGGCCCGAGCACCAGCGTGGCGCGGCCGGCCAATAGCGGGGTCAGCAGCGCGCGGGCTTCGTCGGGACGCGATTTCAGTGACAGCTCGAGCACCGGAATGCCGATCACGCGGTAAGGGGCCAGACGCTCGTGCGCCGCAGCCAGCGTTGGCAGGTCGGTCTTGTTCAGGATGATCTGGGTTGAGATGCCCGCGTGCTCGGCGGCGATCAGTGCCCGCGCAAGCTGAGTTTCGGCATACATCGGCTCGACAGCGACCAGCACCAGCAACTGGTCGATGTTGGCGGCGAAGGACTTGGTCTTCCACTCGTCCTGGCGGAACAACAGGTTGCGCCGCTCGGCCACCTTGTCGATCACGCCGGCATCGCCGGCGATCTGCCAGTGCACCCGGTCGCCAACCACGCAGTCGCTCTTCTTGCCGCGGGTGTGGCACAGCACGCGTCGACCCTCAGCGGTTTCGACCATGCATTGCCTGCCGTGGGTGGCGACGACTCGGCCGTTGCCAGCCAGGTCGTCGACATGGCTGTCGACGCGTTCGCTGCCTTGCGGTCCGGTCATGCCGGCTGGGTCTGCAGCGCCGCCAGTCGCTCGCTGGCTGGCGGGTGCGAGTAGTAAAAGCGCACGTACAGCGGGTCGGGCGTCAGCGTCGCGGCGTTGTCCTGGTGCAGTTTGAGCAGCGCGCTGGCCAGGTCCGCGCCGCTGGCCTGGGCGCAGGCATAGGCGTCGGCCTGGAACTCGTGCTTGCGCGAGAGCTGGGCCAGCAGCGGCGAGGCGAAGAAGCCGAACACCGGCACCGCCGTCATGAACAGCAGCAGCGCCAGCGCGTCGTTGGGTGCACCCAGGTTTGGCGTCACGCCCAGCCCGACATAAAAGCCTGACTGGCCAGCCAGCCAGCCCAGCAGCGCCAGTGCTGCCAGACTCAGGCCGAACATCATCACCAGGCGCTGGGTCACGTGCTTGTGCTTGAAGTGGCCGAGTTCATGCGCGAGTACCGCCTCGACCTCGGCCGCCGTCAGCTTGGCCAGCAAGGTGTCGAAGAACACCACCCGCTTGGCAGCGCCCAGACCTGTGAAATAAGCGTTGCCATGGGCTGAGCGCCGGCTGCCGTCCATCACGAACAAGCCTTTGGCGGCAAAACCGCAGCGCTGCATCAGCGCCTGCACCCGGGTCTTCAGCGCCTCATCGGCCAGCGGCTCGAACTTGTTGAACAGCGGTGCGATCACGGTCGGGTACAGCACCATCACCAGCAGGTTGAACCCGGCCCAGGTGCCCCAGGCCCAAAGCCACCACAGCGCGCCAGTCGCGCCCATGATCCACAGCACGGCAGCGGCCAGCGGCAGGCCAATCAAGGCCCCGACCAGCAAGCCTTTGAGCAGGTCGGCGATGTACAGGCGCGCCGTGTTGCGGTTGAAGCCGAACTGCTGCTCGATGCGGAAAGTGCTGTAGATCTCGAACGGCAGGTCGATCGCACCACCGATCAGCGCAAAGGCGCTGAGCAGCGCGAGTTGGTAGGCCATCGCACCGAAGCGCGGTTCCACCGCGTTGCGCAGCAGGTTGTTCAGAACATCGAACCCGCCCAGCAGCGTCCAGCCCAGCAACACCCCATGGCCTACCGCCATCACCAGCAGCCCGAAGCGGCCTTTGGCCAGCGTGTAGTCGGCCGCGCGCTGGTGGTCGGCCAGGCTGACCTGGCCTGCGAAAGGCAGGGGCACGGCAGCGCGGTGTGCCGCGACATGGCGCATCTGGCGCGTGGCGAGCCACAGTTTGACGGCCAAGGAGGCCACCAGCGCGGTGGCAAAGAGCAGGGTGAACGGGGTCGGCGACATGGGGCGAAGTGTAGGTGGGCGGCGCGCTGGCTGTGCAGGGCCGGCATCGCTCAGCCGCTGCGACAATCCGGTGATGAGCAGTTCAGACAACATCCCCCACCTGCCGATCAGCGAGAACAACCTGGTCTGGGTCGATCTCGAGATGACCGGCCTGTCGCCGTTCACCGACCGCATCATCGAGATCGCGGTGGTCGTCACCGATGCCCATCTGACGCTGCGTGTCGAAGGCCCGGTGTTGGCGATCCACCAGAGCGACGCGGTGCTCGACGGCATGGACAAGTGGAACAAGGGCACGCACGGCAAGAGCGGGCTGATTGACCGCGTTCGCGCGTCCAGCATCGACGAGGCTGCGGCGCAAGCCCAGGTGATCGATTGGCTGAAGGCCTATGTGCCCAAGTCCAAGAGCCCGATGTGCGGCAATTCGATTTGCCAGGACCGCCGTTTCCTGGCCAAGGACATGGCTTTGCTGGAAGCCTACTTCCATTACCGCAACCTCGATGTCAGCACGCTCAAGGAGCTGGCCAGGCGCTGGAAGCCGGCGGTGCTCGAAGGCTTCAAGAAAGCGCAGGCCCACACCGCGTTGGCCGACATCCATGAGTCGATCGACGAATTGATCCACTACCGTCAGCATTTTCTGGCGCTCTGACCGGGTCTTGCAGGCCGGCCCGAGAGCACTGTTCGCCGCTGCCAACCTGCCACCGAAAGTTGCCGATGGTTTCTGCCGCCCCCGCCGTCACCGCTTTGCGCAGCGCCCAGCCCACGATCAGCTGCGTGGTGCCGGCCTATAACGAGGCCGCCAACCTGGGGTTGTTGCTCGAGTCATTGACTGCGGTGCTGGTGGGTCTGACGCCACGCTGGGAGGTGATTGTTGTCGACGACGGCAGCACCGATGCGACACCGCTGGCCGTGCTGCCCTGGCTGAAGCGGCCGGGCCTGCGCTACCTGCGCCTGTCGCGCAACTTCGGCAAGGAGGCCGCGCTGACCGCTGGCATCGACCATGCGCAGGGCGAGGTGGTGGTGTTGATCGACGCTGACCTGCAGCACCCGCCGGCGATGATCGGCGCGATGGTCCAGGCCTGGCGCGGCGGCGCCGACATGGTGTGCACTGCCCGTGCCTCGCGATCTGACGAGTCTTGGCGCAAGCGCCTGGGCACCTGGGTTTTCTACCGCCTGGTCAACAGCGGATCGGCCACGCCGATACCGGTCGATGCGGGCGACTTCAGACTGATGGACCGGCAGGTGGTCGACGCCCTGAAGATGCTGCCCGAGCGCAACCGCTTCATGAAAGGGCTATACGCCTGGGTCGGTTTTCGCACCGAAGTCCTGCCTTACACCCCGGCGCCGCGTCACGCAGGCCAGAGCAGCTTTTCGATGAAGCGCCTGTCCAGCTTGGCATTCACCGGCGTGACCGCTTTCACCAACGCGCCGTTGCGGCTTTGGAGTGCGCTGGGCGGTGTTGTCGCGTTGGCCTCGCTGGGTTTTGCGGGCTGGATCGTGATCTCTGACTTTGTCTTTGGCAACGACGTGCCGGGCTGGGCCACGCTCGCCACCGGCCTGGCGTTCTCGATCGGTGTGCAACTGCTGTCGGTGGGCATCCTGGGCGAGTACATCGGCCGCATCTTCGACGAGGTCAAGCAGCGACCCGTCTACATCATTGGCCAGGCGCTGGGGCAGGGCGCCTTGGACGGGCCAGCCGCGCGCGATGCCTGAACCCGTTCGGCTGCTGCTGTGCGCCGACGACTATGGCCTGAGCCCTGGCGTTGACGCAGCGATCACCGGTCTGGTGCGTGCTGGGCGGCTGGGGGCTTTTTCGTGCCTGAGCAACGGCCAGGCCTGGCTTGAGGACGCCGGGGCGGTTGCGGGCCTGCGCGCCCAGGCCCAGGCCGGGTTGCACTTCAACCTGACCGAAGGCCGGCCGCTGAGCCCCGCGCTGGCCAGGCTGTGGCCGAGTCTGCCCAGCTTGCCGCGTCTGTTGCTGGCCGCGCACCTGGGCCGGCTGCCGCTGGCCGCGCTGGCCGATGAACTGGCGGCGCAGGTCCAGGCCTTCGAGGACGGCAGCGGTTGCAGGCCCGACTTTGTCGATGGCCACCAGCATGTGCACCACCTGCCCGGCGTGCGGGGCTTGCTGCTCGACTGGTTGCAGCGCCAGCCCCGGGCTGTCCCGGTGCGCAGCACTGCGCCCCTGGCCGGGCCGGGCTTCAAGGTCAAGCGCTGGGTGATCGAGCGCAGTGGCGGTCTGGCGCTGGCGC
>RGQD01000284.1 GCA_010030205.1 Betaproteobacteria bacterium
AGGGCCTGGGCCTGTGCAGCAGTGGCCAGCGCTGCGCCGGAAGCAGCCAGCGTCATCAGAAAAACACGGCGGGGTACGGATTGGTTCACTTGGGATGCCTTCAGAGGGGTGGTGAGAAAAATTGACGAAAAGTTAAGGCGGTGAGGCGCCCCGGGCGCTTGAAGAGGCTCGCAATCAAGCGCTTCAGGCACGGTGCCTGGGGTGACCGCACCAGCCGGAATAGACGAGGGCTGTTGCAGCGAAGCCGCGCTTGGGCCAGCCACCAGGCTTTTAACCCACCGCAGGTGCCGGGAGGACCTGCTCAGTTACCGCAACGTTTGCGAGATCAAAGCCAAATGCAGTGTACGACATTGGCGATTCATAAGCAGTTCGCTCAACGGTTACTTGAGCAAAAATTCCCTATAATTGACGTCACTTCAGTGTCAATTGAAAGGCTTCCATGAATGAAACAAAGTCATCGATGCCATCACCCCTGCCCGCGACGGGCGCTTCAGCGCTCTCGCTCCACCGAAGCGGCGCCGTGGCACGCATGTTGCGCATGCCAGTGGCGACGCTGCGCGTGTGGGAGCGCCGCTACCGGTTGACCCAGCCAGCGCTAACGCCCAGCGGCCAGCGCCTGTACTCGGCCGACGACATCCGGCGGCTGGCGTTGATCAAACAGCTGACAGACCTGGGTCACGCCATCGGCAGCCTGGCAGCGCTGGACATGCCGCAACTGCAGCATGTGGCATCCACGCATGCACAGGCGTTGGCGACCACCCAGCGCAACGAACGCTCGGATGTGGCCCACGCGCCGCCCGTGCGGGCCTGGCGGCTGGCAGTGGTCGGCGCGCCGCTGGGCAAGCGCTTGCAGCGACCCGCGCTGCTGCGTCGGCTGGACCGACCCGTGGTGTTGCTGGGGCCGTTCGACGATATCGCGCAGGCCGCCGCCGGAATGCAGGGTTCGCACCTCGACGCTTTGCTCTTCCATGAGCCGCAATTGCACGAGGGCTGGCTGGCCGCCGTCGAAGCGGCTGCCCCGGCTCTTGCGGGGGTGCCGAAAGAACCGCAGCCCGACGCGGTGGTGGCGCAGTGGCTGAACAGCCTATCAGCCAAGGCGGCCGCGGCGCCGCAGTCCGCAGTCGACCGGCCCACGCCTGGGGCCGACCCCGCGCCGCCGCGCCGCTGGAACGACGCAGCGCTGGCTGACTTCGCGAACCTGTCGTCGACGATTGCCTGCGAGTGCCCGCGCCATGTGACCGAACTGCTGATGCAACTCTCGCACTTCGAGGCCTACAGCGCCGAGTGCGAGCACCTCAACGCCGCCGACGCCGAACTACACGCCTACCTGCGCCAGGTTGCCACGGACTCGCGTACACGTTTCGAGGCTGCGCTTGAGCATGTGGCCTTGCACGAGGGCCTGCTGCTGCCTTCATCGGCGAAGGCCGACGATGCGGTGGTGGCACGGGATCCGCAGCGCGCCGGGGCCGTCACTGCCGTCACTGCCATCACTGCCATCCCTGACGCGAGGCCAGGCCATCAAACATGAACTGAAGCTGGAACATCGGGCGCCTGCTTTCACGGCCTCCTCCAATCCCTCAAACAACCCGAGTACGCGGTGACCAGGCGAATCGACACCGTGGAGTTGCGCCAGTACGCGCCCTACGTCGCGGCCGAGGTGGTGCTGGACGCCACGTCCAATGACGCGGGCAGCCGGGCCTTCCCGATCCTGGCCGGATACCTTTTCGGCATGAACAAGGGCGAGAGGAAATTGGCGATGAGCGCACCGGTGACGCAGGCCGCTGTGCCGGGCGGCATGCTCGTGCAGTTTGTGCTGCCCAAAGGCGTGACGCTGGAATCTGCCCCCGAACCGCTGGACCCGCGGGTGCAATTGCGCCTGGCGCCGGCCAGCCAGCGGGCGACCATCCGCTACACAGGCCGCTGGTCGCAGGCCAAGCACGACAAACATCTGGGCACGCTGCAAGCGGCCCTGGCTGCCGCCAGCGTGGCAACACCGGGCCAGCCGGTGCTGGCGCGCTACAACAGCCTCATGACGTCGTGGTTTATGCGACGCAATGAAATCTGGTTGGCACTGCGATGAATCCTGTCATGATCCGGCGGTGCACATGGCTTGCCTGGCTGCTGGCAGCCGGCACTGCGCTGGCGCAGCCCGCCGCATTCGCCGAGCGCTACAGCGCCGTGCCGGCCAGTGCTGACGGCATCGGCAAGCGCTACATGGGGCGCGAGATCTCGGCGGTGATGGGCTGGCAAGGCGCTGCTTGGCTTGAACGCGAGGAGCGTGACCGCGAAGAGCGCACCGACCTGCTGCTGGCCGCCCTGGCACTGCAGCCCGGCATGGTGGTGGCTGACATCGGCGCCGGCACGGGCTACCTGTCGCGGCGCTTGGCAACGGCGGTGATGCCGGGCGGCAAGGTCTGGGCTGTGGATGTGCAGCCCGAAATGATCAGCCTGCTACAAGCCGGCGCCAAGCGCCTCGGGCTGACGCAGATCGAGGCGCGGCTCGGCGCGGTCGACGACGTCAGGCTGCCCGCTGCTTCGGTGGACCTGGCGGTCATGGTCGACGTTTATCACGAGTTGGCCCACCCGTACGAGGTGATGGCGAGCGTGCTGAAGGCCCTCAAGCCCGGCGGCCGTGTCGTCTTCGTCGAGTACAAGGCCGAGGACCCACGCGTGCCCATCAAACCCTTGCACAAGATGAGTGAAGCGCAGATCAAGCGCGAGGCCGCCGTCTTCGCGCTAGACTGGGAGCGCACCGTGAGCACGCTACCCTGGCAGCATGTGGTGGTGTTTCGCAAGCGGGGCTGAGCCCACACGCGCAGGCCCGGAAGGGCTTGTGCGGCGGGCCAAGGCCCGAACGCGATTTCAGGCCTGAGGCCTGGGGGCTGATGGCCCTGCGGGCCGGTGCCCGCGACTTATCGAACTGAAGGATCAACACCATGATGTTGTCTTTGGCTGTCCTGAGCACGGCCTTGTTGTTTGGCGGCATGACGCTGTACTCATTCGGCTTTGCCGCGTTCCTGTTCACAGCCTTGCCTGCGAAGACCGCTGCACAGGCATTGCGGCGCGCCTTTCCCTGGTTCTACACGTTTGTGATCGCCACATCGGCTTCGGCCAGCTTGCTCTGGTGGCCCCGTGACGCCGCCTTTGCCGCGGTAATGGCTGCAGTGGCCGTGACCACCGTGCCCGTGCGGCAGATCTTGATGCCAGCCATCAACCGCGCGACCGACGCCGGCCTGCGCCAGCGCTTCAAGTGGCTGCACGGACTGTCTGTGGTGGTCACCCTCGGGCACATCGCTGCCACGGGATGGCTGTTGTCCAAGCTCGCTTGACAGCGGGATCAGGACCTTCGCCGCTCACGTTCCGATCTGGACCTCGGACTTTCCACGGAAAGCCCGCGACCACCCGTTAGCCGCCCCCAAAGTACGGGGTATGCAGTGTGCTCTGAAGGTGCTGATAATTCGAAATGTGAGCGCATAGAAGAACGGTGAGCAGACCTTGAAAACCGAAAAAACTTGAACATCCGGCCGCTCTGTTGAAGCCCGACGTGGCGCCGCGCAACGCAGCACAGCCGGCAGCGCACCCGGCATCGCCCAGTGCGATCTGGCCAAGACGGTGTCACGATATTTCAAAAATAAACCCACTTTTTCGGAGAAATTGATGAAGAAGGCCTTGGCAGAATTCATTGGTACGTTCGCGCTCGTGCTGTTTGGCTGTGGCTCGGCGGTCATTGCGGGGCCCGCGGTCGGTGCCACCACGGTCGGTGTGCTCGGCATCGCCCTGGCATTCGGTTTGGCGATCGTCGCCATGGCCTATGGCATCGGCTCGGTCTCGGGTTGCCACGTCAATCCTGCAGTCAGTTTCGGTGCTTTCATCGCCGGGCGGATGTCCTCCCGCGATCTGCTGACTTACGTGGTCGCGCAATGCTTGGGAGCCATCGCTGGCGCGGCCCTGCTCTGGTTGATCATGTCGGGCAAGACTTCCGGATGGAATGGCGGGCTCGGCGCGAACGGTTGGGGATCGGGTTATCTCGGTGAATACAATTTGTTGTCGGCGGCGGTCTTCGAAGTCGTCGCCACTTTTTTGTTTCTGGTGACCATTTTGGGCGTCACCCAGAAAGGCGCGCCGACGCACATGGCCGGTCTGGCCATTGGTCTGACCCTTGCCGTCATTCACATCGTCGGTATCAACGTCACAGGCGTGTCGGTGAACCCGGCGCGCAGCCTGGGCCCGGCGCTTCTGGTTGGCGGCACAGCCTTGGGCCAACTCTGGCTGTTCATCGTGGCCCCGCTCCTGGGCGCTGCGGCTGCGGGGTTGCTGTTCCGCTTGAAACTTCTGTCCGCCGAAGACTGACGTTCCGGCTTGCTGGTGTCGCCCAGATGTGGGAACTTTCAACTTGCACATCAACGAAGCTGCGCACGGTCATCGACCGGCTTGCTCTCCCTCAAGCGTGCTCTGCGAGGGAGTTTGCGACGCACACCCAGCTTCGCGCGACAAGTTTCATGCGACGACGTAGCTGCCAGCAGACTTTCCCCACCTGACGTCCTCATGCATCGCATCACTGTTCCCAGTCTGCACCGCTCCCTCTAGAACGAGGTCGGCACGGCAGGGCCCAGTTGTTCGGTCGATAAGCTCTTAAGCGGATCGGTCAGCCACGCCCAGCCACGCGAACTGGTCGCAATACTGCCGACGCCCAAGCTGCTGCTTCGCACCGCGAGCAGCGCCCACCCAGTCAATAGGTTTCCAGATGCAGCCGGCCTTCGCGCTTGAGCGCGGCGCCGAGGGTCTCCCAATCCAGACCGGCCTGGATGGCGACGTCGCGCAGCGCCAGCACCACGCCTTCTTCCATGCTCTTCAGGCCGCAGACATAGAAGCAGGTGTTGGCGTCCTTGAGCAAGGTGCCCAGGTCGGCGGCGCGCTCGCGCATCAGGTCCTGCACATAACGCTTGGGTTGGCCGGGCGTGCGCGAGTACGCGAAATGGCTGTCGATGAAGTCCTTGGGCAGCTTTTGCAGCGGGCCGAAGTAAGGCAACTCCTCCTGGGTGCGGGCGCCGAAGAACAGCATCAGCTTGCCGCCTTCGAACTTGCCCGACTGGCGCCGTCGCCATTCGGTCATCGCCCGCATCGGCGCGCTGCCGGTGCCGGTGCAGATCATCACGATGTTCGACCGCGGGTGGTTGGGCATCAGGAAGCTGGCGCCGAACGGGCCGATCACCGAAACCTTGTCGCCGACCTGCAGGTCACAGAGGTAGTTGCTCGCCACGCCGCGCACCGGCTGGCCTTGGTGGTCTTCGAGCACGCGCTTGACGGTCAGCGCCAGGTTGTTGTAGCCCGGCCGCTCGCCGTTGCGCGGGCTGGCGATCGAGTACTGGCGCGCATGGTGCGGCCGACCCTGGGCATCGGTGCCAGGCGCAAGAATGCCGATCGACTGGCCCTCGAGCACCGGGAAAGGCATCGCGCCGAAGTCCAGCACGACATGGTGGGTGTCGTAGTCCTTGCCCACCTCAGTGACTCGCGCATTGCCCACCACGGTGGCGGTGATGGACTTCTCGGCAGCTTTCGGACCGTAGAGATTGGTGTAGGCATGCGCCGCCGACCAAGGCGGCAGCGTCGCGCCGAAAGATGCCGAGTTGGCAGCACCCTCAGCGACCACGTCGCTGATAGCCAGCGCCGGCGGCGCTTCCGGCAGCGCTTCCGGCACCACGCCCGCTTCGACACCCGCATCAGCGAGTTGCTCGGCGCTGAGTTCGGGCGGCAATTCGTCCCAGGTCAGCTGAACCTCGGGCGTGTAGGCCATAGCCCGCGGCAAGGTGCGCCAGTTGTCGATAGAGCCCGTCGGGCACGGCGAGACGCAGTCCATGCACAGGTTGCACTTGGCGGCATCGACGACGTAGTTGCGGTCGTCGTGGGTGATCGCGCCGACCGGGCAAGTCGCTTCGCAGGTGTTGCAGCGGATGCAGATCTCGGGGTCGATCAAATGCTGCTTGATCACGGTGATTTCGGCGAGGGCGTTCATTCAACAGGCTCCGGGCGCGGGCGGCGCAGCCGCTTCAGGGGTGTGTCAATTGAATCGCACGTAGTCGAAGTCGACCGGCTGGCG
>RGQD01000285.1 GCA_010030205.1 Betaproteobacteria bacterium
CTTCTTGCCCTGCGCGTCGAGCACCAGGCCGTGGATGTACACATGCTTGAACGGCACCTTGCCGGTGAAATGCTTGGTCATCATGATCATCCTGGCGACCCAGAAGAAGATGATGTCGTAGCCGGTGACCAGCACGCTGCTGGGCAAGAACAGGTCTTGTTCCACCGTCTTGGACGGCCAGCCCAGCGTCGAGAAAGGCACCAATGCCGACGAGTACCAGGTGTCGAGCACGTCGGGGTCGCGTGTCAGCACACCTTGGTAGCCGGCGGCGTCGGCCTTGGCGCGGGCCTCCGCTTCGTCGCGGCCGACGAACAACTCGCCCGCGCTGCCATACCAGGCCGGGATCTGGTGGCCCCACCAGAGCTGGCGGCTGATGCACCAGTCCTGGATGTTGTTCATCCACTGGTTGTAAGTGTTGACCCACTGCTCGGGCACGAACTTGACCTCGCCGGACTGAACGACCTCGATCGCTTCCTCGGCGATGCTCTTGCCGGGTTTGCCATCCCGGGACGCGCCGGGCTTGCCCACCGCGACGAACCACTGGTCGGTCAGCATCGGCTCGATCACCTGGCCGGTGCGGGCGCAGCGCGGCACTTGCAGCTTGTGCTTCTTGGTTTCGACCAGCAGGCCTTCGGCGTCCAACTCGGCGACGATCTTCTTGCGGGCGATGAAACGGTCCAGCCCGCGGTAGGCCTCGGGCGCTTCGTCGTTGACTTTGGCATCCAGCGTGAAGATCGTGATCATCGCCAGCCCATGGCGCAGCCCGACCTGGTAGTCGTTTTGGTCATGTGCCGGGGTGACCTTGACCACGCCGGTGCCGAAAGCCTGGTCGACATAGCTGTCGGCGATCACTGGCACCAGCCGGCCGGTGATAGGCAGCCGCACCTGCCGGCCGATCAGCGCGCTGTAGCGCGCATCCTCAGGGTGCACCATCACGGCGGTGTCGCCCAGCATCGTCTCGGGGCGGGTGGTGGCCACCACCAGGCTGGTCGGGACCCCGGCGGCGGCCAAGCTGCCATCGTCGTCCACGACCGGGTAGCGGATGTACCAGAGCCAGCCTTCCTCTTCCTCGCTCTCGACCTCGAGGTCGGACACCGCGCTCTTGAGCACCGGGTCCCAGCTCACCAGCCGCTTGCCACGGTAGATCAGCCCTTCTTCGTACAGCCGGACAAAGGTTTCGGTGACGGTGGCCGACAGGCCTTCATCCATCGTGAAATATTCGTGGTCCCAGCTCACGCTGTCGCCCATGCGGCGCATCTGGCGGGTGATCGTCGCGCCCGAGGTCTTCTTCCAGTCCCAGACATGCTTGAGGAAGGCTTCGCGGCCCAGGTCGTGGCGCGACAGGCCAGCCTCTTGCAACTGGCGCTCGACGACGATCTGGGTGGCGATGCCGGCGTGGTCGGTGCCCGGCAGCCACAGCGTGTTGAAGTCGCGCATGCGGTGGTAGCGCGTCAACGAGTCCATGATGGTCTGGTTGAAGGCATGCCCCATGTGCAGCGTGCCTGTCACGTTGGGCGGCGGCAGCTGGATGCTGAACGAAGGTTTGTTACTGTCCAGCGTGGGAGCGTAGAGGCCGCTTTTCTCCCACAGCGGGCCCCAGTGGGCCTCGATGGCGGCGGGTTCAAAAGACTTGGCGAGTTCGGTCATGGTGACGGCAGCGCCGGCAAGAGGCCTGGCGTTGGCCGCACTGCGCAGGCGCGCAAGAGATGGGGGACGCTGATTGTAGGGGTGGTGCCGGTGCCCGCCGTGGTCGGCAACAGGTCGTTCAGCGCTTGTTTGCCGGCCGCCTCGGCGCAGCAGGCCGCACCGCGTTGGCGCGGCCTTCGGCTGCTTGCGCAGGTCTCATTTCTTGCCTGGCGTGACCACTTCGACGGTTTTCTCCATCACCTTGCCGGCGGCCGAGACACCGGTCGACACCACCGCGCCTGTCACGCTGATGACTGCGCCAGCCGCAGCGCCTGCCACGCTGACCACCGCACAGCTGCACAGTGCCGAGGCCAGCAGCGCGGCGCTCAGGCTGCGAATCATCGAAGCGATTGTTTGAGAGCTCATGGTTTGCTTGGGTTGAGTGGGGGCTCTGGCTCGCCGAAGGTGTCAGTAAAGCTGAACCACAGCGAGACGTAGAAAACCGTTGAAAAGACCAGCCCTATCGGCATCGTCAGCAGACCCAGCGCCTGGCGGGCGCCGGTCAGCATGCCCACCACCATCACCAGCAGCGCCACGGCCGTCATCAAGCCTGCCCAGCCCAGCAGATAGACCGTGAAGGCTGCGCGGGTTCGCCACAGCGCCAGCATGCTCGTGAACATCGCCTGGATCAAGCCTTGTCCGCCCCAGTGCACCAGTGCCGGCGCGTGCCAGAAAGGCACTGACAGCAGTCCGGCCAGCCCGACCCGCACCAACATGCCTTGCACCAAGCGGGGATCGGCCAGCACGGCGTCGAGCTGGGGCGACGGCTTGCCGTCAGCACCGGTCAGTGAGATCAGGCGCTGCAGTTTCTCGAACAAGCCGCCGTCGACCCAATCGGCCAACGCGATCACTGTCATCGAGGCGATCGCATAGCTGCCGCACAGCAGCCACTGCGCCCGTCGCCTTGCCCGGTCTGGGTGGCGCAGGCCGGCGACGAGTTGCAACGCATGCGCTGGCCCACCGGCCAGCGTGCTTCGGCTCGCCACCATGAAGCCCAGGCTGAGCATCGGCAGCAAGGCCATGCCCAGCGGACCGCCCAGCACCGGTACCAACACCATCAGCAGCATCACCGACAGGAAAAAGAAGGTGAACAAGGCAGCGAAGGCGATGGGTCTGCGCCACCACAATGCGAAGGCTTGTCGTATCCATTGCCAGCCCTGGGCGGGCGCCACGGGGTGAAGTCGGAGTCCCATGCGGTGATTGAGTGGTTTGCTGCGGGCGTCAGTGCGCCGGGTGCCAAGGCTTGTCCACCCTAGCGCGCAGCACGCGCTCGAAGTGGCCCGGATCCTTGGGCTCGAGCAGGCTGGCTTCGCGCGGCAGGTGCTTGTCGCCGAGTCGCGACAGCCAGAAGCGCAGCGCGGCGGCGCGCATCATCGCGGGCAGCAAGCGGGTTTCGGCACCGACCAGAGGGCGTACCTGCTCGTAGGCTTGAACCAGGGCTTGTGCCCGGTCCTCGTCCAGCGAGGCGTTGTCGGCAGCCAGGCACCAGTCGTTCAGGCACACCGCCAGGTCGTAGGTAAAGCGGTCGATGCCGGCAAAGTAGAAATCGAAACAGCCGGTGAGCTTTTCATGTCCTGGCAGGCCGTCGAACAGCACGTTGTCTCGGAACAGGTCGGCATGCACTGCGCCACGGGGCAGCGCGGCGTACGAGGGCGACGCCGCCAATTGTTGCTGGAAGCTCAGCTCAGCGCTCAGCAACTGGCGCTGCGCCTTGCTGAGGTGTTGCTGCACTTGCGGCGCCATCTGCTGCCACCAGGCCAGACCTCGAAGATTGGTCTGGCGCAGCGCGAATTCGGCCACGCCCAGGTGCATGCGGGCCAGGACTTGACCGAGCTGTGCACAGTGGTGCAGGTCGGGCGCGAGTTGGTGTTGGCCGGGCAGCCGGTTGACCAGCGCCGCCGGCTTGCCCGCGACTTCATGCAGCAACAGGCCTTGGGTATCGGCAAGCGGTTCGGGCACTGGCAGGTCTCGCTGCGCAAGATGCTGCATCAAGCCGAGGTAGAACGGCAGCTGTGCGGGCTGCAGGCGCTCGAACAGCGTCAACACCCATTCCCCTTGGTCGGTGCTGACAAAGTAGTTGGTGTTCTCAATGCCTGCGCTGATGCCTTCGATGGCTTGCAACTCACCGGCACCCAGGCTGCGGGTCAATGCGGCAGCCTCGTTGGCCGATACCTCTGTGAAGACTGCCATCGATCAGAACGTCAGCACTGACCATACGCGCTGGCCCGCAGCGTCGCGCGCGCTCGACAAGTCGCTGCCTGCGGCGGGCTGCAGGATGTCATAGTCACGCGCACCCGGCACCTTGGAATGCACGGTCAGGCGTTGGGTCTGGCCGCGCACGCGCAACTCTTCGATGCGCACGTTGTCGTCCTCGCTGACGAGCTTTTGCACCGAGGCCTCGGTACTGCCGCTGGTCCGCTGGACCATGCCGCTGGCGCAGCCCGTCAACTCGCCGACGGCCAGCAGTCCGGCCAACAACGGCAAAAATGATGATTTCATGGCCGGATTCTAGGTGCCGGGCCTGCTGAGCTGCGACAAAGCCAATCCGCGACCACAATCCGACCCATGAGTGAATCTCCAACGCCCCTGGCCGCGACATTGCCCACCTTGCTGCTGGTTGACGGCTCCAGCTACCTCTACCGGGCTTACCACGCGATGCCTGACTTGCGCGGCCCGGACGGGTTTCCCACCGGCGCCATCCACGGCATGGTGGCGATGATGAAGCGCTTGCGTGATCAAGAGCTGGGTGGCGGTCAGGACGGCCAACCGATGGGCCATGCGGCCTGTGTCTTCGATGCCTCGGGCCCGACCTTCCGCGACGGCTGGTACGCCGATTACAAGGCCCAGCGTGCACCGATGCCCGAGGACTTGCGGGCCCAGATCCCGGCGATCCACGAGGTGGTTCGGCTGTTGGGTTGGCCGGTGCTCGAAGTGCCGGGCATCGAGGCCGACGACGCGATCGGCACCTTGGCCCGGGTCGGCGCTGCTGCCGGCCACCGTGTGGTCATCTCCACCGGCGACAAGGACCTGGCGCAGTTGGTCAACGAGCAGGTCACGCTGATCAACACCATGTCCAACGAGCGGCTAGACATCGATGGCGTCAAGGCCAAGTTTGGTGTTGCGCCGGACCGCATCATCGACTACCTCACGCTCGTCGGCGACGTGGTGGACAACGTGCCCGGCGTCGACAAGGTGGGTCCCAAGACCGCCGCGAAGTGGATCGCGGAGTACGGCTCGCTGGACGGCGTGGTGGCTGCGGCGGCCGGCATCAAAGGTGCCGTTGGCGAGAACCTGCGCAAGGCGCTCGACTGGTTGCCGCAGGGACGCCGTTTGATCACCGTGGTGACCGATTGCGATCTCGGCCCTTTCCTTGAAGGCTGGCCGGGTGTCGAATCGCTGGCGATGCGTGCAGTCGACCAGGCCGGTCTGCTGGCCTTCTACCAGCGCTACGGTTTTCGGGCCTGGCGCAAGGAGCTCGAAGCGGCATCCGGCGCCAAGTCGGGCGTCGCAGTGCCGGCCGACATGCCGCGAGCAGGCTTGTCCAGCCGCTCTGCCACTCCGGATTTGTTCGATCAGCCGGAGGCTTCGGCTGTACCGAATCGCGTGGATGGCGAATACGAGACCGTGCTCGACCCTGATCGCTTGGCCGCCTGGTTGGTGCGATTGAGCGCCGCGCCGCTTGCCGCGCTCGACACCGAGACCGATTCGCTCGACCCGATGCGCGCGCGCATTGTCGGCATCTCGTTCGCGGTGAAGCCGGGCGAAGCGGCTTATGTGCCGCTGCGACATGACTTCCCAGGTGCGCCCGACCAGTTGCCGATCGACGAGGTGCTGGCTGCGATGCGGCCCTGGCTCGAGGACGCCAGCGCTGCCAAGGTCGGGCAGAACATCAAGTACGACACCCATGTGCTGGCCAATCACGGCATCACGGTGCGAGGCTGGCAGCACGACACGATGCTCGAGAGCTATGTCTTCGAGGCGCACCTCGGGCACAGCCTGGAAAAGCTCGCTGATCGTCACCTCGGCCGCAAAGGCCTGAGCTACGAGGAGCTGTGCGGCAAGGGCGTCAACCAGATCTCGTTCAGCCAGGTCGACCTTGAGCGCGCCACCCGCTACAGCGGTGAGGACAGCGAAATGACCTTGCAAGTGCACCAGGTGCTGTACCCGCAACTCGCTGCGCTGACCGGGATGCTGCAGGTCTACCGCGACATCGAGATGCCGGTGAGCCTGCTGTTGCAGCGCATCGAGCGCCACGGCGTGTTGATCGATTGCGCTTTGCTCAATGCCCAGAGCCAGCAACTGGCCGAGCGCATGCTGCAACTCGAGCAGCAGGCGTTTGACATTGCCGGCCAGCCCTTCAACCTGGGGTCGCCCAAGCAGATCGGCGAGATCTTGTTCG
>RGQD01000286.1 GCA_010030205.1 Betaproteobacteria bacterium
GCTGTCAGCGGCCTCGAGCAAATGGGCTGCGATCTTCTTGCCCTTGGCGATGATCTTGTCGACCGCCTTGACGATGGCCGTGCCGCCCACCGCGAGCGAGCGGCTGCCGTAAGTGCCCATGCCGAACAAGACCTTGGACGTGTCGCCGTGTTCGATCACGATGTCGTCGAGCGGGATGCCCAGCTTGTCGGCCACCACTTGCGCAAACGTGGTCTCGTGGCCCTGACCATGGCTGTGGCTGCCAGTGAACACCGTCACCTTGCCGGTCGGGTGCACCCGCACCTCGCCGGCCTCAAACAGCCCGGCCCGTGCGCCCAGCGCGCCGGCCACCGACGACGGCGCGATGCCGCAGGCCTCGATGTAGGCCGAATAGCCCAGCCCGCGCTTCAGGCCTTGGGCTTCGGATGCCGCACGGCGCGCCGCAAAGCCTGCGACGTCGGCGAGCTCGATCGCGCGGCCCATCGTCGCCTCGTAGTCGCCGGTGTCGTAGGTCAGGCCGACCGGTGTGGCGTAGGGGAACTCGGTGATGAAGTTGCGACGACGGATCTCGGCCGGGTCCAAGCCCATCTCGTGCGCCGCGGTCTCGACGATGCGCTCGAGCAGGTAAGTCGCCTCGGGCCGTCCGGCACCACGGTAGGCGTCGACCGGCGCGGTGTTGGTGAACACCGCCGAGATCTCGCAGTAGATCTTCGGCGTCTTGTACTGCCCGGCCAGCAAGGTGGCGTGCAGGATGGTCGGAATACAGGTCGAGAAGGTCGACAGGTAAGCGCCCAGGTTGGCGGTGGTGTCGGCGCGCAAAGCCAGAAACTTGCCCTGGGCATCGAGCGCTAACTTGGCCGTCGTGACATGGTCGCGGCCGTGCGCATCGCTCAAGAAAGCCTCGCTGCGGTCGCAAGTCCACTTGATCGGGCGCTTGATGCTCTTGCTGGCAAAGACCAGCGCGGTCTCCTCGCCGTAGAGGTAGATCTTGGAGCCGAAGCCGCCGCCCACGTCGGGCGCAACCACCCGCATCTTGTGCTCGGGGATGCCGAGCACGAAGGCGCACATCAGCAGCCGCTCGACGTGCGGGTTCTGGTTGCTGACGTAGAGCGTGTAGTTGTCGGCATGCGGGTCATAGAACGCATTGGCGCCACGCGTCTCCATCGCATTGGGGATCAAGCGGTTGTTGCGAAAGTGCAGCGTCGTGACATGGGCCGCGCTGGCGATCGCCGCATCGGTGCCAGCCTCGTCGCCTATGCCCCAGCGGTAGCACTCGTTGCTGGGGGCTTCGTCGTGCACGGCCAAGCCGGGCTGTGAGAAGTTCAGCGCGGTCGCGGTGTCGACCACCGGTGGCAGTTCGTCGTAATCGACCTCGATCATCTCGGCAGCCACGCGGGCCTGCTCCAGCGTCTCGGCCACGACCAGCGCGACCCGGTCACCGACGCAGCGAACCTTGCCGTCCGCCAGCACCGGATGCTTGGGCTCTTTCATCGGCGTGCCGTCGAGGTTGTTGATCAGCCAGCCACAAGGCAGGCCGCCGACCGCTTTGAAATGCTCGCCGGTGAAGATGCCCAGCACGCCAGGCGCCTTGGCGGCAGCAGCGGTGTCTAGCCTGCTGATGCGGGCGTGGGCATAGGGCGAGCGCAGAAAATAGGCGTAGGTCTGCTGCGGCAGCCTGATGTCGTCGGTGTACTGGCCTTTGCCGGTCAGAAAGCGCGAATCCTCGCGGCGCTCGACAGACTGGCCTATGAATCCCTGGCGTGCGTTCATGGTGCGGGCTCCGGGTCAGGCCGCCATGCCGGCAGCACCGAGCTGCACGGCCTTGACGATGTTGTGGTAGCCGGTGCAGCGGCAGATGTTGCCTTCCAGCGCCTCGCGAACCTGCTGTTCGCTCATTTGCCCAGGTCGGCAGCCGTGGTGCGTCACCAGGTCGACCGCACTCATCACCATGCCCGGGGTGCAGAAGCCGCACTGCAGGCCGTGGCAGGTCTTGAATGCCGCTTGCATCGGGTGCAGCGTGCCGTCGGCTGCCGCCAGGCCTTCGATCGTCATGATCGCAGCGCCTTGGGCTTGCACCGCCAGCAGGCTGCAGCTCTTGGTGGCGCGGCCGTCTATGTGCACGGTGCAGGCGCCGCACTGCCCGGTGTCGCAACCCACATGGGTGCCGGTCAGTCGCAGCGTCTCGCGGATGAAGCTCACCAGCAGCGTCTGCGGCTCGACCACTCGCGTGACGGATTCACCGTTGACGGTGAGCGTGATCTGTAGGCCCATGCGGGTCTCTCCTCGGGTGGGTGACGGTCGATACAGCCAGCGGTCGGCTTGGCGCGATACGCTGATGCTAGGCATTAACGGCACTGGGCGCATCAAGGCGCAAACCCTTATGAAGGCCCAGGCATATCAGAGCGGTCGAGGACCGTCGTATGCTTTGCGATGGATCACGGACTGCGGGCATGCTGCCAGCCAACGCAGACCGCACAATTTCAAACCCTTCTCACCCCCGACGCCATGGACAACATAGACCTGAATGTGCTGCGCCAGATCACCCAGTGGGTGGCGGCAGGCCACCGCGTGGTGCTGGGCACCATCACCCGCACCTGGGGCTCGGCGCCGCGGCCGCCGGGATCGGCGGTGGCGGTGCGCGACGACGGCCTGGTCGCGGGCAGCGTGTCGGGCGGTTGCATCGAGGACGACTTGATCGACAAGGCGCGCGGCGGCGTGTTGGCCGCTGGCCTGCCGCAGGTGCTGCGCTATGGCATCGACGCCGACGCCGCGCACCGCTTCGGCCTGCCCTGCGGCGGACTGATCGAGCTGGTGCTCGAGCCGGTGCTGGCGCACACCCGGCTCGATGAGTTGCTGGCCCGCTTGAACCAAGGCGAGCGGGTGCGCCGGGTGCTGACGATCGCCAGCGGCGAGGTCGCGCTCGAGCCCGCCACAGACACCGATGAACTCGCGCTGACCGACACCCAGCTCACGACCCACCACGGCCCGCATTGGCGGCTGCTGCTGATCGGCGCCGGCCAGATGACCCAGTACCTGGCGCAGATGGCCAACGCGCTGGGCTACCAGGTGCTGGTCTGTGACCCGCGCGAGGAATACGCCACCGGCTTTGAGGTGCCTGGCGCGACGCTGCTTCGCACCATGCCCGACGACACGGTGGTCGCGATCAAGCCCGACGGCCACACCGCGATCATCGCGCTGACCCACGACCCCAAGCTCGACGACCTGGCGCTGATGGAAGCGCTGGCCAGCCCGGCGTTCTACATCGGCGCGATCGGCTCGCGCGCCAACCAGGCCAAGCGCCGCGAGCGGCTGAAAGAGCATTTCGGCCTCAGCGACGCCCAACTCGACCGGCTGCACGGCCCGGTGGGATTGAAGAACGGCGCCCGCACGCCGCCCGAGATCGCCGTCAGCATCCTGGCCGAGCTGACCGCCGTGCGCTATGGCTACCGCGTGCCCGAGCCGGTGCCGGTCAAGGCGCAGGCGGCGGTCGACGCCGGTTGCGCAAGCTGAAACCCGCCCCCATGACCGCTGTCAAACACCCCGTGCCCGACGCCCAGGGCAGCAACCTGTTCCAGGCCGATACAGAGCTGCAAGCGCTGCTGCCGATCTACCTCGGCGCCGAACTCTGCGCCCATTTGCAACCCCATCTGGACCGGCTCGGCGCGCTGGCTGGTGGCCTGCTCGACAGCTTGGCGCTGACGGCCGACAAAAACCCGCCGACGCTGGAACACCGCAGCCGCAGCGGCATCGATGCCCAGCGCATCGTCAAGCACCCGGCTTACGTCGAGCTGGAAAAAGTGGTGTTCAGCGACTACGGGCTGGCAGCGATGTCGCACCGCCCAGGGGTGCTGGGTTGGCCCAGTGCGATGCCTGCGGCCGCCAAGTACGCGCTGAGCTATCTGTTCGTGCAGGCCGAGTTCGGCCTGTGCTGCCCGCTGTCGATGACCGATTCGCTGGCCCGCACGCTGCGCAAGTTCGG
This sequence comes from Betaproteobacteria bacterium, assembly GCA_010030205.1. GTDB lineage: Bacteria > Pseudomonadota > Gammaproteobacteria > Burkholderiales > Burkholderiaceae_C > Pseudaquabacterium. The sequence goes on from RGQD01000286.1 coordinate 3,959, forward strand.
CGACCCGGCGCTGGTGTCGCGCCACCTGCCGGGGCTGACGACGCAGGACTTCGACGCGCTGCAGCAGGGCGCGATGTTCATGACCGAGCAGGGCGCGGGCTCGGATGTCGCCGCCACCACCACCCGCGCCGAGCCCGATGGCGGCAGCTTCTTGCTGCACGGCGACAAGTGGTTCTGCTCCAACCCCGACGCCGCGCTGGCGATGGTGCTCGCGCGCATAGCCGGCGCGCCGGCCGGCATGGCCGGCGTCTCGCTGTTCTTGCTGCCGCGCAAGCTCGACGACGGATCGGCCAACGCCTACCGCATCCTGCGGCTGAAAGACAAGCTCGGCACGCGCTCGATGGCCAGCGGCGAGATCCGGTTCGAAGGCGCGCGCGCCTGGCTGGTCGGCGAGGCCGGGCGCGGCTTCCAGCAAATGGCCGACATGGTCAACAACTCGCGGCTGTCCAACGGCATGCGCGCAGCCGGGCTGATGCGACGCGCCTGCTTCGAAGCGCTGTACGTTGCGCAGCAGCGCCAGGCCTTCGGTCGCCGCTTGATCGACTTGCCGCTGATGCGCCGCCAACTGCTCAAGCTGCTGCTGCCGACCGAGCAGGCCCGCACGATGCTGTTCCAGACCGCCGAAGCGCTGCGCCGCGCTGACGCCGGCGAGCCCGGGGCTTACGCGCTGGCCCGGATCCTGACGCCGCTGATCAAGTTCCGCGCCTGCCGCGACGCCCGCAAGGTCACCGGCGACGCGATGGAGGTGCGTGGCGGCTGCGGCTACATCGAGGAGTGGAGCGACCCGCGGCTGGTGCGCGACGCCCACCTCGGATCGATCTGGGAAGGCACCAGCAACATCGTCGCGCTCGACGTGTTCCGAGCGATCCGCCGCGAAGCCGCGCTGCCAGTGCTCGAAACCCATCTGCGCACGCTGCTGGCACAAACCCCGCTGCACGCCCAGGTGCGCGAGCGCTTCGAGCAGCGGCTCGCGCTGGGGCTGGCCCGCGCCCAGCAGGTCGCCGACGCCAAAGGCCAGGCCGACGCGGCCGCGCGCCAGACCGCCTCGTCGCTCTACCACCTGTGCACCGCGATCGCGATGGCCTGGGAAGCCGGGCGCACCGGTTCAGCAAGGCGCATGCGGCTGGCCCAATTGGTGCTGCGCCACCGCTTGATGCCGCAAGACCCGCTGGCAGCGCTTGATGACGGCGACGAGCCCTGGCTCGCAGCACTGCTAGAACCCGAGTCCAACGCGCCGGCCGAGGCGCTCGACGCGATCGCGCTGGTCTGATGCTGCCACCGCCGGTGGGCCATGGGTTACAACCCCGGGATGTCAGACGAATACCAGATCCACATCCCGCCCTCTTTCGAGGCGGTCTACGCTGATGCCAGAGGCCGTTGCAGCGTGCCGCGAAGCGAATTTCGCGAGCGCTACGAGTTGTGCGAAGACATGGCGCAGATGCTGGTCGACCACAGCCAGGCGGTGCACCACGACCAAGGCGTGTCGCAGGACCTGGTGCTCGAACGCACCCAGGCCGGACTGGGCCAACCCGAATCGGGCTTCAACCCCGCCGAGGCCGGCTGGGTGGTGACCCGGTTGGCCGAGTTGCTGGGCTGGCACCCTGGCGAAGACTTGGCCGACGATTCGCACTGATCGCCGGCACTCAGCGCTCGGCCAAGTTCAGATCGGGCAGCGACACAGCCCGCCGCCGGTCCGCGGCGGTGTCGAGGTGGATGTCGGCGACCGATTCTGCGAACATCAACCGAATATCGACGTGCGGCTGGTTGAACAGCCGGTGGCTGACCAGCACCTGGCCCCGGGCCGCCAGATCCTGGACCTGGCCAACGAGCCGATCTCGAACCCGCACCGCCACCACTTGTTCGGCCAGCGAATGGGCCAGAACCAGGAACAACTGACCGCCCAGCGGCACCAGCAGATCCTCCTCCCGAAGCAATGCGCGGATCCAGGTGTTGGCCTGAGCACCCGATTGCCGGGGGTCGAGCAAACGGACCACCAGCAGCACCACCCAACCCGGCAGGTGACGCATGCCGTCCAGCAGCCGGTGGGTCTGATCGAGTTCGTCGTTGCACAACAGCGGCGGCACCGAACGCAGATAGAAGCTGCGTCGGGCCTGACGCACCCTGCG
>RGQD01000287.1 GCA_010030205.1 Betaproteobacteria bacterium
GACTCCTTGTCGGTCCAGGTCAAGGCCTTGTAGTGCGTGCCGCTCGCCCCGACCAGTGCCTCGGCGGGCACCAGGTCGAGCAAGCTCTCGAGGAACAGGCCGTTGTGGCCGGCCACCTTGGGGTACCACTTCTGGCTGTGCATCGCGTTGAAGGCCATCGCCGCGTTCGGCGTGTTGGCGACCCAAGCCAGCACGCCCTCGACGCCGGCCTTGCGCAGGTTGCTGATGTAGGAGTTCAGGTCGGGCGCGGCGATCGGGTAGACCTCGACCGCCAGCGCGGTCAGCCCGCGGCGCTTGAGTGCCGCGCGGCAGGCGTTGGTGGCCTGCTCGCCGAAAGCGGTGTTCTCCTGCAGGATGCCGATCTTCTTGAGCTTGAGCGTGTCGGCGAGGTGACGCACTGCCGCTTCGCCCTGGTGATCGGTGTTGTACGAGCACTGGTAGTGGAACGGGTATTTGACGCCGTCGGCCAGGTCGGCGGCAAACGCATAGGTCGACTGCAACAGCTTGGCCGGCGTCGTGAAGGCCAGCGAGGCCAGCGCCTGCGAACTGCCGGTCGGGCCGACCAGCGCCAGCGCGCCGGCGTCGATGATCTTTTTCATCACGGTCGGCTGCTTGGCCGGCGAGGCCTCGTCATCCTCTTCCTTGCGAACAATCGGCCGGCCCAGGATGCCGCCGGCGGCGTTGATCTCGTCGATCGCGATCAGCCCGCCGATGTAGAGCGGCGCAAAGCTCGACGCCAGTCGGCCGGTGCTCGGGCGCACCCAGCCGACGGTCATCGGCGCGTTCTGCGCCATCAGCATGGGCGAGACCCCCATGCCCAGCAGGCCCATGCCCAGGCTCGATGCGGCGCCCAGAAAGTCGCGCCGGTCCAGGCTGCCGTCGGCGGCGATGCCGAAGGGGAGGTTTTTGTGCTGAGTCATCGCGAGGGTCTCCAGTCAGGGGGGTGGTGGCGCGGCGCAGCGCCGGCCGGGGGTGCTTCAGACGCCGAGATAGGCGTGCTTGATCAGGTCGCTGCCGTGGATCTCGGCCGGTGTGCCACTGCCGATGATGCGCCCGTTCTGCAGCACATAGGCTTTGTCGGCCACCTCGAGCGCGCGTTCGACCAGTTGCTCGACCAGCACGATGGCGCAGCCCTGGGCGCGCAGCCGGGTGATCACGTCCATGACCTGGTCGACGATGATCGGCGCCAGACCGAGCGAGGGCTCGTCGAGCATCAGCAGCCTGGGCGTTCGCAGCAGCGCCTGCGCGATCGCCAGCATCTGCTGCTGCCCGCCCGACAGCGCACCGGCAGCGATGTTGGGCCGCTCGGCCAGCATCGGGAACATGGTCAGCACCTCGTCGAGCCGCCGGCGCTCCTCGGCCCGGCCCAGCTTGGCGCCGTACAGACCGAGGTCGAGGTTGGCCATCACGCTTTGCGTGCGGAACAGGCGCCGACCTTCGGCGACATGGAGCAAGCCACGGTCGACGATCTGCGTGGCACCCAGGTTGGCAATGTCTTGGCCGGCGAATTCGATCTGCCCGGCAGTGGCCGGCAGCAAGCCCGAGATCGCCTTGAGCAGTGTGCTCTTGCCCGCGCCGTTGCCGCCGAGAACGGTGACGATCTGGCGCTCATGCACATCGATCGACACCTGCTCGAGAACGCCGATCGGGCCATAGCCGCAGACCAGGTCGCGAACCCGCAGCAAGGGTGGGGCGCTGACGGGTGTGTGGCTGATGTCAGTCATGCGAGGTCGGCACCGAACGCTTGCCCATGTAAGCAGCCATCACCGCTTCGTCGTTGAACACCGCCTCTGGCGTGCCCGAGGCCAGCACCCGGCCGCCTTCGAGCACCGTCACACTGCGGCACAGATTGGCCACCAGCTCGAGATGGTGTTCGACGATCACCACCGTCGTGCCGAGCTTGGCGATCTCGCTGACGAGCTGGCTCAGCCCGTCGAGCTCGCTCAGCGACAAGCCCGCCGCCGGCTCGTCAAGCAGCAGCAGACCCGGCCTGCCGACCAGCGCGCGGGCGATCTCGGCCAGCCGCTGTTGGCCGTGCGGGATGTCGCTGGCCGGGTCGTTGGCGCGCTTTTGCAGCCCGACGAAGCGCAGGTAATGCAAGGCCTCGGCGCGGCGCTCGCGGGCTTCACGACGCGCAGCAGGCAAGCCCAGTCCGATCGCGACCAGGCCGGCAGACTCGTCTGAGAAAGCGCCCAGCATCACGTTTTGCAGCACGTCGAGCTCGGCAATCAGCTTGGGCGTCTGGAAGGTTCGCCGCACGCCCGAGCGCGCGATCCGTACCGCGTCCAGCCCGGCGATGTCCGTGCCGCCGATCTGCACGCTGCCGCCGTCGAGTGGGTAATAGCCGCTGATCAGGTTCAGCAGCGTGGTCTTGCCCGAGCCATTGGGCCCGACGATGGCATGTACCGCGCCCGGTTGGAGCGACAGCGAGACCTCGTTGAGCGCGACAACGCCGCCAAAGCGCTTCGACACCGCTGCGATCTCCAGCGCAGCCCCGCTGATGCGGTGCATCGGCGCGGCCAGCACGTCAGCGTCGTCGGGCGCGGGCGGGATGAAAGAGCGTTTCCACACCGTCTCCATCCAGCCGGCCAGCCCCGAGGGCGCAAAAAGGATCAGCAGCAGCAGTGCACCGCCGTAGATCAGCAGACGCCAGTCGTGCAACTCGGCGAGCAGTTCGGGCACGATGAAAAACACCAGCGTGCCGACCAGCGCGCCGTACAGCCGTCCCATGCCGCCGAGCACGATCACGAGCAGGAAAAACGTCGACAAGTCGGCGGGAAAGTCATCGGGCGTGATCACGGTCTTGTGCACCGCCATGAATGCACCCGCCAGGCCGGCCAGTGCCGCGCTGATCACGAAAGCCTGCATCTTCAGGCGCACCAGCGATGCGCCGACGCCTTGCACCAGCACCGAGTTGTCGTGCAGGCCGAGCAGCGCGCGGCCGAAGCGCGAAAAGACCAGGTTGCGCACAAACAGGAATGCGCCCAGACAGGTCGCCAGGATCAGCCAGTAGAGCTGGTTTTGCGACAGCGCATGGCCGAACAACACCGGTTTGGGCACGCCGACCACGCCAGCAAAACCGTGCGTCAGGCCGCGCCACTCGGTCAGCAAGCCGCCGATGACATTGGCAAAACCCAGCGTCACGAGCGCGAAATACCAGGTCGACAGCCGAAACGCTGGCAAGGCCATCAGCGCGCCCGCGCCGGCGGTCAGCGCCAGTGCCAGCGGCAACGCGAGCCAGAACGACAGCTGGTAGTCGACGGTCGAAATCGCCACCGCGTAGGCGCCGATCGCCACCAGCGCGCCGTGCCCCAGCGAGATCTGGCCACCGTAACCCGACAGCAGGTTCAGCCCTAGCGCTACCAGGAAGTAAATGCCGATCTGGGTGCCGAGGAACAGCGCGAACTCGCCCTTGAACAGCGCCGGCAAGACCGCGAGCAGCAGCATGACTGCGGCACAGCGCAGCATGAAGCCGCTGCGGTGGCCAGAGGGGTGCGCGGCGCTCATCGTCAGACCACTCTTGCGCTGACGCTGCCAACCAGACCGCTGGGCTTGACCAGCAGGATCAGCAGCACGACGACAAAGGTTGCAGCGTTCTGGTAGCCCGGGGTGAACAGCGAGCCGCTCACCGCTTCGACGACGCCGAGCAAGCAGCCCGCGATCAGTGCACCACGGATGCTGCCCACGCCACCGACTGCCACCGCTTCGAATCCCTTGATCAGCAGCACCGGCCCGAGCCCGGCCGAGGCGTACATCATCGGTGCGGCGAGGATGCCGATCACGCCCGCAGCAATGCCGCCGACACCGAAAGACAGCCAGGCCAGGCGGTTCGGGTCGATGCCACGCAGCAGTGCGGCTTCGCGGTCCTCGGCGATCGCGTTGACGGCTCTGCCGGTGCGGCTGGTGTAGAAGTAGCTGGTCGCCAGCACGATCAAGCCGGTCAACACCACCACCAGCACCTGGTAGGCGCTGATCTCTAGCGGGCCGAACTCGTGCAGTTCGGTGGTGATCGGCGGCGGCGGTCTGACCATTCTGGGGTCCGGGCCGAAGAGTTTGCCGACCAGGTCTTGCAGGATCAGCGACACCGACAGGGTGCTGATGATCCAGCCCACGCCGTGGCGGCGCTTGATCATCGGCGCGATCGCGACAAAGTACTCGACCATCGAGATCGCCGCGACCAGGGCGATTGACAGCACCGCGCTGAGGTACCAAGGCAGCTTGGCAACGCCGAGCAGCGCTGCGCAGACCATCGCCCCGATCATGATCAGGTCGCCCTGGGCGAAGTTGAAGGTGTTGGTCGGCCGGTACAGCACGTTCAGGCTGATGCCTGCCAAGGCGTACAGGCAGCCGGCGATCAGACCGTGGACGACGATGCTCAGGTCCATCGGGGGTATGGCGTGGTGATTGGGAGGCCGTTCATCTCAGCGCAGTGTTGCCGCAGCGCTGCTGGCAGTCTTGTGTCTTGACGCTGCCGGGCGATAAATAAGTCTTTGCGCCATACTCTGTGCAGCGGCCAAGAGTGTTGCCAGAGCCGCGAGGAGACAAGACATGGAGATCTGGAACCGGGGCATGGGGGTCCACAGACGGGTGCGGGTCGACGCGGACCGCGTGTTCTATTGCGGCGACCTGGGTCAGCCGGCGATGCGGCGTTCGGGCGCGTTCAATCTCTATGTGTCGCTGGACGCGCCGATCCGCTACCGGCTCGATGGCCAGCCCTGGCGCGAAGCCGAGTGCCTGGTGATGCCGCCGTACACCGCGCACCAGATCGTTTGCGATTCGCGCATGGCCTGCGACCTGATGCTCGAGCCCGAGAGCGTCGACCCGCTGCGCCTGCCCGACTTTGTGCGTGGCGCTGTCGGCGCGGTCGAGGCTGCTCCCTTCATCGAGCGCATGCGGGCCGCGGCCCATGGCGCGGCGTTGACCAGAGACAGTTTGGACTTGAGCTTTTTCGGTCACCTGCTGCCGGGCCGCTTGCTCGACCCCCGGATCGGCGAGGCGGTTCGGCGTTTGCAGCTCACACCCAACACCCCGGTCGGCGCCGGAGATTTCGCCGCGCAGGCGGGGCTGTCGAACTCGCGCTTTCTGCACCTGTTCAAGCAGGAGACTGGATGCTCTTACCGCGCCTACCGGGCCTGGAAGCGGGCGCGGATGCTGCTGTCAGTGATCAACCGCCCGCAAAACCTCGCCAGGCTGGCGCAGGACATCGGCTATCCAGATTCCGCCCATTTCAGCCACTCGATACGCCGCTATTTCGGTATCTGCCCGAAAGATATCTTGCGCGGTTGCCGGCGGCTGCAGATCGTTCATTGAAGCCATGAGCACCAGACTGATCATCGACTGCGACCCCGGCCACGACGATGCGATGGCGATCCTGTTCGCCGCGCGCGAACTCGATCTGGTTGGCATCACCACGGTTTTTGGCAACAGCTCGCTAGAGAACACCACCCGCAACGCGCTCGCGATCTGCACGCTGGCCAGGCTCGACGTCCCCGTCGCGATGGGCATGGGCGAAGCGCTGGTTGCCAGGCGGGCGTCGGCCGCCGACATCCACGGCAAGAGTGGTCTCGACGGCGCGACGCTGCCCGAGCCCGACCGCGAACCGGTGGCCCAGCACGCGGTGCAGTTCATCATCGACGCGGCGCGCGCCGCGCCGGGGCAGTTGGTGCTCGCGCCGATCGGCCCGCTGACCAACATCGCGGTGGCGCTCAAGACCGAGCCCAGGCTGGCCGGCTGGCTGAAATGCATCACGCTGATGGGCGGGTCGACGACGATAGGCAACATCAGCTCGCATGCTGAATTCAACATTTTTTGCGACCCCGAAGCCGCTGCCGTGGTGTTTGCCTCGGGCGTGCCGATCATGATGGCCGGGCTCAATGTCACACGACAGGCCGGCATCGGCCCCGCGCATGTCGCGCGGCTGCGCCAGTCCGGCGGTCGGGTGGCGACGATCTTCGCCGACCTGCTTGGGTTTTACCTGAAGCGCTCGCAAGAGATTTTCAGGCTCCAGACCGCGTCG
>RGQD01000288.1 GCA_010030205.1 Betaproteobacteria bacterium
CCCCAAGGCCGGCCGACGCCGGCCGCCCCCCGGTCAAGCAAAATGCCGGCACCATGCCGGACCTACCCTTGATCTGGATCGATGAAGACGCCAGTCTGCCGTCCACCCGCTACGCCCAAGGCGCCGACAGCGAGGCGCCGGGGCTGTTGGCTGCGGGCGGGACGGTCACGCCGAAGCGGCTGGCCGAGGCTTATCGGCGCGGTGTCTTTCCCTGGTACAACCCGGGCGACCCGCCGCTGTGGTGGAGCCCGGACCCACGCATGGTGTTGCCGGTGGCCGAGTTCAAGCTTTCGCCGTCGCTGCGCAAGACCCTGCGCCGCTTCATCCGCGACCCGCGATCAGAGATCCGCGTCGACTCGGCTTTTGCGCGGGTGATGAGCGCTTGTGCTGCGGCGCCGCGTCCCGGCCAGAACGGCACCTGGATCGCCCCCGAGATCATCGAGGCCTACAGCGCCTGGCACGCCGCCGGCGCGGTGCACAGCTTCGAGACCTGGATCGACGGTGAATTGGTCGGCGGCCTGTACGGCGTGAGCATCGGCGCGATGTTCTTCGGCGAATCGATGTTCGCTCGGCAAACCGACGCCTCCAAGATTGCGCTGTCGGCCTTGATCGCTTTTTGCCGAGGCCATGGCATGTCGCTGATCGACTGCCAGCAACGCACCGGCCACCTCGCGAGCCTGGGCGCACGCGAAATCCCCCGCAGTGCTTTCGAATCTCACCTGGCACGCAGCGTGGACGAGAAAGCACCCGCCGCTTGGGCTTTTGACCCAGCGCTGTGGGCCGGGCTGGAGCTGGGCAGCTCGGGCGGCTTGCCAACCCCATTCGAGACAGGCCGCACATGACCCACCCCAAAGAACTGCCGCTGGCGTCCTTGCAGTTCTACGCCACGGCGGCCTACCCCTGCAGCTACCTGCCCGACCGGCAGGCCAGGTCGCAGGTGGCCACACCCAGCCACCTGATCCACGCCGATGTCTATTCCAGCCTGGTGACCCAGGGCTTTCGGCGCAGCGGCATGTTCACCTACCGACCCTATTGCGACAGCTGCACGGCCTGCATGCCGTTGCGCTTGCCGGTGGCCGGGTTTGTGTCCACACGCAGCCAACGCCGCGCCTGGAGCGCGCACAAGGGCTTGAGCTCGCGCGTTCTGCGGCTGGGCTTTGTCGCCGAGCACTACCAGCTCTACCTGCGATACCAGGCGGGCCGCCACGCCGGCGGCGGCATGGACCAGGACAGCATCGACCAATACACCCAGTTCCTGCTGCAAAGCCGGGTCAACTCGAGGCTGGTGGAGTTTCGCGACCCCAGCGCCGACGACAGCGGCACCCTGCGCATGGTCGCGATCGTCGATGTGTTGAGCGACGGCATTTCAGCCGTCTACACTTTCTACGACCCCGACTACCGAGGCAGCCTGGGCACCTACGGCGTGATGTGGCAGATCGAGCAAACCCGCGAAGTCGGGCTGCCCTACCTGTACCTGGGCTACTGGATCGCCGAGAGCCAGAAGATGGCCTACAAGGCTGACTTCGGCCCCCACCAACTGCTCAGCAACGGGACTTGGGTGAGCTCGGACGAGGTTCAGCCCAAGGCGGGTTGAAGCTCGGCTGGCGAGCCGCGCGGGCAGGCGCAGCCCCCTGCCCGCGCCTACAATCGGTAGATGGCACTTTCCCCTGTTCCCGAGCTCGTCGCCGAGCTGGCCGCTGGCCGCATGGTGATCCTGGTTGACGAAGAAGATCGCGAAAACGAGGGCGATCTCGTCCTCGCCGCCGACCATGTTTCAGCCGAAACCATCAACTTCATGGCCAAGTACGGCCGCGGTCTGATCTGTCTGACCCTGACGCGAGAGCGCTGCGAACGCCTGCACTTGACGCCGATGACGGCGAAAAACGGTGCTGCACACGCCACCGCTTTCACGGTGTCGATCGAAGCCGCCGAGGGGGTGACCACCGGCATTTCAGCCGCCGACCGCGCCCGCACCGTGCAGGCTGCGGTGGCGCGCGACGCCAAGGTGACCGACTTGGTCCAGCCCGGCCACATCTTCCCGCTGCAAGCCCAGGACGGTGGCGTGCTGATGCGCGCCGGCCACACCGAGGCCGGTTGCGATCTGGCGGCGATGGCCGGACTGACACCAGCCTCGGTGATCTGCGAGATCATGAACGACGACGGCACGATGGCGCGGCTGCCCGACCTGCAGATCTTCGCCCGCGAGCATGGTCTGAAGATCGGCACGATTGCCGACCTGATCGCCCACCGCGCGCACAACGAAACCTTGATCGAGCGCGTCGGCGAGCGCGAACTCGCCACCGCCCAGGGCAACTTCCGCTGCATCGCGTTCCGCGACCGCTCGGGTGGACTGCACCTCGCGCTGCAACACGGCCAATGGCTACCCGGCGACGAAGTGACGGTGCGGGTGCACGAACCCTTCACCGCGATGGACTTGCTCGACACCGGCCGCAGCCGCCATTCCTGGCCCTTGCCCAAGGCCTTGGCAGCGATCCAGGCAGCGCCAGCCGGCTTGGCGGTGCTGCTCAACTGCGGCCACGATGTGCAGACCTTGCTACCGCTGGTGATGCCACAGTTGGCCAACAGCACCGAGCGCGGCATTCAGATGGATTTGCGCACCTACGGTGTCGGCGCCCAGATTCTGCGCGACATGGGCATCACCCGCATGAAGCTGCTGGGCAACCCGCGCCGCATGCCCAGCATGATGGGCTATGGGCTGGAGGTCACCAGCTTCGCCGCCGCCGGCCGTTGAGCCAGCCGGCCATTATTTTTCTCCCGAAAGCATCCATGCGCAACGCCAACCAAGGCGAGGACATCGTCCCGGCCAACCCGCTCAACGGCTCGCCGCTGGCGATCGGTGTCGTGCAAGCACGCTTCAACGCCGACATCACCGGCGCGCTGGCCAAGTCCTGCCTGGCAGAACTGACCGCATTGGGCGTCGATCCCGACAACATCCGGCTGATCACCGTGCCCGGTGCGCTGGAAGTACCACTGGCCTTGCAGGCGCTGGCTGAGACCAACGACTTCGACGCGCTGATCGCGCTGGGTTGCATCGTCCGGGGCGAAACCTACCATTTCGAGCTGGTCTGAACGAGCTGACGTGACCGAGTCCCCGGTAAAGCCTCAGCAATCACCCGTTGGCGGCCAGTCAGCGAACCGACCGGCGCGCAAGCCGCAAGCCAAGTCGACGCGCCGCCGCTCGCGCGAGCTGGCGCTGCAAGGGCTGTACCAATGGCTGCTCAGCGGCGCCGACGGCGCCGAGATTGAGGCCCATATCCGTGACCAAGAAGGCTTCGAGAAGTGCGACCGGCCGCACTTCGACGCTCTGCTGCATGGCAGCATCCGCGAGGCGACGATGCTCGACGCGGTGCTGGCGCGCCATGTCGACCGCAAGACCAGCCTGCTGTCGCCGGTCGAGCATGGGGTGCTGATGATCGGCGCCTACGAGCTCAGCCACTGCATCGACATCCCTTACCGGGTGGTGATCAACGAAGCGGTGGAACTGGCCAAGAGTTTTGGCGGCACCGACGGTCACAAATACGTCAACGGCGTGCTCGACAAGGCCGCTGCCGACCTCAGACCGGTCGAGGTCAAGGCGCGCAACGATGCGCGCCGGGCGGGATGAACCGGGTTTGACCGAGTCCGCTGCATGAGACCGGCAGCATGAGGCTGGCCAGCAGGCTCGACCACATCGAGCCCTTCTACGTCATGGAATGCGCCAAGGCTGCGGCGCTGATCGCCGCCAGCCCGGCTTGCGACCCGGCGCAAGGTGGCGAGCGCATGCTGTTTCTCAACATCGGTGAGCCCGATTTCACCGCGCCGCCGCTGGTCCAGGAAGCCGCTGAGCGCGCAATCCGTGCCGGCCGCAGCCAGTACACCGACGCCACCGGCCTGCCCGCACTGCGCGAGGCGCTCTCGGGCTGGTATGCGCAGCGCTTCGGGCTGGACGTCCCGGCGCGCCGAATCGTCATCACGGCCGGCGCATCGGCCGCGCTGCAGCTGGTCTGCCTGGCCTTGTTCGAGGCCGGCGACGAGGTGCTGATGCCCGACCCTAGCTACCCCTGCAACCGGCATTTCGTCGCGGCGGCGCAGGCCGTGGCCAAGCTGTTGCCGACCAACGCCGCGCAACGCTTCCAGCTCGACGCTGAGATGGTGGCGCAGGCCTGGTGCCCGGCCACCCGCGGCGTGCTGCTCGCGTCACCCAGCAACCCCACCGGCACCTCGATCCACCCTGAAGAACTGCGGCGCATCGCGGCGGTCGTCGCCGGCCACGGCGGCGTGACCATCGTCGACGAGATCTACCTGGGCCTGAGCTACGACCAGATCTTCGGCCGCAGCGCGCTGCAGCTCGGCGAGCACATCGTCTCGGTCAACAGCTTCTCGAAATACTTCAACATGACGGGCTGGCGTCTGGGCTGGCTGGTCTTGCCCGAGGCCTTGGTCGAGCCGGTCGAACGACTGGCGCAAAACCTGTTCATCTGCGCCTCGACCATCGCTCAGCACGCGGCGCTGGCCTGCTTCGATCCCGCATCGATTGCCGAGTACGAACGCCGGCGGGCCGAGTTCCGCGCCCGCCGCGACTTCGTCGTGCCCGCGCTCAACCGGCTCGGGCTGACAGTGCCGGTGCTGCCCGACGGCGCTTTCTACGCCTACGCCGATTGCAGCGCGCACAGCGCCGACAGCTGGGATTTCGCCTTCGGATTGATGCACAGCGCGCATGTGGCGCTGACGCCAGGCCGCGACTTCGGTCGCCAAGACCCGGCGCGCTGGCTGCGGCTGTCGTTTGCCAGCAGCCGGGACAAGCTGGAAGAGGCGCTGCACCGTTTGCAGCGGGTGCTGGCATGAGCCCAAGCCACCACCCTTCCCGCCCCAGCGGCCGACCCCGACGCTGACCCCCCAGGAGCGCCCTCACCATGAACCAAGACTTCTCGATCATCACGCTGGTGCTGCACGCCAGCTTCGTGGTGCAGTTGGTGATCGCCGGCTTGCTGCTGACCTCGCTGGCGAGTTGGAGCGTGATCTTCAACAAGCTCTTCGGCCTGCGCAGCTCAAGGCCAACTCGACGGCGCCCGCCGTGCGATGCGCGCCAGCCTGCAGCGCGAGCTCGACGCGATCGAAGGCAATGTCGGCTTCCTGGCCAGCGTCGCCTCGGTCAGCCCTTATGTGGGATTGTTCGGCACGGTCTGGGGCATCATGCATGCGTTCGTCGGCCTGTCCAACGTGCAGCAGGTCACGCTGGCCACCGTCGCACCCGGCATCGCCGAGGCGCTGGTGGCCACCGCGATCGGCTTGTTCGCGGCGATCCCGGCGGTGGTGGCCTACAACCGGTTTGCGCGCGACATCGACCGCATCGCGACCCAGCTCGAGAGCTTCATCGAGGAGTTCTCCAACATCCTGCAGCGCAACGCCGCCCAGGCGCCTGCGGCCGCGAGGTAGGCTGCAATGGCTGGCGTTGCCTCCAGAGGCCGCAGAGGCCGCCGCGCCATCGCCGAGATGAACATGGTGCCGTTCATCGACGTGATGCTGGTGCTGCTGATCATCTTCATGGTCACCGCGCCGCTGATCACCACCGGCCTGGTCGAACTGCCCAGCGTTGGCAAGGCAGCGAACCGTCCGACCAGCGTGGTCGAGGTCATCGTCGGCGTCGACGAGAAGCTGCGGCTGCGCCTGGACGGCGCCGACCCGCAACCCACCACGGTGTCTGGGCTGGCCGCGGCGGTCCAGCGCCTGCAGGCCGGTAACCCACAGGTGCCGGTGGTGATCTCGGCCGACAAGGCGGTGAAGTACGAGCAGGTGGTGCGCGCGATGGACGTGCTGCAGCGCGCCGGCATCGCACGCATCGGCCTGTCGGTGCGCCAAGGCGGCTGACGGTGCCAGCAGCGCTAGAGCGTGACGCGCTGCTGCCTCGCGCAGACGCCAGGCTGGGCCTGGGTGCTTTGCTCGCGCTGCTGGCACACGGCGGGCTGGTCGGCGCGCTGGCGCTGGGACTG
>RGQD01000289.1 GCA_010030205.1 Betaproteobacteria bacterium
TGCCGTCCGAGGGTAGACGCCTCTCGGTGACCGTCAGTGTGGGCGGCGCGTTTGCGCCGCAATGGGTGCGTTCAACGCCCGGCATCTGGCTGCAGCGCGCCGACCAGCAGCTCTACCGCGCCAAGGCCGAGGGCCGCGACCGCTGCTGCCTCGAACAGCCCGCTGCGGGCAGCGTCAGCCGCCAGGAGCGCGAGATGCTGCTCGGTGGCCCAGTGATCCAGGATCTTCGATGAGCGAGTCTGTCCATCCAGGTCGGGCCATGGCGCGGGTCATCGCGGTGACCAGCGGCAAGGGCGGTGTGGGCAAGACCTTTGTCAGCGCCAACCTGGCGGCGGCTTTGGCGCGTGCTGGCCAGCGCGTGCTGGTGCTCGACGCCGACCTGGGCCTGGCCAACCTCGACGTCGTGCTCAACCTGTGCGCCAGGGTCACGCTGCACGATGTGTTCGGCGGTCGCGCCGAGCTCGCCGATGCGCTGCAGCCGGCGCCTTGCGGCTTCACGGTGCTGCTGGCTGGGTCAGGGCTGCTGGAGTACTCGCGCATGACGCCCGTGTTGCACGACCGGCTGGTCGAGGTGGTGGACGCGGTGCGGCCTGACTTTGACATCGTTTTGCTCGACACCGGCGCCGGCATTTCGGATGTGGTGTTGTTCACGCTCTCGCTGGCCGACGAGTTGCTGGTCGTGGTCACGCCCGAGCCGACCTCGCTGACCGACGCCTACGCCGCGATCAAGCTGCTGGCCACCACCCAGGCGGCGCGGCCTGTGCGTTTGCTGGTCAACCAGGCCCAGCAGCGCGGCCAGGGCTTGGTCGTTCGGGCCCAGTTGCAGCAAGTGCTAGACCGTTTCGTCAATCCGCCGCTGGACCAGCCGCTGCAACTCGCGCTGCTGGGAGAGGTGCCGTACGACGCTGCGGTGCGCGAATCGATCCAGCAGCGGCTGCTGCTGCTCGAGACCTTCCCTGGCAGCCCGGCGGCAGTCGGTATCGCCGCGGCGGCTGGCAAACTGCTGCCACCATGACCGAAAACCCTGCCCCAGCCGAACCCACGCCCTTCGACCGTCTCGGCGGAGAACCTGCGGTTCGCGCGCTGGTCGACCGCTTCTACGACTTGATGGACCTCGAGCCCGCATGCGCTGGCATCCGCGCGCTGCATCCCGCTGAGCTCAGCGGGTCGCGGGACAAGCTGCACTGGTTCTTGTGCGGTTGGTTGGGCGGACCGAATCACTACGTCGAGCGATTTGGCCACCCGATGCTGCGCGCCCGCCACCTGCCGTTCGCGATCGGCATCGCCGAGCGAGACCAATGGCTGGGTTGCATGGCGCAGGCGATGGACGAGCAAGGCGTTGATGCTGGCCTGGCAACAAGGCTGGCCGAGAGCTTTTTCGGCACCGCTGACTGGATGCGCAACAAAGGCGGCTGAGGCGGCCTCGCCGGTTTCAATCTCGCTGGTTCAATCGCGCCGGTTCAATCGCGCCGACCAGCGGGCATGAACCCTGGCTTGGCGCGCCATCATCGCGCCGCAGTCGGTGAGCTGTCAGCGCGCCGAGCCAGCGAGCAGCACCATCAGCGCGCCGGCGCCACCCTGCGGCCCGCTGGCCTGCGCGAAGGCGATCACCGCTGCGCTTTGCGCCAGCCAGCGCTGCACCCTGTCTTTCAGCACGGGTTGGCGGCCGGGTGAGCCCAATCCCTTGCCGTGCACCACGCGCAGGCAGCGCGCGCCGCGGCGGTGGCTCTCGCGGATGTAGCCGACCAGCAACTCGCGGGCTTCATCGCGGTTGCAACCATGCAGGTCGATCTGCCCCTGCAGCGTCCAATGGCCTCGGCGCAGCTTGGTCACCACATCCTGGCCTATCCCCGGCCGGCGAAAACTCAGGCCATCGTCGGTCAGCAGCAATGACTCCAGGTTGACCTCGTCTGACATCGATTCGGCCAGCGCTGCCTGCTCGTCGAGCTCGCGCTGGCGTGGGTGCGGCAGCGGGCGGGGCAGCTCGATCTGGGCCTGCTGGCGGTCGGGCAGCGGATAGACACTGCCCACGCTGCGCGCAAACAGGCCATGGGGCGCGGGTTGGCTGCGCGCGATGGCGGCGGCGAGTGCCTGGGCCGCGCGCTCATCGGCCTCGCGCGCCGCAGCGTCGCGCCGCGCCTGGTGCAGGGCTTCGCGCAGCACACCGAGTTCGGCGAAGCTGCCGATCCTCACAACAAGCCCCGCTCGGCAAACGACACCACCTGGCCTTGCCCGATCACCAAGTGGTCGAGTACCCGGACATCGACCAGTGCGAGTGCATTTTTGAGCGACTGGGTCAGGAACTCGTCGGCGCGCGACGGCTCGGCCACACCTGACGGGTGGTTGTGCGCCAGGATCACCGCACCGGCATTGCGCGTCAATGCCAGTTTGACCACCTCGCGCGGGTAGACGCTGGTCTGGCCCAGCGTGCCGGTGAACATCTGGTCGAGCTTGATCAAGCGGTGCTGGGCGTCCAGAAACAGCACCGCGAACACCTCGTGCGGCAAGTTGCCCAGATGGAGTTGCAAGTAGTCCTTGACGGCCAGCGGTGAGTCGAACACCGGCGCTGCGCTGAGCTGCTGGGCCAGCGCACGACGCGCCATCTCGATCACCGCCGCCAGTTCGGCCTGCTTGGCTGGACCCAGACCCTTGATCGATTTCAAGTCAGCGGCCTGCGCATGCAGCAGTTTGGCAAATCCGCCGAAGCGCTCCAGCACATGGCCGGCCATCTGCAACACGCCCTGACCCTTGAAGCCGGTGCGCAGCAGCAAGGCCAGCAGTTCAGGGTCTGACAGGCTGGCGGCGCCGTGCTGCAGCAGTTTTTCACGCGGCCTGGCATCCGCCGGGAGTTGCTTGATCGACATGGCTTGTGGTGGTGCTGCGGGGTTCGGGCGGGGTTCGGGCGAGGTTCGGGCTGTATGCCGGGGGCTCGTAGAATGGTATCCAGTCTATGCGCCCGGTCCGGGCTCCGCTTCCCCCCATCATCTCCCCCATCAGCGTGATCACCATCCAGGAGGGGTCGTTCCTGACCCTGCATTACCGGCTCGCAGGCCCCGACGGCGCGGATGTGATCAACACTTTTGCCGACAAACCGGCGACGCTGTCGTTGGGCAGCGGGCAATTGGCGCCGGCAATGGAGCAACGTCTGATCGGACTGGCCGAAGGCACGAGGCAGACTTTTTCGCTCGCGGCGGGCGAGGCCTTCGGTGCCCGCAACCCCGAGCTGCTGCAACGTGTCAAGCGCAAGCTGTTGGCCGAGCTCGGTGACCCCGACGCCGAGTACCAGGTCGGCGATGTGGTGCAGTTCCCGACGCCTGATGGTGGTGGCAGCTATGCCGGCGTGGTGCGCGACAGCGGTGAGGGTTGGTTGCTGTTCGACTTCAACCACCCACTGGCAGGGCAAGCGGTGAGTTTTGAGGTGCATGTGATCGGGGTGCTGTGATGGCTTTGGTGCCTGAATCGTCGATCACCGAGGTCTTGCTGGCCGAGCCGCGTGGATTTTGCGCCGGTGTGGACCGGGCGATCGAGATCGTCGAGCGCGCGTTGACGCGCTTTGGCGCGCCGATCTACGTCCGTCATGAGATCGTCCACAACACCTATGTCGTCAACGATCTGAAGCTCAAAGGCGCCATCTTCATCGAGGATCTGGCCGAGGTACCGCCTGGCGCGACCTTGATTTTCAGCGCCCACGGTGTCAGCCAGGCGGTGCGTGTCGACGCGGCTGCGCGCGGATTCCAGGTCTTCGATGCCACCTGCCCGCTTGTCAGCAAAGTCCATGTGACGGTGGCCAAGCTCGCTCGCGAGGGCTACGAGTTCATCATGATCGGCCACAAGGGGCATCCCGAAGTCGAGGGCACGATGGGCCAACTCTCCGAGGGCATCTACCTGGTCGAGGACGTCGCAGATGTCGCGTCGGTCAAGCCGCGCGGCGACTTGCTGGCGGTGGTGACCCAGACCACGCTCAGCGTCGACGACGCCGCCGAGATCCTGGCCGAGGTCAAACGCTTGTTTCCGCATGTGCGCCAGCCCAAGCACCAGGACATTTGCTATGCCACCCAGAACCGCCAGGATGCGGTCAAGCTGATGGCGCCCCAGGTCGATGTGGTGATCGTCGTCGGCAGCCCGAGCAGCAGCAACAGCAACCGCTTGCGCGAGCTCGCCGACCGCCTGGGCACGCCTGCCTACATGGTCGATGCGGCTGAGGGCCTGGACCCGGCGTGGTTCGACGGCCGCCCCCGTGTCGGCCTGACGGCTGGCGCATCGGCGCCCGATATCCTGGTCCAGCAAGTGATTGCCAGGCTGCGGGCGCTGGGGGCTTTGAGCGTGCGGCGCCTGGCCGGGGTCGAGGAGACGGTGCACTTTCCGCTGCCGATGGGTTTGAGTGACAAATCCATGGGCCAGATTGCCGCGTCGCGATCCTGAGTTCTTCACTGCCGGCGGCGACTGCTGCCCGCTGGCCGTGCCGTTTGCGCCAAGCCATCACGTTCAAGATTCGACTTTCTCAGGACCCACGCCATGCTCGACATCACCCAACTGCGCCGCGACCTGCCAGGCGTGGTGGCCAGGCTCAATGCCCGCAAGACACCTCAGCCGTTTCTCGATGTGGGGCGGTTCTCGGCACTCGAGGCCGAGCGCAAGACCTCGCAGACCCGCACCGAGGAGTTGCAGGCAAGGCGCAACAGCCTGTCGCGTCAGATAGGCCAGAACAAAGGTCGGGGCGAGGACAGCGCTGCGCTGATGGCCGAGGTGGCCGGCATTGCCGACGAGATGAAGGCCGGCGCCGATCGGCTGGAGGCGATCCTGGCTGAGCTGCAGGCGCAGCTGATGTCCTTGCCGAACCTGCCGCACGACAGCGTGCCGGTCGGCGCAGACGAGTCGGCCAACGCCGAGGTTCGGCGCTGGGGTCTGCCCGGCGTCTATGACTTCAGCGTCAAGGACCATGTCGACCTGGGTGCGCCCTTGGGCTTGGACTTCGAGCTCGGCGCCAAGCTGAGCGGTGCTCGCTTTTCCTTTCTCAAAGGACCGATCGCCAGATTGCACCGCGCACTGGCCCAGTTCATGCTCGACGTGCAGACGGTCGAGCATGGCTACACCGAGTGCTACACACCTTACATCGTCAACCGCGAGATCCTCGAGGGCACCGGCCAGTTGCCCAAGTTCAAGGACGACATGTTCTGGGTGCTGCGCGGCGGCGATGAGAGCCAGCCCGAGCAGTACCTGATTTCGACGTCCGAGATCTCGTTGACGAACTCGGTGCGTGAGCAAATCCAGCGCGCCGAAGACCTGCCGATCAAGCTCACCGCGCACAGCCCTTGCTTCCGCTCGGAGGCCGGCTCGGCTGGCCGCGACACCCGCGGCATGATCCGCCAACACCAGTTCGACAAGGTCGAATTGGTGCAGATCGTCGCCCCCGAACACAGCGAGGCCACGCTCGAGCAAATGGTCGGCCATGCCGAGGCCATCTTGCAGCAGCTTGAGTTGCCGTACCGCGTGGTGCTGCTGTGCACCGGCGACATGGGCTTTGGCGCTACCAAGACCTACGACTTGGAGGTTTGGCTGCCGGCCCAGCAAACCTACCGTGAGATCAGCTCTTGCAGCAACTGCGGTGACTTCCAGGCCAGACGCATGCAGGCCCGTTTTCGTCGCTCAGGCAGCAAGGCTGACAGCAAGCCAGAGTTGGTTCACACCCTCAACGGCTCGGGTCTGGCGGTAGGGCGCGCGCTGGTCGCGGTGCTGGAGAACCACCAGCAGGCCGACGGCAGCATCAGGATTCCAGCCGCCTTGCGGCCCTACCTGCGCGGCGCCGAGTTCCTCACACCGTGATACGCTAGAATCGCAGGCTTCGCCCAACAGACCGGGGTGATCGCGTATCCGGAGAGGTGGCAGAGTGGTCGAATGCGCGGGACTCGAAATCCCGTGTACGTTTATACGTACCGTGGGTTCGAATCCCACCCTCTCCGCCAGAAACA
>RGQD01000290.1 GCA_010030205.1 Betaproteobacteria bacterium
GTGCCCGTACCGTCGTCCAGGTTGAGGCCACCTTCGATGACGTACTTGGCCGTCAGACCGCCGCCCAGGTCTTCGGTGCCGCGAAAACCCAGTTGCGAGGCGATGTTGCCGCCGTCCGTCATGCGCTTGTTGCTCAGCGAACCCCTGGCCACTGCGGCGAACGCGTCGGCCACGCCGTAGACCGTCACAGAGCTCTGTGCAAAGGCAGACACCGTACCCGCAGCAAGCAGACTACCCAGCAAGATCTTACGCATGTAACGCTCCTGACAAAAATGGCCGAACTGACAAATACCAGCTTGACCAGGCGATCAGTCAATAGAACTGGAATGAACTGTTAGAAAGCATATGGACACGATGCTGCGCAAAATGTCAGGTCTGTGACAATTAAGGGTTAACACCTGTGACTGAATTGCTGTTGCCACGTCAGGCCCGCGCTGAAACCGTGGCGGGCAGCGCCACAACCCCTTGGATGCCTACGGCAAACCACAAGAACATTGCCCGCTACCGAGACAAATGCTCGACCAAGATCCGCAAGGCCTCGGCTGAAAACAGCCGCATGTTCAGCGGCCGGTCGGCTTGGCCTGTCTCTAGCGTCACCACCTGCTCGCTGACGCCAGCCACGGCCAGACACGAATGGCCGGCGGCGTCGCCGTAGGGGTTGCCAGTCGGTCCGGTCGCCCCGGTCTCTGACAGGCCCCAACTCGCGCCATAGCGTTGTTGCACCGTGCGCGCCAGCAGCATTGCATAGGGCTCCGACGCTGAGCGCATGCCTCGAACGGCCTCGTTGGGGATGGCCATCAACACCTCGCGCGCCTTGCGGGTGTAGACCACCGCCCCGCCCAGGAAGTAGGCCGAAGCACCGGGCACCGCCAGCAGCGCGGCCGAGATCAGCCCGCCGGTGGACGATTCAGCGATGGCGATGGTCTCCTTGCGCTGCTTGAGGAGCTTGGCGGCCTGTTCGGCCAGGGGCATGAGGGTGTACATGGGCCGATGATAGAGGCCCGCAACCGCGGCAGCTTCAGCGTGCTGTCATGCCCTTTGGCCGGACGCAGACAGTGCCTCGGCCAGCGCGGCGTTGAAGTCATCGGCCGCCTCGAACTGCGCCCAGTGACCAGCCTGCGGCAAGAGCGCCAGCGACTCGAAGCGCGGCGCGCGCGCCAGCGCTTGGCCGATCATCGGCAGCCGATGTCGGAACAGCACATCGCGCGCACCCCAGATGCCGTGCAGCGGGCAACGAAGGCGCGGCAGCAGCGGCAGCAGTGCATCGGTCAGCATCATGCGGCGCTTGCGCAGCCGGTCGCGTTCGACATTGGCCGCATGCAACGACACCGCCAGCGCGGTCGCCGAAGCCTCGTGGTCTAGCATCAGCTGCAGCAGGTTGTGGCGGTGCACCGCGTCGCGCGCCGGTCCGGCGGGCATCGCGTCCCAACGCCTCAGGTCCAGCGGGGGCAGCAACTCGGCGCTCAGGCAAGGGCTGCCCACCAGCACCAGCCGCGCCACCCGGTCGGGAAACGCATCGGTCCAAAGGCCAGCGACCAGCGCGCCGAAAGAAAAGCCGACCAGTTGCACCGGCGTGTCGCCTATCAGCGACTGCAAGCCAAGCTCCAACCAAGCCGGCAGCACATCGGCATCGTGGCCGTCGGGCGGCGCGGCGGAGTCGCCGAACCCCGGCAAATCGGGCACCCACACGGCATGGCCGGCCTGCGCCAGCGCGTCGATGTTGCGCGCCCAATGCGTCCAGCTGCCCGACCCGCCGTGCAGCAGCAACACCGGCGGCCCGCCGGACGGTCCCCAGCGGTGCCAGACCAGCACGCCGTCGCCGCAGCCTGTCTCCTGTCGCTCGGCGCGTCGGTGCAGCGCCGCCAAGTCATCGATGG
Organism: Betaproteobacteria bacterium; assembly: GCA_010030205.1. Taxonomy (GTDB): domain Bacteria; phylum Pseudomonadota; class Gammaproteobacteria; order Burkholderiales; family Burkholderiaceae_C; genus Pseudaquabacterium. The sequence continues at coordinate 1,878 of RGQD01000290.1, forward strand.
TGTTCATCGGTGCAGTCTAAAAGCAAGGCCTTTTTGCGCCCGCTACGATGGCGACACTCCACAGATCAGGCTTAGCCATGCAAGTGCTTCGTGTTCATGATTTCGACGTCGGACCCGTTCTGGACGACCAGTCCATCCCCATGCCTGGCCCTGGCGAAGCGCGGGTTCGGGTCCAGGCCTGCGGCGTGTCGTTCTTCGACCTGCTGATCTCGCGTGGCGGCTACCAGTGGCGACCGACGCTGCCCTTCGTCGTGGGCAGCGAGTTTGCCGGCGTGGTCGACGCGCTGGGCGATGGTGCCGACGGCAGCATCGCGGTCGGTGACCGGGTCTGCGGCGGCGCCTCGATCGGCGCCTGGGCGCAGCAGATTTGCGTGCCGACCGCGTCGCTGCATGCGGTCTCGCCGCAAGCGTCGATCGAGGAGGCGGCGGTGCTGAACACGCCTTATGCCACCGCGCTCTACGCCTTGCGCGAGCGTGGCAGCCTGCAGCCCAGCGAGACCGTGCTGGTGCTGGGCGCGACCGGCAGCGTCGGACATGCGGCGGTGCAGCTCGCCCGGGGCATGGGCGCGCGGGTGATCGCCGCAGCCACCGGCGATGCGAAATGCGCCGCGAGCCGCGAGGCTGGCGCGCACGAGGTAATAGACGCCGCTGAAGACGGCTGGAAAGACGCTGTCAAGGCCCTGGCCGGGCCTCGCGGCGTGGATCTGGTGATCGACCCGGTGGGCGGCGCGCTGATGGACCAGGCTTTCCGCACGCTGGGTTGGGGCGGTCGCCACATGGTGGTGGGTTTTGCCAGCGGCCAGATCGGCAGCCTGCGCGGCAACCTCACGATCGTCAAAGGTGCATCGCTGATCGGCGTGGACTTGCGCCAATTCCGCGAGCGCCAACCCGAGGCCGCTAGACGCTTGCTGCAGGACGTGGCGGCGCTGCACCGTGACGGCCGCATCAGCCCGCGCATCGCCGCGCGATTGCCAATGGCCCAGCATGCCGAGGCGTTCGCGCTGGCGCGCGACCGCGGCACGGTCGGACGGGTGCTGCTGCTGCCATGAGCCATTCGCCACTTCGCACCAGCGCCACTCGGGCCACTCGGGCCACTCGGGCCACTCGCGCCACTCGGGCCACTCACGCCACTCGCGCCACTCGCGCCGCCGGGCCTCAAGCAGCAGCCGCCTTCGGTGCGCTGCTTGAGAACTTCGCCGTCGCATGAGCGCCCAACCCTACGAGAGCATTCCGCTGGTCAAAGGGCTGCCGCTGGTCGGCAACCTGCCGAAATTTCTGCGCAACCCGCTGGCCAACGCCCAGTCGCTGGAGGTCCACGGCAACGTGGTGCGTTCGCGAACCTTTTTCGAGACCGTCACACTGCTTGGGCCCGACGCCAACCAGTTCGTGCTGCACGACCGCGAGGGCAATTTCTCCAGCCGCGGCGGCTGGTATTACTGGATAGACGCGGTCTTTCCGGGCGCGATCATGGCGCTAGACGATCCCCAGCACAAGCACCACCGCCGCATCATGCAGAGCGCTTTCAAGCGGGCGGCGATGGAGCGCTACGTGGCTGACATGGGGCCGGTGATCGCCAGCGTGGTGGGCGCCTGGACTGCTGGTCCAATGACGATGTTTCCGCAGATCAAGGCGCTGACGCTCAACATCGCGGCGCGGGTCTTCATGGGCATGACGCTGGGGCCTGAGGCCGACCGGATGAACCAGTCCTTCATCGACACGGTGCAGGCCTCGCTGGCGCTGATCCGCAAGCCGTTGCCGCCGTTCGCGATGTGGCGCGGGGTGCGGGCCAGGCGGTTCCTGGTGCAGCTGATGCAGTCCAAGCTGGCAGACAAGCGCGCCGCCGAAGGCCCGGACCTGTTCAGCCAGCTCTGCCATGCGCGAGGCGAAGACGGCGAGCGCTTCAGCGACGACGAGGTGGTCAACCACATGATCTTCTTGATGATGGCCGCGCACGACACCACGACCTCGACGCTGACCACGATGCTGTATTGCCTGGCGCGCAACCCCGGCTGGCAGGACAAGCTGCGCGAAGACGCGCAGGCGCTGCCCGACGCGCAGCTGCGCTATGCCGATCTGGCCGGCTGCGAGCGCACCGAATGGGTGATGAAGGAGTCGCTGCGGATGTACCCGCCGCTGACCTCGATCCCGCGCAAGGCAGCGCGCGACTGCGAGTTCGGCGGCTTCCAGATTCCCAGGGGCACGCCGGTCGGCATCTCGCCTATCCACACCCACCACATGCCATCGCTGTGGACTCGGCCCGACGACTTCGACCCCGAGCGCTTTTCGCCCGAGCGCGCCGAGCACCGGCAGCATGCCTATGCCTACCTGCCTTTCGGCGGCGGTGCGCACCTGTGCATCGGCCAGCATTTCGCCGACATGGAGGTCAAGAGCGTGATGCACCAGTTGCTCAGGCGCTTCAAGTTCAGCGTGCCCGAGGGCTACCGAATGCCTTACCAGCTGGTGCCTATCGCCAAACCGCGCGACGGCCTGCCGATCACGCTACAGGCGCTGTGAAGCGGCGGCGGGAGTCCGTGACCAGTGGCCGCAAGACGCGGTAGACGCCCTGCCCTTAAAGTCAGCCCCGCACTTGCCCGACAGGTGCACCCCCTAGACCTCCCGGAGCGACCCATGGCAGGCAGCGAGACCCAAACATTCCCTTCAGCCGACCTGGGCTTCGACCCGGCGGCGCTGCGCGCCAAGTACGAGGCTGAACGTCTGCGCCGAGTTCGCCAGGACGGCAACGCGCAATACGTCGAGATCAAAGGCGAGTTCGCGCGCTACCTCGACGACCCCCATGTCGAACCGGGCTTCAAGCGCGACCCGGTCGTGCGCGAAGTCGACGTGCTGGTCGTCGGCGGTGGTTTCGGCGGCCTGCTGGCAGCCTCCAGGCTGCGTGCAGCGGGCTACGAAGACCTGTGCATCATCGAGAAAGCCGGCGACTTTGGCGGCACCTGGTACTGGAACCGCTACCCCGGCGCGGCCTGCGACACCGAGAGCTACATCTACCTGCCCTTGCTGGAGGAGACCGGCTACATGCCCTCGTCGAAGTACGCGCGTGGGCCTGAGATCCTCGAGCACTCGCGGCGCATTGGCCGGCATTTCGACCTTTACCGATCGGCGCTGTTCCAGACCACGATCACCGCCATGCAATGGGTGGCCGAGGCGGCCCGCTGGCAGGTCACGACCGACCGAGGCGATGTGTTGAGCGCGCGCTTCGTGGTGCTGGCGGGCGGTCCGCTGAACCTCCCCAAGCTGCCCGGCATCCCGGGCGTGGACAGCTTCAAAGGCCACAGCTTCCACACCAGCCGCTGGGACTATGCCTACACCGGCGGCGACGCCAGCGGCGGCCTGTCCGGCCTGAAGGACAAGCGGGTCGGCATCATCGGCACCGGCGCCACCGCAGTGCAGTGCGTGCCGCACCTCGGCGCGTCGGCCAAAGAGTTGTACGTCTTCCAACGCACGCCGTCGTCGGTCGACGTCCGAAACGATCGCCCGACCGATCCGGACTGGGTCAAGACGCTCAAGCCCGGCTGGCAGCGCGAGCGCATGGACAACTTCACCACGGTGATCTCCGGCGGCCGCTTCGATGTCGACCTGGTCAACGACGGCTGGACCGACTTGATCACCAACATCCTGCTCGCCGCCCGCCGGCAACCGGCCGATGGCCGACAGGCGGCCGACACCGCGGCGTTGATCCAGTTGGCTGACGACCAGAAGATGGAGCGGGTGCGGGCACGCGTGTCTGCGGTGGTCCAGGACAGTGTCACCGCCGAATCGCTCAAGCCCTGGTACAACCAATTCTGCAAGCGGCCCTGCTTCCACGACCAGTACCTCGACACCTTCAACCGGCCCAATGTGCAACTGGTCGACACCCAGGGCCAGGGCGTTGAGCGAATCACCGAGCGCGGCGTGGTGGTCGCAGGCCGCGAGTACGAACTCGACGCCCTGGTCTTCGGCACCGGCTTCGAGGTCGGCACCGATTTCACCCGGCGCCTGGGTTTCGAGGTCACCGGCCGCGATGGCCTGACCTTGACCGAGAAGTGGGCGCAAGGCGCACAGACTT
>RGQD01000030.1 GCA_010030205.1 Betaproteobacteria bacterium
GCTCAAGAGCACGCTGGCCGCGGCCAACTTCGCGATGCCAGCCGGGTCGGTGATCGACCCGCCCGCGGGATCGCCACGAGCGCCGCAGATGCTGGCGGTGCAGACCGGCGAGTTCCTGCGCTCGGCCGACGATGTCGCTGACCTGGTGGTCGGCGTCCACCAGGGCAAGCCGGTCTACCTGCGCGAGGTCGCCGAGGTCCAGGCCGGTGCGGCCCAGGCCCAGCGCCATGTCTGGTTCACACCCGGCGCGGGCAGCGCGGCCAGTGCCGCGGTCGGTCAGGCGGTCGGTCAGGTTTATCCGGCAGTCACGCTGGCGCTGACCAAGCAGCCTGGCAGCAACGCGGTCGATGTCGCGGCGGCGGCGCGCAAGCGCCTGGACGAGTTGCGCAACACCGTGATCCCCGAAGGGCTGCAGGCCACGGTCACCCGAGACTACGGCCAGACCGCTGCCGAGAAGGCCAACAAGCTGATCCAGAAGCTGGCTTTCGCCACCGCGTCGGTGATCGCGCTGGTCGGCCTGGCGCTGGGCCGGCGCGAGGCGGTGATCGTCGGCGCCGCGGTGATCCTGACGCTGACCGCCACCTTGTTCGCCAGCTGGGCCTGGGGCTTCACGCTGAACCGGGTCTCGCTGTTCGCGCTGATCTTCTCGATCGGCATCCTGGTCGACGACGCGATCGTGGTGGTCGAGAACATCCACCGCCACCAGGCGCTGAGCCCGGGGCTGCCGCTGCGCAGCATCATCCCGGCCGCCGTCGACGAGGTCGGCGGCCCCACCATCCTGGCCACGCTGACGGTGATCGCCGCGTTGCTGCCGATGGCTTTCGTCAGCGGGCTGATGGGCCCGTACATGAGCCCGATCCCAATCAATGCCAGCCTGGGCATGGCGCTGTCGCTGATGATCGCTTTCACCGTCACACCCTGGTTGGCGCTGCGGCTGATGAAGCCGGCCCACGCCGCAGCCGGCCATGACGCCAGGCTCGGCCCGAAGCTGGCCTGGCTGTTCCAGCGCCTGCTGATGCCGCTGCTCGACAGCGCCAAGCGACGCTGGATGCTGGCCGCGGGCATCGTCGGCGCTTTGGGGCTGTCGATGGCGATGGCCGCGCTGCCGGGCACGGCCCTCGGCGTGGTGCTCAAGATGCTGCCCTTCGACAACAAGAGCGAGTTCCAACTCGTCGTCGACATGCCTGCGGGCACGCCGCTAGAGTCCACCGCCGCTGCGCTGCAAGACCTGGCGGCCTTCCTGGCCCAGCAGCCCGAGGTGCTGGACTTGCAGGGCTACGCCGGCACTGCCAGCCCGATCACCTTCAACGGCTTGGTGCGCCAGTACTACCTGCGCGCCGATGCAAGCCAAGGCGACCTGCAGGTCAACCTGGTCGACAAGCAGCATCGCCACGAGAAAAGCCATGCGATCGCCCAACGGCTGCGCCCGGCGCTGGAGAAGATCGCCGCCCGCCACGACGCCAAGCTCAAGCTGGTCGAGGTGCCGCCAGGCCCACCGGTGCTCAGCCCGCTGGTGGCCGAGGTCTACGGCCCGGACGAGGCCGGCCGCCAGCGCCTGGCGGCCCAGGTGGCCCAGGCCTTTGCCGCCACCCCTGACATCGTCGCGATCGACACCACGCTGGCCGTGGACGCGCCGCGCGCCTTTCTGCGGGTGCAGCGCCAACGCGCCGAAGCACTCGGCATCCCGGTGGCGGTGGTCGCGCAGACGGTGCAGGCGGCACTGTCGGGCGCCGACGCGGCCTGGTTGCACGACGGCCAGTCCAAGTACCCGGTGCCGGTGCGGCTGCAACTGCCGCGCGAGGCGCAGGTCGGGCTAGACGCGCTGCTGGCGCTGCCGCTGCGCTCGGCGGTCGCCGCAGGGACCTCCGGCCCCGGCCAGTTGGTGCCGCTGGGCGAGCTGGTCCGGGTCGAGCGCGGTGTGATCGACAAGCCGCTGTTCACCAAAGACCTGCAGGGCCTGAGCTATGTCTTCGGCGACATGGCCGGCAAGCTCGACTCGCCCTTGTACGGCTTGTTCGCGATCCGCCCCAAGCTGGCCCAACTCGCCCAACAAGGCGCCGAGGTCGGCGAGTACTGGATCCACCAACCCAGCGACTCTTTTCGCGAGTACGCCGTGAAATGGGACGGCGAGTCGCAGATCACCTACGAGACCTTTCGCGACATGGGCGCGGCCTACGGTGTCGGCCTGATCCTGATTTACTTGCTGGTGGTCGCGCAGTTCAGAAGCTATCTGACGCCACTGGTCATCATGGCGCCGATCCCGCTGACGCTGATCGGCGTGATGCCCGGCCATGCGCTGCTGGGCGCGCAGTTCACCGCCACCAGCATGATCGGCATGATCGCGCTGGCCGGCATCATCGTTCGCAACTCGATCTTGCTGGTCGATTTCATCGAGCTGCAGCTCGAGCGCGGCGTCGCATTCAAGCAAGCCGTCGTGGCCTCGGCCGCAGTGCGGGCCCAGCCCATCGCGCTGACCGGTCTGGCCGCGATGATCGGCGGCTTCTTCATCCTCGACGACCCGATCTTCAACGGTCTGGCGGTCTCGCTGATCTTCGGCATTCTGGTCTCCACGCTGCTGACGCTGGTGGTGATCCCGGTGCTGTACTTCGCGCTCTACCAGCGCCGCCACGCCCTGCTTTCCTCAACCACTCCACAGGAGTAACACCATGACCGTCGATCGATTGATACATGTTTTTGCAGGTTGCTTCATCCTGCTGTCGCTGGCGCTGGGCGTCGCTGGCAGCCCTCTGTACGTCAGCCCTTGGTGGTTGGGCTTCACCGCGTTTGTCGGCGCCAACCTGCTGCAGTTCGGTTTCACCAAGGTCTGCCCGATGGGCTGGATGCTCAAGAAGCTGGGCGTGCCGGAAAAAGCTTGAACCGCCGCGATTGAATCGGCCAAGCTGAGCTCGCTGCGCAGACCGTGACAATGCAGATTCATTCCGACGAAGCCGCTTGCGCGGCCCGCTCCACCATGGCCCAACTCAGCGACGACAGCGCCCGCAAAGACCTGCTCAACCGGCTCAAACGCGCCGAAGGTCAGTTGCGCGGCATCCAGCGAATGATCGAGGCCGGCGATGCCTGTCTGGACATCGCCAGCCAGATGGCCGCAGTGCGCAAGGCGCTAGACAGCGCTTATGTGCGCATGACGGTGTGCTTCATGCAACAAGAGCTGCAAGCCAGGCTCGCGCCCGATGGCAGCCGCGAGGCCGACCTGAGCGCCGTTCTCGGTGATGTCCAGACCCTGCTGAACAAGCTGCGCTAGCGGCAGCGGGTCCAGCGCCAAATTCTTGCCACAGGACCCCAATGAGTGAAACCAGCGTGACCGTTCGCCTGACCCAGCGTCAGGACTACCAGTTCGACAACCAGTTCGGCGATGGCCTGCCTGAGCTGCTGACCGACGAGCCCGCGCCCCTAGGCCAGGGCAGCGGTCCGTCGCCGATGCAATTGCTGTGCGCGGCGGTCGGCAACTGCCTGGCCGCGTCGCTGCTGTTCGCGCTTCGCAAGCTCAAGCAGCCCAGTGGGTCGATCGCCTGCGAGATCCAGGCCGAGGTCGGCCGCAACGCCGACAAACGCCTGCGCGTGCTGGCGATCACGGCCCAATTGAGGCTGGGCGTGTCGGGCGATGCGATCGAATACCTGGCGCGGGTGATGGCCTCGTTCGAGGACTACTGCACTGTCACCGGCAGCGTGCGCGCCGGGATCCCGGTGACGGTGAAGGTGTACGACGTGCAGGGCGTGCAGCTGAAGTGACGGGCGCAGCGCGCCCGACCTCGATCAGGCCACGCTCGCGACGACCTCGCCCTCGGTGACGCTGTCGCCTTCTTTGACGAGCAATCGGGTCAGCGTGCCGGCGGCCAGCGCCTCGATCGGGATCTCCATCTTCATCGACTCCATGATCATGATCGCGTCGCCGGCCTGGACCCGGTCGCCGACCTTCATTTCGACTTTCCACACCGTGCCGGTGACGATGGATTTCAGATCTGCCATGTTGATTTCTCCTTGAGTTGAAACGGTTTGAAAACTGTCGGGTCGGGCCGCCGGGCGATGTTCACCCGGCGACGGCGACTGCGTGCAAAGCCTTGTTTGAAGGTCAACGCTCGTGTCATGGTGTCACAGCCGCCGCATCGTCGGGTCTAGCGCGACCCGCAGGGCTTCGCCGAGCGCGTTGAAGGCCAGCGCGGTGAACAGAATCGCCAAGCCCGGCGCCAACATCTGGCTGGGGGCGAGCTCCATGTTCTGGTAAGCACGGGCCAGCATGCCGCCCCAGCTCGGCTGCGGTGGTTGGATGCCCAGGCCGAGAAAGCTCAGCGAGGCTTCGGCCAGCAGCGCGCCGGCCAGCAGCAGCGTGACCTGCACGATCACCGGCTGCACCGTGTTGGGCAGCACATGGCGCCACAGCAGGCGGCCGGTGCTGGCGCCGAAGCAGCGCGCCGCGTCGACATAGAGCTCGTGCCGGACCACCAGGGTTCGCGCCCGCACCAGCCGCGCGAGCTGGGGCGCGAAGACGATGCCCACCGCGATCATGCCGTTGGTCAGGCCTATGCCCAGCGCGCCGGTCACCGCGATCGCCAGCACGATGGCCGGAAAAGACAGCAAGGTGTCGATGCCGCGGCTGATCAGGTCGTCGACCCAGCCGCCCAGAAAACCCGCGACCAGCCCGACCGGCACGCCCAGCAGCAGCGCCACGCTCACCGCCAGCACGCTGGCATACAGCGAGGCGGGCGCACCGTGGATCAGCCGGCTGAGCACGTCGCGTCCCAGGTCGTCGGTGCCCAACCAATGCGCTGCGCTGGCGTCGGCCAGCGTGTTGACCAGGTCTTGTTCGATCGGCGAAAAAGGCGCGATCCAGCGCGCGCCGATGGCCAGCACCGCCAGCGCCAACAGCAGTCCGAGGCTGGCCGCGGCAGCCAGGTCGGACCGCAACCAGCGCAGCAGCCGCGCGAGCCGCTGCGGCGCAGCGACCGGCGGCGCATCGAGGACGGAGGGCTTGTCGTTCGGTGTCATGTCACCCTCGGATCGGCCACGCGGTACAGCATGTCGGCCAGCAGGTTCAGGCTGATCACGATCAGCACCATTGCGAACACGACGCCTTGGACAATGGGGAAGTCACGCAGGATCGCCCCGTTGACGATCAGGTTGCCCATGCCGGGGACCGCGAACACCGCCTCGACCACGACGGTGGCCGCCAGCAAGCGGTTGGCCAGCAGCGCGACCACGGTGATCATGTTCAGCGCGACGTTCTTCAAGCCGTGTTGCCACAGGATGCGCGCCGGGTGCATGCCCACGGCGTGCAGGGTTCGAACCGCTTGCGACGACAGGATTTCCATCAGCGAGCTGCGCAGCTGGCGCGCGATCTCGGCCACCCCGCCGGCAGCCAGTGCCAGGCCAGGCAGCAGCGCATGGCGCAGCGACAGCACCGGGTCGGCCAGAAAAGGCGACGATCCGGTGGCCGGGAACCAGTTCAGTTGCAGCGCGAACAGCGACACCAGCAGCATCGCCAGCCAGAAGTTGGGCACCGCCACGCCTAGCGACGCGAAGCTCATCACGCCGCTGTCGATCCAGCTGCGGGGCCGGCTGGCCGCGAGCATGCCCAGCGGCACGCCAACGACCAGCGCCACGCTCAGCGCGATCGAGACGATCAGCAAGGTGTTGGGCAGGCATCGCACGATCGAGGTCATCACCGGCTCACCCGACAGCAGCGATTTCGACAGGTCGCCGTGCACCGCTTTCCACAGCCAGTCGCCGTACTGCAGCAGGAACGCACGGTCCAGCCCGTAGAGCGCCCGGATCTCGGCGATGCGCTCATCGGTCGCGTTCTCGCCAGCCAGCGTGACAGCGATGTCACCCGGCACCAGCTTGAGCAGGCTGAACACGACAAAGGTCGCGAACACCAGCACCGGCAAGGCCTGCGCCAGCCGGCGCAGCAAAAAGCGGATACCGCCCCGGCCGATCATGGTCTTGGCAAGCCGCGCGAGCTCAGGCAAACATTCATGGCGCGAGCGAGACGTCCCAGAACTTGGGCTTGCCCAGCAAGTTGGGCTTGAAGCCCTTGACGTTGTTCGCGACCGCGTCGAACTCGAAGTTGAACGCGATCGGTACGGCCAGCGCCTGCTCCATCACGATGCGCTGCAGCTTGGCAAAAACCTGCTTGCGGTAAGCGATGTCTTCCTTGATGCGGCTGTCGAGCAGCAACTGGCTGAGCTCTTCAGACGCTTCCGAGCGACCGGCGTTGTAGTAAGCGCCTTTGCCGAAGGCCAGCGCATAGGTCATGCTGGGGTCGGGCCGGCCGGTCCAGGCCGCCTGCAGTGCATCGAACTTCTTCTCGTTGCCGAAGAACTGGCCGCTGGCCTCGGCGACCGTGCCGTTGATGTACTTGCAGCGGATGCCGATCTTGCCGAGTTGGTCGATCATCACTTCGGAGCGTCGCACCGCATCCTGGTCGGTGTAGCCACCCACGGTGATGTCGAGCCCGTTCGGATAGCCGGCCTCGGCCATCAGCTTCTTGCCGCGGTCGGGGTCGAACTTGTAGAGCCCGGCCACGCCCTTGTCGTAGCCCCAGTGGGTCGACGGCAGCAGCATCGCCGCGGGCTCGCCGACGCCACCCATCGTCGCGTTGATGAACAGCTGGCGGTTGATGGCGAAGTTGATCGCCTGGCGCACCTTGGGGTTGTTCAGCGGCGCACGCGAGTAGTTCAGGAACAGCATGTAGCAATACAGCGTCGGCCCAGTCACCACCGTGACGTTCTTGGCCTTGCTGGCAATCGGCGAGTAGCGCGCCGACAGGCCGTAGGCCATGTGGTTCTGACCGGCCACCACCGAGCGCAGACCGGTGGCCATCTCGGGGATGATGGACATCTCGATGCCATCGAGCGCGGGCTGGCCGGCGCGCCAGTACTTGTCGTTGCGCGTGACCACCAGTTTCTGGTTGTCGGCCCAGCTGACGAACTTCCAGCGCCCGGCGCCCACCGGCTTGCGGTCGTGCTCATTGCCCAGCGTCTGCACGGCCTTGGGGCTGACCATCATGCCGGCGCGGTCGGACAGGATCGCCGGCAGCGCCGCATCGGGCTGCTTCATCGTCAGCTTGAGCTGCAGCGGCCCGGTCACATCGATCGCGGTGATGTTGACCAGATCAACCTTCAGATTCGATCGCGGGTCGTTGCGGTTGCGGTCGAGATTGAACTTGACCGCCGCGGCGTCCATCGGTGTGCCGTCGTGAAACGTGATGCCAGGCTTGATCGTCAGCACGAAGCTCTGGGCGTCGGGGGTGGCCCATTCGGCCATGCCGGGCACGGGTTTGAGGGTCGTGTAATCCCAGTCGACCAAGGTGTCGTAGACGGTCCACAGGAACACATGGTCAGACCCTGCGCCGCCGGTGGCCGGGTCCATGCTCGAAGGATTGGCCGGTGCGGCGACCTTGAGCACGCCGCCTTTGGTCTGGGCCTGCGCCAGCGCCGGCAGCCCGGTGCTGGCCAGCGCGGTGCCACCGAGCAGTGCCAGTGCTTCGCGGCGCTTCAGCCCCAAGTCCAGCGTGAACGAGGCTGCGCTTTCATCGCGGTCGATCGGATTCATGTCATCTCCAGTGAAGTTCGGGCTTGAGCTTGCAGTGCTTCGGTCACGGCCGGTGGGCCCTCGGGCGTGGCGAAATGGCAGGCCACCCAATGCGCGGGCCGCAATTCGCGCCAAGCCGGTGACTCGTCGCTGCAGCGCGGCCTGGCGTGCGGGCAGCGGGTGCGGAAGCGGCAGCCCGACGGTGGGTCGACCGGGCTGGGGATCTCGCCCTCGAGCACGATGCGGCGCGCGGTGCGCAGCGCAGCAGGCAGCGGCACCGGCTCGGCCGACAGCAAGGCCTGGGTGTAGGGGTGCAGCGGACGGTCGCTGAGCTCGTCGGTGGGCCCGAGCTCGAGCAAGCGGCCGAGGTACATCACCGCGATGCGGTCGCTGATGTGCGAGACCACCGACAAGTCGTGGGTGATGAAGACATAGGTCAGACCAAGCTCGCGCTGCAAGTCGGCGAACAGGTTCAGGATGTCGCCGCGTATCGACACGTCGAGCGCGGCCACCACTTCGTCGCAGACGATGAGCTTGGGTCGCAGCGTCAGCACCCGGGCGATGTTGACGCGCTGCTTCTGCCCACCCGAGAGCTGGTGCGGATAGCGCGAAGCATACTCGCGCGCCAAACCGACCCGCGACAGCGCGGCCAGCGCCGCAGCCTGCCGGGACTCGGCGCTGCCGCTGCCGGCAATTTGCAGTGGCTCAACCACCGAGTCGAGGATGCTCAGCCGCGGGTTGAGCGCCGCGTTCGGATCCTGGAAAACGATCTGGTGCTCGCGGCGGCGCAGCCGCAGCTCGGCACTAGACACGCGGGCCAGGTCGACGCCAGCGTGCAGCACCTGCCCGGCGCTGGGCTTGATCAGCGAGACCAGCGCGCGTCCCAGCGTGGTCTTGCCCGAACCCGATTCACCGATCACGCCGAAGGTCTCGCCGGCCATCACCTGCAGGTTGACCCCGTCGACCGCCTTGACGGTGGCGCGGCCGTCCTGGGTCGGGAACAGGATGCGCAGCTCGCGCGCCTCGACGATCGGGCTCATGGGTTCACCGACCCCGGCAACTGCAGCGCGTCGGCGCGCCAGCAACGCACGCGGCGCTCGCCCGCCGGCTCATCTGAAGGCGTTCGGGCCAGCACGCGCAGCGCCTGGGGCTGGTCGCAGCCCGCCATCCCGTGGCCGCAGCGCGGCAGGAAGCGGCAGCCCGGCGGCATCTCGGCAGCACCCGGCACGCGGCCTGGGATGAAGCCCAGCGGCGCCCGCCTGGGCGTCAGCTGCGGCAGCGATCGCAACAGCCCCGAGGTGTAGGGATGGCGCGGTCGGTCCAACACGGCGTCGACCGGCGCGTCCTCGACCACCTCGCCGGCGTACATCGTCACCATCCGCGTGCAGGTCTCGGCGACCACGCCCAGGTCGTGCGTGATGAACAGCAGCGCGGTGCCGCTGCGCTCGCTGAGCTCGCGCAGCAAGTCGGTGATCTGGGCTTGCACCGTGACGTCCAGCGCGGTGGTCGGCTCGTCGGCGATCAGCAGCTTGGGCTCGCAGATCAAAGCCATCGCGATCATCACGCGCTGGCGCATGCCACCCGAGAGCTGGTGCGGATAGTCGTCGTGACGCCGCGACGGCAGCGCGATGCCGACCTGGGCTAGCGCTTGCACCGCGCGCTCGCGCGCTTCGGCTCGCGACACCGCAAAGTGCGACCGGTAGGCTTGGCCGATCTGGTGGCCGATCGTGAAGACCGGGTCGAGCGCGCTCATCGGCTCCTGGAAGATCATCGCGATCTCACGCCCTCGCCGACAGTCCGACCAGGTCGCGGCCCTCGAACAGCACTTGTCCGGAGATCCGCGCCGAGTCGGCGGCCAGCAGACGCATGATGGCCAGGCCGGTGACGGTCTTGCCGCAGCCGCTCTCGCCGACCAGGCCGATACGCTCGCCACGGTCGATGCGAAAAGACACGCCGCGGGTGACCGCCAGATCGCCTGCCGAAGTTCGGAAAGACACGCCGACCTCGCGCAACTCGAGCAGCGCGTCGACGCGGTCGGCTGAGCGCAGGGGCTCGGTGGTCACAGGCATCAGGGTGCTCATCGTCAGCCCCAGAGCTTAGGGCCAACCCTGCCAGCGGCAATGGGTGCATGCCCTGACACCTGGGTGACGCTGCCACTGCCCGCGCGGTGAAAGCAGCCTGGCAACGCCGGGCCACGAAGGCTGGCATCATCGGCCTGCTTGCTTGCCCGCAGCGCGCCGAAGGCCGGACTGCCTCAAGGACCGGCGGCGACACCCGAGAGGGTCGATGTCTAGACCCTGTCTTTCCAACCCTCCTCAAAGGATGTTTTGATGACCAAAGCCTACTGGGTCAGTGCCTACCACGAAGTCAAGGACAGCGATGCGCTGGCCGCCTATGCCAAGCTGGCAGGCCCCGCGCTGACCGCTGCCGGCGCAAAGTTTCTGGCGCGCGGCCTGCCTGCCGCGACCAAGGAGGCGGGCATCATGCAGCGCCTGGTCTTGATCGAGTTCGAGACCGTGGCCCAGGCGCTGGCCGCCTATGCCAGCCCAGGCTACCAGGAGGCGTTGGCCGCACTGGGCAAGAACGCCGTGGTCCGCGACATGCGGATCATCGAAGGCGTTTGATCTTGCCGCAAGGCCGCGGTCAAACGCGACGCGCCGGCCGAGGCCTTCAACAACTTCAAGGCCGGTCAAACACTACACTGGACAGTCCGCCCGGCACGCTGTTTGCAACTAACTGGAGAGCCAAGGTGCGCTTGTTTTGGAATCGCTTTAGCGTGAGTCTCGTCGCCACAGCCTGTCTGGCTGCTGGCATCGGCCTGCTGCCGGGCTGCGGCGGCAGCACCGCGCCCGACTCGATCACGGTGCTCGAAGGCCTGTGGCAGGGCAACAGGTCTTCAGCCACGCTGATGGCCACCAGCATCTTGCACGACGGTCAATTCTGGATGGTCTACGGCACGGCCAACCCCAGCAGCACGGCAAGCAGCAGCCCGGCAGGGGCCAACACCTGGGCCGGATTCAGCAATGTCGAAGGCTTTGTGCAGGGCATAGGCAGCGTCGCCAGCATGCGCTTCAACTCGATCGACGCGCTGGATTTCCCCAGCACCCAGAACGTCACACCGGTCACCGTGACCGCCCCTTATGCGGCGGGCAAGAGCCTGAACGGCAGCATCAGCTCCAGCAACGGCACGGCCGCGTTCACCTCTGCACCGGCGCCGACCGTGGCCTACCAGTACAACATCTCGGCCAAACTCACCGATGTCGTCGGCACATGGACCGGCACCGTGGTGCCCGGGGCCATAGCCACTGCCACGATCGATGCCGCATCGGGCTTGAAAGTGACCAACGGAGCCTGCATCCTCAGCGGCAGCATCAACCCGCGAGCACCGGGCATCACGGGCGACAACGTTTTCGACATCGAGTTGACCGCAGGCAGCGCCTGCAAGGATGCGCAAGTCAAATATCGCGGCATCGGCCTGCTGCAGGCCATGAACAACGCCAAGTCACAGTTCATCTTGATGTCCAAGAGCATCGCCAACGACAAGTCTCTTGTGTTCTTCGCCAGCCGTTAGCCTGGCGGGCTGGCCACGAACGCAGCACACGCTCGTGGCTGGACGCTGCGGCGCACAGACCTCAAGCCTGAGGACTTCTTTTGCGCAGCGCCAGTCGTGCCAGCTTGATCGCCAAGCGGTTCACTGACGGCACTTCCGTTTCGCCGCAGACTCCCGGCCGCACCGAGGCGGCGAACCTGAGCAGCGCTGAAGGCCGTGGCCCGACATACGTGCGAGCTGATGGACTGGCGCTTCGTCAACGTCCTCGCGGCGCTTATTCGAACGCCATACCGAGGGTAAACCAGTGGCTCTCAGCGTCGAACTTGACAAGGCCGGCGCAGCGTCTTCGCGTACATTGATTCGGTTCTAGCTGCCTCCTGGATTTTCGTGGAGCACTCTCTTGACCGCTTCAAACTCTGTTGACCAGACGCCTTTCGCAAGGTCGATGGCCACGCTATTGCTGGTCGTATTTGCTTGCTTGCCAAATGCCGCCCTGAGTGAGATCGGACCTAGGCAACAAGCCGCGTCAGCATCGAGCGCAGATCCCAACAACGCTCGGGTGATTGTCAAGTTTCGCAGTGACAGCGCCCTGGCCAGGGCCGGGCAGGCAGCCGGTCGCGCACAGCATGCCAAGCGATTGAGCACTCGACTGTCGCTGCCCTTGACGGACGGTCGCCCTCTCGGCTTGCACACCCAAGGTCTGCGTGGCTCGGGCATGTCGTCGCTGCAGTTGGCTGCGCATTTGGCGAGCCAGCCCGATGTTGAATGGGCTGTGGTCGACCAGCGCCGCAGCATCAGCAGCGTGATACCGAACGACCCCTATTACGGCCCCAAACAAACCAGCATCACCCCGCAAGTGGGCCAGTGGTACCTGCGGGCGCCAGACAGCAGCGCGCTGTCGGCGATCAATGCTGAGGGCGCCTGGGCGATCACCATCGGCTCGCCCAACATCACCGTGGCAGTGCTCGACACCGGTGTGCGCTTCGACCACCCAGACCTGAGCAGCAAGCTGTGGCCAGGCTACGATTTTGTGCGCAGTTCTGCATCGGGCGATGGCGGCGGCTGGGATGCCGACGCCAGTGACCCAGGCGACTGGACAGTACAGGCCGACAGCTGCGGCGCTGCGCCCAGCAGTTGGCATGGCACCGAGGTCGCCGGCCTGATCGGCGCAGCCAGCGACAACGGTATCGGCATGGCCAGCGTCGGCCGCAATGTGCGGTTGCTGCCAGTGCGGGTACTGGGCAAGTGCGGAGGCTTTGACTCCGATATACAGGCCGCAATGTTGTGGGCCGCCGGGCTGAGCAGCGACCCCGTGGTCAACCCGCACCCAGCCCAAGTCATCAACATGAGTCTCGGCTCCGCAGGCAATTGTGGTCCGGACTATCAATCCGTCTTTGCACAACTGGCGTCAGCCCGCGTGGCTGTTGTCGTGGCCGCGGGCAATGCCGGCATCGCCCTCAACTCGCCCGCCAATTGCGCAGGGGCCATCGCGGTGGCCGGCCTGCGCCATGCCGGCACCAAGGTAGGTTATTCCAGCCTCGGGCCGGAGGTGGCGATCGCCGCGCCGGCCGGAAACTGCGTCAACGACGCCGCACCTTGCCTATATTCGTTGCTGACGACGCGCAACACCGGCACCACCACACCAAGTGCAAACAGTTACAGCGACAGCTACCAATACACGGTGGGCACCAGTTTTTCAGCGCCCCTGGTCGCCGGCACGATAGCGCTGATGCTGTCAGTCGACCCGTCGCTGACGCCCGTGCAGATCAAGGCGGTGTTGCAGAACACGGCACGGCCGTTTCCGACCACCGGTGCGGCAGATGCCAGCGCGGCGACCTGTCGTTCGCCTAGCAGCACCGAGCAACTCGAGTGTTACTGCAGCACCAGCACTTGCGGTGCGGGCATGCTCAACGCTGGTGCAGCCGTGGCGCAGGTCTACCAGGCCACGCTGCTGCCCACCGCCGTGTTCACGGCATCGACCCTAGCCCCCGTACTGGGCGCCACGCTCACGCTGGACGCCGGCCAGTCCTTGGCAAGTGTCGGCCGCAAACTCACTGCCTACCGTTGGACCATCACCAGTGGCGCGGCCGCGGCCAGTTTCATCGGTGCGACCGACGGCAAGACTGCGACCCTGTCGACCACGGCGATCGGTGATGTGGCCATCAGCCTGAGCGTCACGGACGACACCGGCGCCAGCCGCAGCACGACCCAGTCGATCACCGTGACGGCAGCCGTCCCGCCAGCGAACAGCAGTGGGGGTGGCGCACTCGGCATCGGCTGGCTGATCGGCTTGGCCGTCGCAGTGGGCTTGCTGGGCCGCCGCCAGCGGGTCTGACAAGCCATCGGCAGAGACAGAGGCATTCAGTCCGTCAAGGTCTTTCGGCTTGCCCTGGTCGACATCTTCTCGACCAAGTTCTTCGCAACACCGGGTCGACTCCAGGGGCAGACTGCGACGCAAATTCCGCAACCCATGGTTTCATTGAAGTACGGCAGACATTTGTCGAAATCGACATACCACTTCTGTTCGCCACGAACCATCTGTTTGACCTGAACCAGCGCATCTGGCGGACAGGCGTCGGAACACACGCGGCAATGGGTGCAGAACTCATCAGCGCCGAAGATGTCTGGCCCGTCAGCCAGCAGCGGCAGGTCCGTCAACACGCTGGCGAGCCTGAAACTCGACCCGAATTCACGGTTGATCAGCGAACCGTGCTTGCCCAGTTCCCCAAAACCGCAGGCCAGCGCTGGGGGTATCAGCAAGACCGGACCCGCCATAGGGCCACCGTGCGCATGGGCTTCATGCCCATGTTCGCGAATGAAGGAGGCGACACCTTTTGCGACTTCGTTGCCGCGGGCATATTGGCGCACGACTTCGGCGCCGGCGGCCACAGCAGGCGCCAACTTCATTTGCTCATAGTCGTGTGCCACACCGAACATCACGATCCACTTCTGGGCGATCTCATGGCCTTCAAAAACCCACTCAGGCTGCATCTCGGCAATCCCGACAAGGTCAGCGCCAAGCTCGCGAGCCACCTTCTTGATTCGATCGGTCCAGGTCGCGGCCGGTAGATCAATGCGTTGTGACGACAACTCAGACAGCGGCATGTCCAGCACCCGCTGCCGCACAGCCCGAGCCGCGATCAGTTGCGGATCAGCCGAACTGCGGGCGTAGAACCAGCGTTGCAAAGGCCCATGAGGCGTCTTGTCAGGGTCATGCCAGTAAATCGGATGGGGTCGACTTTTGTCCGTCTGTCCCAGTCCGTTGATCTCATTGCCGGAGATGCTGGGCCACAAGGCCATCTGCTCAGGGTTTGGTGTGAAGACTGGTTTCGAGCCCGACATCTGGTCGCTCCAACTTGGTCTGATTGAATGGAAATCGCTGCCCGAAATCGCCTCTGCGGTCTGCGCCACCATGACGATCCCTGGCAATCTCAGCAGCACCATTGTCGTTGCTGGCACACCGCGCAAGCACTGCTTGAGCAGACAATTCTTCAGTGCATTCCCCAATGCCAGAAAGCAATTCGCAGCGCTAGCATAGACACGATTGATTGGACGCGGCGACAGTGCGAATTTGGCGCTTCTAATTTCGTAAGTTCTCGAAGAATTCAGAGGAATCGCCGTGCCGCTCAACAAACTTGCCAGGCGCAATGCCTGCCAATCCTTGCCGCACTCGCAGCAAACGCCAGTGTTTCTGAAATGGACCCAGGGCCACTTGGCAAAGCGCTGCACCGACATTTCAGCTGTTCTGCTGCTGGCGCTTCTCTGCGCCTGCCAGGAGGCCAGGCCGCCTCTGCTGCCGGTGGCGGCACCGGACACCAAGGCCTATGAAAAGTCGGTGCAGGGCGCCATCGAGAAGGCGCATACGGCGTTCGATCGCATCGCTGCGGAAAAGCCAAGCAACCTGAAATTGGCGGATGCCTACGGTGAATTGGCCATGGTCCACCATGCGCAGGACCTCGCCAATCCGGCCGAAGCAGCCTACAAGAATGCACGCCTTCTGGCCCCAGGTGACAAGCGCTGGCCTTACCTTCTAGGGCATTTGTACAACGACACCGCACGCCAGACCGAGGCCATGCAGAGTTTCGAAGCTGTTCTCAAAATCGACGGCAACGACGCACTGGCCTTGCTATCGCTGGGCGAAGTTGCGCTCGCGCATGGTGACTTCGAACGTGCCCAGCAAGTCTTTGACAAGCTGCAACAAGACAAGGCGGCGCGACCTGCCGCGCTGGCCGGGCTTGGCAAGGTCGCGCTCGCGAAGCGGGACTACAACAAGGCAGTCGCCTATTTGCAGGAGTCGCTGCAACTATGGCCGTCCGGCTCCAAGCTGCGCCATCCGCTGGCTGTCGCCTATCAAGCGCTAGGCGAGCGGGACAAGGCTGCGCAAGCCTTGCGTGCTTACTCTGCCAATGGACAGGAACCCTCGATCCCCGACCCGCTGGCCGATGCGCTGGGTGCCAAGGCGGCATCATCGAGATCCCTGCTCAGGCGCGGACAACGCTATGGTCAGACAGGTCAATTCGACTTGGCACGGCAAGCATTTGAAGCTGCTGCGCAAGCCGATCCCAAGAACGCCGAAATACTGGCGAACCTCGGGATTTCACTCGCCAACCTGGGCCAACTGGAAGCGGCACAAAAGTCATTGACCGAGTCCTTGCATATCGACGGCACGAATGCCACTGCACAAATGAGTCTGGCGGTGGTGTATGACCGGCAAGGCCTGGACCAGGAAGCCAGTGTCCGATACCGTGCGGCGATCGAGCGCGATGGCAAGAATGTGCAAGCCCGCGTCTATCTGGCCGATGCCAAGATGCGAGCAGGACAGGCGCTGGAAGCTGCGCCGCTTTACCGCGAGGCCTTCGGCCTCAGTCCATCGGCGCGAATACGTCTGTCGCTGAGTTATGCGCTGTTGCGGTCAGGTCAATTCGCCGAGGCCAGGAAGCAACTGGAGGCTGGATTGGCTGAAGACGGGCGCAATCAGTCGATGGCCAATGCACTCGCTAGAGTTCTGGCTTCAGCGCCAGACGCTTCGCTGCGCGATGGCCAACGCGCCGTGAGCATCGCCAAGCCGCTGTTTGACGCGACCAAGAGCCCGGAGGCCGGTCAGACCTTTGCGATGGCCATGGCAGAGACCGGTGATTTCGACCAAGCGGTGAAACTTCAGCAGGAAACCCTCATCGTCTATGACCGCATGGGTGCGCCAGGGATGAAACCCTTTCTGGAGCGAAACCTGACGCTGTACCAGCAAAAAAAGCCGTCACGAGAACCCTGGTCTGCCACCGATGTAGTGTTCCAGCCCAGGAGTCCTGCCGTCAGCCTGAAGCAGTGATGCGGCCAAGATGGTCGAAAGCCTGGAGATCGCACGAATGCCATCACCGACCTGACGCATCCATGGCAGATTGCGGCTACCGTCGATAGACCGCTTGCTCGCCCTTGTACGACTGTGTGATGCTTTGCGTCAGGTCAGGGCGCAGGTGCGCTGGCCGCTGACGACGGCGCCGGCCCAATACCATGTGCAGACAGATAGGCCTGATCTGACGCCGTCAAAGCAGTGGCCTTGGATGAAGCGTCACTTGGCGGCGCTGCGACGACCATGGTCGACGCCTTGCCACGGGGCAGCACCCACACGGTGTCGACCCGCCACTGTCCTGGACAGCGAGTGCTGGGCAGATAGCTGACCATCAGGTTCACCTGGTGAGACAGCGCTCGCTGGCCCAGTATTCCAGCCTGAAGCGACGCACCGTTGACAGTTCCCGCAGCAGCTGGGTCAGACGCGCCCGCTGTGGGACAGCGCGCGGCAGATCGCACAAGCTGGCGGCGCCGCTGACCGGTCCCGCCGCAGCGGCCACTCCCGCGCTAAGCAAGGCTGCGAGTCCAATCCAGCAAAAAGCCAGGCGGCTGCGGCCCGCGACCGACAAGGTCACAAATCCACCGAAGCGACAAGATCGACGAGAACCCAGCGTTCGCCGATCCGCGCGGCGATCCAACCGACCGTGTCATAAGGCGCGTGCTTGAGCCTTGCGATCGCGATCATGCGCGATAGGCCCGCCCAATCTGGCAGCGGCCGCACGATGTAAGGCAGCAAGGGCATGGGCGCGGGCCCAGCAGGTTGCAGTGGATACACCGCATCGGCAAGCGCCATCGGCGGCAGCATGGCGGCCGCGCCAAGCACCAGGCGGTCGACCGCCTGCAATTGGACATCGCTCAGGGGCGCGGGCGCATGGGCGAGCTTGGCGGCGGCGCCATGGTCGCGCAACTTCCAAAGCTTGAGTCGAGCCGCCAACTCGCGTGCCGATCGCACGCCGTCGCTGACAGCTGGCTTGGCGCGAGCGGGGCCCATGTCAGCCAGCACACTTTCAACCCGCTCGTTGCTCAACCAGCGCGCCAGCAAGTCATCGAAGAAGGCACGGACCTCTGCAGGCGCATCGTGTTGCAAGGACTTGCTGCCCGCCAACGGCGGCAAGCGCTGGCCGCCCCATGTCAACAGGCCGGGATCAGCGCCGTCCGGCAAGCTGATACCACCGAGGAAACCGGTGTCGGTGATACCTTGACCAACAAACCAGGCCCGCTTCTGGGTCTTGGTCGATGCTTTGGCAAACGCCTTCAGCGCTGGCAGCAGCAAAGCCCAGTCCGCGGGCTTGCGATCCTGAGCCTGAATCGCTGGATACTGGCGCAGCGCTTCGTAGGTCGCTTGGGCCATGCCGATGACATCGGCCGGCCAGGCGGCGCTGAGGTTGGCTGAATGCGACTGCGAACCCCCACGCGCCAACGGCGGTGAAGATGCCAGTGCAGCGTCACACCCGAGCGACGCGCCCAGATTCGGTTGCGACGGTTTGCCCTGGTGTGCCCACGAATCCTGCAAGGGATGCAAAGCTTCGCCGAACTTGCCGAGCAGCAGCCCTTCCTTGCCTTTGAGTTGCGGCGACAGCGCTGCGAGTGCGCGGCGCGCAGCCTCACTGCCTGGCACCACCATTCGATCGACGGGCGCGGCTGGCACAGGCTTGGCGGACGGATAGTGTTGATCTTGAACTTGGCGGGCAACTTCCGGAAAACTGCCGGCACAGGCATATTCAAAACTGAATGCAAGGTTCTCGATCAGACCGCCGTCGATGCGCTGGTTGGCCACCGCGATCGAGTCGGCCTGCGAAGGCGTGAAGCCTGCGCGCAGCGCCAGCCAGCGGGTGAGGCCGAAGTGGACATCGCTTTCAAAAGCCCGCGCCGGAACTGGCAAGGCCAGCAAGACTGCAACAAGGGCAAGAATGGCAGGTAGTCTGAGACTCATCACGGGGCTTGCTTTCATCGTCAGTTGCCACCCGCCAAAGGCATGGACAAGATCCACAGGCCGAAGTTGGTGAACACCATCATCAGCACCAACATCGGAAGCTGGCTGAGCGCGGCCCTGCGCGGCGTGCTGAAGCTTCGAAGCGCCTCGACATGCGCAAGATAGACGCCCACGATATGACCAATCAGAATCAGCGCGACCTGGGTATGCCAGATCAGCTCGACATCGAGCATCATCGGCTGGATCATCAGTTTGGCCGTGCCGAACAGATTCCAACCGTAACCGAAAGGGTCAGAGACGAGCTTGAGCAACTGCCCGCCTTGCGACAGCAGCAGCGTGTAGTAGTGCGTCACGTGGTACACGAAGGCGATGGGCAGCAGTGACATTGCGAAGCGCAGCACCAGTTCGCGCGTTGAAAGCCTTGTTCTCGAAAAGACTTTTACCGCCCGCATGAAACCCGCAAAGAACAGCAGATAGATCAGCGGTGACAACAACAGTGAGCACCATTGCCAAAGGTAGTAGAGCTGGGTCGACAGCAGGTACTGCTGGCCAGGGGCAGGCGTGAACCACGGCGCGATGCCGGGATAGATGCTCTTCCAGAAAACGTTGACCCACGGCAGCGTCGAATGCAAGCCATCGAAAGCCGTCGAGGACAACATGAACAAGATGAACAACACAAGGGTCAGATGGCTTGCCGGCTCGTCTGCCAGTGCGGAAAACGGCAGCCGCCAACGGCGCCTCTGGTCAGTCGATGGGGCTTGCCCTGCGCCCGCAGGCCAAGACCAGGGAGAAATCTTGCCGATCAAGTGCAGCAGAACCCCGAAAAACTCGCCCTGCCGGAACCAAAGATCCCGGCCAAAGACATAGGCACCGATCAGGTTGATCAAGGTATAGCCAAGCAGCGCAACCGACAAGCCGCGCGGTCCAAGTTGGCCGAAGAGCTCGAGCCAGATGAAACTCATGTACAGCAGCAAAGCGGGCGTGTAACCAAGCCAGGCCGGGTAGCGCAGTCGACCGCTGAACGCCATGCCAGACGCGCTCTCAAGCCAGCTTGCGAGCGTCTTCCAAGGATTGACCGGCGCATAGAAATCGCCCAGCAGCGCCACCGCATAGGGCAGCCCAAGGACGAAGCCAATCCAGAAGAAGGTCATGTTGAAATTGGCGAAGGCATTCTGCGTGCCGATCAAGCCAGAAACAATGCACAAGACCAACAGCAAGACGCTGCAAGCGCTGCCAACAGTCATACGCTGCGGTGGCGCACCGGCAGACTCGATGGAGACCGCTCGCACCGGTGCGACGCGGCCAAGCGCAGGCGCGGCGGCAAACAAGCCCACCACGATGAAAGACAGCAGCAGCGCCGCCATCGCCCCGTAGGCGTACATCGAAAACGGCACCGGCAGGGTGTAGGGTTGGCCAAAGACATGCGCACTGGCAGCCGCCGGCAACAAAGCCCCTATGACCAGGCCGATGAGTTTCGATTTCGTCAGTACATGCATGCGCGAAAGACTTCGGGCGGGCGCCCAGTCGCACGACGCCGAATGATCAATCCTCCCGAGCCCTGATTGCAACACCACCGGCAAGCCAGTGTCTATCAAAATGCCACCGCCTTGGGCTGGGCATGCACCAGATCTTGAGGTACCCGGTCGTCGATCAGCGTCAAGATCTTGTTCATCCATGGTCTGCAGCAATCGTGCTCAAGGCGCCACCGGGCCGCCAGCACCTTGCGTCAAGGTGGCGTAGCTGCGCAGGGTTGGCGGCGGAAACTGCTCGCGCCCGCCGTTCGGCCAATGCACGATCAGACTGTCGATCGGCGGCCCGTCTCCCAGTCCCACCAAAATGCGCGGATCGTTGGCCGAGAGATAACTGCCATCGGCACGCACCCGGCGCCACAAGGACGGTCCGGCCTTTCGCCGGACTTCGACCCGCGCACCATAGGCATCACGCTTGCCAGACAGCAGCCGCAGACCAACCCAGGCGTGAGCGCTGGCTGCCGTGTTGAGAAAGACACGCAGTCGGCCATCGTTGTTGTTGACGACAAAATCGATGGCCCCGTCATTGTTCAGATCGCCGACGGCCAGCCCGCGACCTACCTCCGACAACGCGAATGCAGGGCCACCCTTGCGCGTTGATTCATCGAAGCGGCCGTTGCCGAGATTGTGGAAGAGCTGCTTGCGCTGGTGTAGCGGATAGGGCTCACTCTGACTGCGCAGCGCCTCGATCACCTTGACCTCACCATTGGCCGCCACCAGGTCGAGCCAACCGTCGTTGTCATAGTCCAAGAATGCCGTCCCGAAGCCGGTGAATGGAATGCTCGGCACCGCCACGCCCACTTCGACACTGCGGTCTTCGAAAGTGCCGTCACCGCGGTTGACGTACAGCGTACTCTTCTCGCGTGCCAAGTGCGTCATGAAGATGTCATCGGTGCCATTGTTGTCATAGTCGCCCACATCCAGACCCATGCCGGCTTCAGCCGATCCGTGCGCGTTGACCGCAACGCCACGTTCGGTTGCCTGGTCCTTGAAGGTGCCGTCCCGCTGGTTGATCCAGAGCTGGTTCGGGTTGCCGTCATTGGCGACAAAGATGTCCGGCCAGCCGTCGCCGTCGGCATCGAAAGCCATCACGCCCAGACCCGCACCGAACGCCCGCTGAATCCCTGATTTGGCCGACACGTCTTCGAACCGACCGCCCCCGAGGTTGCGGTAGAGCGCGCCGGGCTCGGTGCGGTAAGTTGCCGGGGCGCAGTAATCGCGGGCACCATTGGTCGCGAAACACTTCTTGTTTTCGGCAACAGCGTAACGCACATAGTGCGTGACAAACAAGTCAAGACGGCCATCGCGATCGAAATCGACAAAGCTTGCACTCGCTCCCCAGCCACCATTGCCGGCCAGACCTGCCTTGCGGGTGATGTCGCTGAAAGTGCCGTCGCAGTTGTTGCGAAACAGCTGACCCGGGCTGCCGAAGTGGCTGATGAAAAGATCGGGGCAGCCGTCGTTATCAATGTCACCCACCGCCACGCCCATGCCATAGCCGCGGCTACAAAGGCCAGAGTTCGCGGTGACATCGGTGAAGTGCAGGCGTGGGTTGGAAGAGGTCGGCGCATCGTTGTGGTAAAGCCTGGCGGCGCAGGCATCGCCAGCCGGGCTGGACGCGGCACCGAGCCCGACGCCCTGCAGCACCAGCAGGTCGAGTCGTCCATCATTGTCGTAATCAAACAGCGCCACGCCGGAGCCAATGATTTCGGCATAGAAAAATTCACCCGTCCGGCCATTCGTATGCTGGAAGTCAATGCCGCTGGCCTGCGCCACTTCGGTGAACAGTGCAACTTGCGCTTCTCCCGGGGTTGATGCGGCCGCTGGCGCGGCACTGGGGTCGCTGCGGCGATCGCAACCGGCGACTGTGAGCACGAGCAACGCGAACGCGGCAACAGCAGCGCTGTGCCACCATGCTGCGCAGCGCTGCATCAGCTCACGCCTCGCGCCGGACTGCCGACCGGCGCTGCACTGGCGTCGCGCAATTCGCTCCTGGCTGCCCACCAGGTTTCGAGCATCAATGCTGTCGGTCCAACGAAGAAGAGCGCGTAATAGGGTGCGTAGACCACCTGCGCCAGGCGCAGCACCGCTTCCACCGTGGCCACCGCAAATGCCACCAAGCACTGGCCACGGCGGGTCTTCACCGTCGTCTTCGGATCGGTGATCATGAAGAAGATGAACAACTGGTACATCGGCCCGGTCACTGGCGAGATCTCGGATTCGAAGGTCGCTCCGGTGTACCAACTGCGCAAGCCGGCGTAACAGATGAAGGCCAGCACGTAAGTGGCGGTGATATGGAAACGGCGCAAACGCCAGATGATGAAAGCGCCGAGCACCCAGATCACCAACATCGCCCAAACATGGTTGCCCCACTGGATGCTGAGACTGCCCACCATCTCACCGCCCAGGAACAGCAACGCCGAAATACCAAAATTCGAGGGATTCCAGAGGTGACGGCCACGGTAGCGCAACACGTACTTCGAGCAAATCGAGAGTGCCGCGCACAGTGCAAAAGGCCAGAAGGCCGGTGAACGAACCAGAATGCCAACGCTGATGCCCGAGACATAGGCGCTGGCCGGGTGCTGCCACTTGCCAAGCAGCAAGCGGCCGAGCAAGAGTTCGACACCGATAGCGACCGAGATCGCCAAAAAGGTGCGCGACGCGCTTTCAAGAAATCCGAACGACAGTTGGCCCACCACCAAGACCATCGTGATGAACACCGGCACCACGTAAGGACTGTCCAGGCTCGCCAGACGTTGTCGCCAGGTCGGTTCGGTGGGCAAGGCTGGCGAAAAATCCGCAATCGGTGTGGTCATGTTGGTTCCTTGATCTTGTTGATTGCGTCGATGTGGGGCGCAGTCAGGGTCTGGACTCGACCCGAAGGCCAGCGAATCTCGGCCTTTTCCACCTGCGCTTTGGGGCCCAGTCCAAAGTGCAGCCGCCTGTCGTTCTGTGCTGCGAAACCGCTGCCACCCGACACCACCTGCACTCTCTTTTGATGATTCCAATACAAGGTGACTTGTGCGCCGATCGCGCTGCGGTTGCTGGTCGTGCCTTCCAGATCGAAAGCGATCCAGTGTCGTCCAGCTGCGACCGTGTTGCGGTACAGCAGCAAAGGCCCTTTCTGGTTCGCGACCACGACATCGAGAACGCCTCGGTTCCCGAAGTCGGCCAGCGCTACCGCGCGGCCGTCGTGGCGGTCGGTCACACCGACCAGTGGCGCGACATCAGCAAAGCGACCCGCTCCGTCATTGAGCCAAAGCCGTTTGGCCTGGTAACCCGACAGACTTCGCCCATTGAATCCGGGCCAGTTTTTGGCGTCACCGATGATCGCGCTGTTGCCCCCAGCAACCTTTGAAAAGTCGTACCAATAGCTGCTTTGCTTGTCGAGCGATATATAGCCATTGGTCAAATACAGATCAACCAGACCATCATTGTTGAGGTCGCCAAATTGCGCGCCAAAGCTCCAGCCGCCCAGTTCGACCCCGAACTCGCGCGCCTGATTCTCGAACTCTACATCGATCTGAATGTCGGCCAAAATCGAACAGGCGTCCCTCCGGACGACAACGCTGCGGCTCTAGCACACCGAATCGCCGCAAGCCCAACATTAAGAACCGTGTAGAGGA
>RGQD01000291.1 GCA_010030205.1 Betaproteobacteria bacterium
ATGTAGGCATTGCCCAGCACCTGCTGCTGGATCTTGAGCCAAGCGCCGCGCCGCTTCTCGAGTTCGGGCTCGGCGAAGAAACTCTTGTAGGCGGCGTCGAGTGCGTCGTTGCCCTTGATGCTGGGGAAGGCATAGACCAGCGGGCGCCATTGCTGCGGCCCCAGGATGTGGTCGGGGCCGAACAGCGTGGTCGACAGGTTCCACTCGCCCGTGCCCTGCTGCATATGGGCCGCGTTGGTGGTCCAGTCGACGACCTTGACTTCGACGTTGAAGCCGGCCTCCTTGAGCTGCTCGGCGACCACCAGCATCGTGGTGCGCATCCACTGGTAGTTGCTGTTGGTCTCGATGATGACCTTCTCGTTCTTGTAGCCGGCTTTCTTGGCCATCTCCTTGGCCTTGGCAGGGTTCTTCTGGTCGTACCAGGGCGTGGGCGCGCTGTTGCCCAGGTAGTACGGCGTGTTCGGGAAGGACATCCAGGGGTTGGGCTTGTTGATGCCGCCGGTGGCCTCGGTGATCTCGCCGATGTTGATCGCCGCGGCGATGGCCTGGCGGATGCCAAGGTTGGCCGTGACGCCGAACTGTGAGTTGACGATCACATAGCTGCCGCCGACCGGGAACACCTCGCGGATCGCCAGCGTGTTCTTCTCCTCGATGCGTGCGCGCAGCTCGCTCGGGATGCTGCCTGCGAGATGGGCCTCGCCGGTCTGCAGCGCGGCGATGCGCGTCGTCGCCTCGGGCATGAAGCGGAACCGCACCGCATCCAGGTGCACGGTCTTGCGTCCGGCGTAACCGTCGCGCCCGGCGGCGCTGGTGTCGGCGACATAGCCGTCGAAACGCTTGATCACCAGGTGGCTGTCCTTGACCCATTCGCCCAGCGAATAAGGCCCGGTGCCGACCACGTCGATGCCGCGCGCGGGTTTGTCCTTTTGCGCTGCGGGCAGGATCATCAGCGGAAAGATCGGCGACTTCAGCACGTCGAGCAGCACGACGTTGGGCTCCTTGAGCCGGATGATGAAGGTCTGCGGGTCGGGCGTGTCGTAGCGCTCGACACCGGACAGGTTGCTGGCATTCGGGCTGACGCGCTGGTAGCGCTCAAACGATGCCCGCACATCGGCTGAGGTCAGCTCGTCGCCGTTGTGGAACTTCACGCCGCGGCGCAGCGTGAACGAGTAGGTCTTGGCGTCGGCCGAGGCCGTGGCTTTGCTCGCGAGCATCGGCTTGGTCGCGTTCTGGTTGTCCAGCGCGACCAAGCCCTCGAAGACGTTGTGGATGACTTCGAGTTCGACCGCGCTCGACGAGACATGCGGGTCGAGCGTGCCGGGTCCTGAGACCGAGGCATAGACCAGCGTGCCGCCCTTTTTGGGCTCGGCCTGCGCGGGGCCAGCGGCCCATAGCGCCGCAGCGACCAGACCGATCGCGCCAGCGCGCCATGACAGCCATGTTTGATTGCTCATCCGGGTCTCCTAGGAAAATAGCACCGGCTTGATGCCGGTTGTCAAATGATTCGTCGTCTGGCTGGCAGCGCCAGTCGCTGCTTCAACGGCCGCTGGCCAGCACCTCGAAGGCCTGCGCCGTGGCATGCAGCGCTTCGTCGATGTCGGCGTCGCTGTGCGCCATCGACAGGAACATGTTGTGCCGCGGGTGCAGGTAGACGCCGCGCTTGAGCGCTTCCTGGCAGAAGCGGTAGCCCTTCGCGCAATCTGGGTCGTCGTCGAACAGCAGCGTGGGCATCTGCGGCGGGCCGCTCTGGCGGATGCCCAGGCCCACGGCGGCTGCCTGCGCGGCCAGGCCGTCGCGCAGGCGCTGACCGGCAGCCCGCATCCGCGCCGGGCCGTCGCCTTGTTCCAGCGCGTCCAGCGTCGCCAGCGCTGCTGCCATCGGCACTGCGCCGCACCAGAACGAGCCGGTGACGAACAGCTTGGCTGCGGCGTCGCGGTAGCGCTCGTTGCCGGTCACCGCGGCGAGCGCGTGGCCGTTGGCAATCGCCTTGCTCCAGGCGCTGAGGTCGGGCTGCACGCCGACCAGGTCCCAGCTGCCGTGCAGCGTCAAGCGAAAGCCCGCTCGCACGTCGTCGAGGATCAGCGCCGCATCGGCGGCGTCGCACAGTTCCCTGGCGCGGCGCGCGAACGCCGCATCGGGCAGCTCCTGGTCCAGCCCGTAGTCGTGGCGAAATGCCGACGCGACGATGCCGGCAAGGTCGCCGCCAGCCGCATCGACCGCCGCTTCCAGGCTGGCGATGTCGTTGTAGCGGTAGCTGATCAGGTGGGCGCGGTCTTCGGCGGTGACGCCCAGCGGATGCGGCGAGCACCAAGGCAGCGCGCCGTGGTAAGCGCCCTTGGCGACCAGGATCTTGCGCTTGCCGGTCGCCGCGCGCGCCAGCGTCACGCAGGTCGTCGTCGCGTCGCTGCCGTTCTTGGAAAGCATCGCCCAGTCGGCGTGGGTCACCAGGCCGACCAGGCGCTCGGCGAGCTCGACCATGCGCTCGGTCGGGCCGTTCAGGCAGTCGCCGGCGGCCATCTGCCGGTTCACCGCCTCGGTGACGCCGGGGTGCTGGTGGCCCAGCACGATCGGACCCCAGCTGCACATGAAGTCTATGTAGCGCCTGCCGTTGGCGTCCCACAGGTGGCAGCCCTGGCCGCGGTCAAAGAACTGCGGGTAATCGGGCGGCAGGCCTTCGGCGCGCATGTGGCCGTACATGCCGCCTGGCACGACGCGCTGGGCGCGCGCTCGCAACTGCTGATCGGGTGTGTCGGTACGGGCATTCATCGCGCCACCTGTTCATCCATGTTCGGCATACATGATATATCCGCTCAGCGCTGCGCCGGCTCGATCCGCCCAGCGCAGCCCCGGGTCAGCGCTTCAGTTTGTTGACCGGCTGCTGCGCGGTCGGCGCGCGAAACTCGAGCTGCATCCCGCCTTGCGCGGTCTCGGCGACCACCGCGCGGCCGTCCTCGATCATCGCCAGCAGCTCGATCAGCCTGGCGCCGCCTTCGACCATGTCGTGCTGGATCGCTTGCCTGGCCGCGTCGGCGTCGCCGAGCCGCAGTGCCTTGATCAGGTTCAGGTGCTGGTGCTTGCCCGGATAGGTTGGCGCAGCGTGCGGATAGAGGTACTTCAGCAGCGGCCCGTTGCGCAGCCAGACGCTCTCTAGGATTGTCACCAGGTCGGTCATCCCCGAGGCGCGGTAGATGCCGAAGTGGAACTGGAAATTGGCCAGCACCGCGGTCTCGAAGTCTGCGTTGTGCTCGGCGGCGATGAGCTGCTGGTGGCGCAGCTCGAGCGTGTCGATCTCAGCCGGCGTGATCAAGGGCGTGGCCTTCTCGGTCGCCAAGCCTTCGAGCAGCAGCCGAACTTCGCGCAGCTCCTGGTAGCGCGCCAGGCTGAGCTTGACGACCGTGATCGCCTGGCCCGATCGCATCTCCAGCCCGCCCTCGCGCACCAGCTGCATGATGGCCTCGCGCACCGGCGTGTCGCTGACGTCCATCGCGGTGGCGAGTTCGCGGATCCGCAAGCGTTGGCCGGGCCAGAAACGGCCGGCCATCAGCGCCTCGCGCAACTGGCCATAGACGCGAGAGCTCAGGTTCTCGCGGCTGCTGGCGCTCAGACCTGCGGGCATGGTGCTGTGTCGGCCGGGCGCGAGCTCAGCGCGCCGGGCTTTCGGGCCGGCTGGTGAGGATAGCCTGGTGGCTCAGGGCTTCCGCCGTGATCCGGGTCCAGTCGTAGAGCATGGGCACCGTCTCGCCTGCCGCCCAGGCCTCGTTCTGGTTCATGTACCAGGGGCTGTCGGGCTCGCCCGAGACGCCGTGAAACACGATCCAGCGGCAGTTGTCCCAGGCACCGACGTCGAAGACATAGCGGGCGAGCGAGCCGTAGATCGCCCGGCTGCCGATCGTCGCCGCGCAGCCGGTCGCCATCACGGTGTCGTTGTCGCCGCCGATCGGTGTCGACCAACGGTCCAGCCGCTCAGCCTGGGCTGGGAACAGCGCTGACAGCGCATGGCCCAGCCTTGGCCGGTGCGCCAGCCCCCAGGCCTGGTTCCAGGTCTCGGGTTGCGCGGCGCAGGTGGCCAGCGCTTGCAGCAGCATCTCGTCCCAACTCGCGCCACGCAGCAGCACGCGGTCGTCGGAGCGCAGCAGCCCGGGCAGCGCCCACCAGAGCTGGTTGTCGGCCTGGGTGCCGGGCGGCACCTGGGCATGGGGGTTCTGGCTGACCGCGCGCAGGCCGCTGCGCTCGGCCACCAGCTTGGTCAGCACCAGGCGCAGCGCGTTGTAAGCGGTCGCGCCGGTCGAGTCGGCCGTCATCCTGCCGTCCCAGCCCAGGATCAGCTGCTGCAGCGCTGCGGCAGCAGCGTCGGTGACGGGCAGTCCACGCAGCCGGTCGCGCAACTCCTGGCCCGGGATGGTCTCGAGGTCGCGGTGCACCGCGCCCATGTCGGCGACCGAAGCGCGTTGGAGCCCGGCCAGCCGCTGCCAGATCCGGCGCGCCCGGTGCGGCGGCATCGCGTCGGTGCACAGGTAGTCCTCGCCTTCAGACTGCACCCGGTTGTTGGCGGTGACGAGCCTGCCGCCGGCCGGGTTGATGCTTGCGGGCATTCGCTCCCAGGCCACCATGCCGTCCCATTCATGCTCGCCGGTCCAGCCCGGCACGGGCAGCCAGCCGTTCGATCTTGGGCGCTTGGGCACCTTGGCCCGCACGCGGTGGCCGATGTTGCCCTGGGTGTCGGCGGCGACCAGGTTGTGGTCTATCAAGCCCCATTCACGGGTCGACTCGTACAGCTCGGCGACGGTCTTGGCCTCTAGCATCGGGAGCAGGCAGTCGAATGACCGGTCCAGCGGCGCGAACTGCACCGATCGCAGCGCCAGTGCGTGGCGGGTCTCGATCACCTCGACCTGCACGCTGGCTTCGCCGCGCACCGTGATCGACTCGGTCCTGCGCCGCACCGGCTCCCAGCGGCCCTGGTACAGGCTGGCCTGGGCATCGGCGTCGAAGCGCTCGACATAGAGGTCGTGGATGTCCATGAAGGCGTGCGTCACGCTCCAGGCCACCGAGCCGTTGTGGGCGAAATGCGGGAATCCCGGCACGCCCGGCACGGTCATCCCGATCACGTCGAAACGGTCGCAGGCCAGGTGGACCTGGGCGTACATGTTCGGCATCTCGAGCACCCGGTGCGGGTCGCCCGCGAGCAGCGGCCGGCCGGTCTCGGTGTGGTCCGGCGCCAGCGCCCAGTTGTTGCTGCCGCCGCCGCTGACATCTGGCGCCGCCGTCTCGAGCAGCGCGGCGACGCCGGGCTGCAGATCGGCCATCAGCGCCTGGTAGGGGCCGGTCGACAGCCCTGGCGGCAGGCACATCAGCTCGTCGCCACCGTCCTCAAAGCGCAGCCTTGTCAGCGCCTCGGCGCCGACGATGGGCAGCGCGGCGGCGCGCCACAGCTTCCACCAGACCGAGCCCATCAGGAAACCGATCTGGCGCATCACCGCGATCGAATGCCAGGGCTCCCAGGCGCCGGGTTCGGTCTCGAGCAAGCCGTATTCGACCGGCCGCGCGCCGGTGGCGATGAAGGCGTTGACCCCGCGCGCATAGGCTTCGAGCATCGCCTTGGCCGGCGCGCCCAGCGCGGCGTAATCTCGCTGCGAGGCCCCACGGGTGTCGAGTTGGCGCGCCAGCGTGTCGGCCTTGATCGCCGCTTTGCCGACCCATTCGGCGTGGCGCCCGGTGCCGCGCCGCAGCAGCGACTCCATCTGGAACAGCCTGTCCTGCGCATGGACGAAGCCCAGTGCGCTGAAAGCCTGGTCGGGGCTGGCGGCCCGGATGTGCGGGATGCCCCAGGCGTCGCGCCAGACCTCGGCGCCCTTGGGGCTGGCTTTGGAGGATGCATCTGCACTCATGGCTCGGGTCTCCTGGCTGGATCGGCGGGTTGGGTGTCGCCGAC
>RGQD01000292.1 GCA_010030205.1 Betaproteobacteria bacterium
GGCGATACCGGCTACACAGGTTCCTATGGCGATACCGGCTACACAGGTTCATACGGCGATACCGGCTACACAGGTTCCTATGGCGATACCGGCTACACAGGTTCATACGGTGACACTGGTTACACAGGTTCCTATGGTGACACTGGTTATACTGGATCTTATGGCGATACAGGTTATACAGGTTCTTATGGTGACACTGGTTATACTGGATCTTATGGCGATACCGGCTACACTGGTTCATACGGCGATACAGGTTATACAGGTTCCTATGGTGATACCGGCTACACTGGTTCATACGGCGATACCGGATATGTAGGTAGTCAAGGCGACATTGGTTACACTGGTTCCTATGGTGATACCGGCTACACAGGTTCCTATGGTGACACTGGTTACACAGGTTCCTATGGTGATACCGGTTATACTGGATCTTATGGTGATACCGGTTATACTGGATCTTATGGTGATACCGGTTATACTGGTTCATATGGTGATACCGGCTACACTGGTTCCTATGGCGATACTGGTTACACAGGTTCATACGGCGATACAGGTTATACAGGTTCCTATGGTGACACTGGTTATACTGGATCATATGGTGATACCGGCTACACTGGTTCATATGGTGATACTGGTTACACAGGTTCCTATGGTGACACAGGTTATACTGGTTCCTATGGTGATACTGGTTACACAGGTTCCTATGGCGACACAGGTTACACAGGTTCCTATGGTGACACTGGTTACACAGGTTCCTATGGTGACACTGGTTATACTGGATCATACGGCGATACAGGTTATACAGGTTCATATGGTGATACTGGTTACACAGGTTCATATGGTGATACTGGTTACACAGGTTCATACGGCGATACAGGTTATACAGGTTCCTATGGTGATACCGGATATGTAGGTAGTCAAGGCGACATTGGTTATACTGGTTCATTCGGTGATATAGGTTATACTGGTAGTCTAGGTAGTTTCACAGGAACTACAGAAATGGTAGTTAATATTACGAATATAACACTATCAACTTCAACAGATACCGGTGCATTGATTGTTGCCGGTGGTGTTGGTATTGGTGGTGATTTGTATGCTGGTAATATATTCTCTAATGGAATAGAAGTTATAACAACAACTACATTAGCATCAGGAACTAGTGGAAATTCTGACAATGTATTTGTAAATTTAGTAACTCCTAGTACTAGTTATTATGTAGGTTTAACAGAATTAACTGGAGACTATTCACCAATAGATAGTGACAGTTTATTAACCTACAATACTATAGATAATAAATTAACTACTACTAAATTATCAGTATCTGGAACAACTAATTCTACGTCAACAGATACCGGTGCATTGATTGTTGCCGGTGGTGCTGGTATTGGTGGTGATGTAAACATTGGTGGCAATATTCAAATTGTCAATACTTCATATATTGGTGGTGCTCAAATTATTACCACTGCTACTATTGGCAACTATGCAGCAGCAGGCCCAAGTATAACTAGTTCTTCAACTCCACCAACTAACCCTAATGTGGGAGATTTTTGGTATGTTGCCGATCTTGGTATACTATCTGTATATAAATTAGATCAGGGAGAATACTATTGGTTAGATATCACAGGTAGGACGGTGTTAACTTCAGTTCAACCACAAGATGGACCAGTTGATTTTATGATGTGGTCGTTGTTAAATTATTAAAATAAAAAGGAAAAAAAATGCCAACATACTATAGAGTTTTAGGACAAGTAAATCCAGCAGCAACAACCCTCACAAATCTATATACGGTACCTATGGATACGCAATGTGTATCTTCAACATTAAGCGTATGTAATATGGGTGCTACAACTACTTATCGAGTGGTAATAAGCAAGGGAGGCGCTGCCCTCAATCCTAAACAATATATTGCCTATGACACAGGAGTAGAAGCCAATGATACTATTTTCTTAACATTAGGTATGACATTAGACACTGGAGATATTGTTAAAGTTTATGCAGGTACTGCAAATGTCAGTTTTAATTTATTTGGATCAGAGATTGCTTAACTATGTCTATAAAAATTACCAGTAATATTTCAGCAAGGAAGTATGCCGCTGATTATGTATCAACTCAAGGCAGTGAAATAACAGCTAGTCCGTGGGTTAGGGCAGCCGATTGGCTAACATTACCTACAATAACTGATACTGATCAAAAGTTTGTAGGGCTACACGCAGTATTTCCAGGTGAAGGTAATTTTGCAACCATATATGCAAGTTGTGATAGTGGAACATATACAGTTGATTGGGGTGACGGAACTGTTGATAGTGGAATTAATCCAGCAACACCAGTTTATCATCAGTTCGACTACACTAACGCAGCTTTGGCCGGTACTGAATGTACTCGTGGATATAAACAGTCTATTGTAACAGTTACTCCTGATACAGGAAATTTAACTGATTTAAGAATAGATTGGAGACATAATCAAGACGCATTAAATCGATATACAACTGGCTGGTTAGATATTGCATTAGCAGGTAGCTATTTGACCGCTATTGAAATTGGACAAAATTATACAGGCACAGCAAATATAAGATTAGAACAAGCTAAGATTTATAAATTCTCCGACTCTCTTACTAGTTTAAGTATGTTATTCTATCAGTGCTGGTCGTTAAAATCTGTGCCAGTGATGTATATAGGTCCGGGAGTAACTGGCACAGATAGTATGTTTTCTGAGTGTCACGGATTAGAAATAACTCCTACCATGGACCTTAGCAATGTACAAAATTTAAACTCTATGTTTAGTGGGTGTGAAAGTTTAACCGAAGCTACAATTAGTACCCCAAAAGCTACTACTATGGGCAGTATATTTAATAATTGTTATTCTTTAAGAACAGCGTTGTTAACAAATGTAGGAAGTCAGGCAGCAACTCCTACATATTGTGGAGGTATGTTTTATAATTGTTATTCGCTGGTAAAAGCATCTTTACTAAATTTAAGTAATGTGAGTAATTTTGATAATACATTTACGTATTGCTACAGTTTAAAAACTCTAATATTAGATCCAAATACTACTAGTTTGACCAGCGTCTACGCTATGTTCACTTATTGTGAAGGTCTAAGACGTGTTCCTTTATTTAATACTAAAAATGTTACCCGTATGGAAGACATGTTTGGTTGGTGTACTTCATTAAGAGATCTTCCTCTTTTTGATACTTCTGGTGCAACCAATATGCAAAGTATGTTTGATAATTGTCATTCTATGTATAGAATTCCCAAATATAATACCAGCAATGTGACTAATATGCTGGGTATGTTTCAGAGCTGTTTTTCGTTACAAGAACTTCCATTATTTGATACATCGGCTGTGACTAGTGCTCCTTATATGTTTCAAAGTTGTAAAAGTTTAAAAGAGATTCCAGAATTTGATTTTTCTAGTCTCACAAATTCTTACATGATGTTTAATGATTGTCAGGCATTAGTATCTGTTAGATTAACAGTTAGTAGTGCATTGACCTACGCCGCCTCTATGTTTCAAAGTTGTACAGCATTACAATCTGTAACCTTTACTGGTGATACATCGGGGTTAACAAATATTGGTAGTATGTTTGCCTATTGTTATAGTCTAAAAACAGCACCTTATTTTGATACCAGTTCAGTTACAGAGATGGGTGGTATGTTTTATGAATGCCGTACCCTAGTAAGTGTACCAATATATGATACTGGATCATGTACAAGTTTTGGCAGTATGTTTAGGCATTGCTATAAATTAAAAAGAGCACCGGAATTTGTTGATACTTCTAATGTTACAATTTTTGGTTATATGTTTGAAAGTTGCTATAGTTTAGAATATATACCTAATTATAACTTTAGTCAAGGAACTAATTTTGATAGTTTTGCAAGTACTTGCATAAGTCTAGTAACAGCACCTACAATGGATCTTACTAATTCTACATATACTCTTGGATTGTTTGGCAGTTGTTATACTTTGCAAGATGCATCAAATGTTACTAATATCAATACATCAGTATCTTTTGATACTTGCCAATTAAGCAGTTCGTCTTTGGATACAATATATGGTAATTTGGCCACTGTTCCGGATCAAACTATATATGTTTATAGTAACTGGGGAAGTTATAATGGCGGCTCAGATCATACTATAGCTACAAATAAAGGATGGACAGTATATGGATAAAGAAATTACAACAATAGATACTAGTGGATTTTATAGAGTAGATCCAAATAGTCAATTTCAATACGCACAAAATTTTGTATATGGTCCAGGTTACACTTTATTAAGAAATGACCACACAACATATACATATCCTACAACTGGTGGTTGGATGTGGTTTGACAATGAAGATACTGCCAGAACACATTTTAATGTGCCCAAACCAATTACAACGTCAACAACAACATCTACCACTTTTAGTATCCGATAAATAGTTTAAATTAGGATTAATGATGAGTTTTCCAACATCCCCAATAGATGGTCAAACAACAAAAATAGGTGGTGCAACCTATAGGTATATTCTCGATAAACAATTATGGGTAAGAGTCCCTACGGCAATAGCCAGCACCAACAATTTGACCGTAGAGGGAAATCTCACAGTTACTAGTGGCATTATTACTGTTGGTGGATATGAAATTATTACAAGTGATAATATAATTCATTTTTTACCTGATCACACCACTAGTACATTTACTATTTTTAATACTACTACTAGTATATCAACAGACACCGGAGCATTAGTTGTTACAGGCGGCGCTGGTATTGGTAAATATTGGTGGAAATATATACAAGAATGGTATTTCTATAGATTATGGATATTGGGGATCAGTAGGCTATACCGGTTCTTATGGCGACACAGGTTACACCGGTTCTTATGGTGACACTGGCTACACCGGTTCTTATGGTGACACCGGTTATACTGGATCTTATGGCGATACCGGCTACACTGGTTCATATGGTGATACTGGTTACACAGGTTCCTATGGTGATACCGGCTACACTGGTTCCTATGGTGACACTGGCTACACCGGTTCTTATGGTGACACTGGCTACACCGGTTCCTATGGTGACACTGGTTATACAGGTTCATATGGAGACACTGGCTATACTGGCTCATACGGCGATACAGGTTATACCGGCTCCTATGGTGATACAGGTTATACCGGCTCCTATGGTGATACAGGTTATACCGGCTCCTATGGCGACACAGGTTACACTGGTTCTTATGGCGACACTGGTTACACCGGTTCATATGGTGATACTGGCTACACCGGTTCATATGGCGACACAGGTTACACTGGTTCTTATGGTGATACTGGCTACACAGGCTCATATGGTGATACTGGCTACACTGGCTCATATGGTGATACTGGCTACACTGGCTCATATGGTGATACTGGCTACACTGGTTCCTATGGCGACACAGGTTACACTGGCTCATATGGTGATACTGGTTACACTGGCTCATATGGTGACACAGGCTACACTGGCTCATATGGTGACACTGGCTATACCGGTTCCTATGGTGACACAGGCTATACCGGTTCCTATGGTGACACAGGCTACACTGGCTCATATGGCGACACAGGCTACACCGGCTCATATGGCGACACTGGCTACACTGGCTCATATGGAGATACTGGCTACACCGGTTCCTATGGCGACACAGGTTATACAGGATCATATGGCGACACAGGATATACTGGTTCATATGGCGACACAGGTTATACTGGCTCATTTGGTGACACTGGTTATACAGGATCATTTGGTGACACTGGTTATACAGGATCATATGGTGACACTGGTTATACAGGATCATATGGCGACACAGGTTATACAGGATCATATGGTGACACAGGATATACTGGTTCATATGGCGACACAGGTTATAC
>RGQD01000293.1 GCA_010030205.1 Betaproteobacteria bacterium
CGATCTGACTCACGCGCCGTGCGTCATAGCTGCGCCGGAAAATAGTATGGCTTTTGAGCGCGGCGGGCTTGATGGACAGGCGCTTCAGGATGGCCTTTTTCAGGGCATCCTGGCCGTGGTCCAGGGGCAGCTTGAGTTCGGTCAGGCGGAGCATGCGCCTTAAATAATGGGCCCGCGCGCGGTTTGACAGCCCTAACCGCCTCCCCTAGGATTCCCGCACATTTGCCCTTAAAGCCCCGCCGGACCCGGCGGGGCTTTTGCTTCTTGAGCCCCCTGATTCTTGAACGGCTATGTTCCGGTTTTTCGAGACACGGCTGAATCCCACCGCAGACTCGCCCGAGGCCGCACCACCGCCCGGGGCGCTGGCGTTCTATTGGCATTACGCGCGCCAGGCCAAGGGGCTGCTCGTGACCCTGTTCTTCACCGGGGCCGTGGCGGCGTTGCTGGATCTGCTCATCCCCTTGTTCATCGGCCGGGTGGTGACCCTGGTCTCCACCCACTCTCCCAGCGAAGTGTTTCGCGACTACGGCTGGCAGCTCGGGGACCGCATCCGGCTGCCGATCACCGCCAGCGCAGCGCCTGGCATTGCAGCGCCTGGCATTGCAGCGCCAAACACGGCAGCGCAAGACGGTGTGACAGTGCGCATCAGCGGCATCTGGCGCGACTACGCGCGCCAGGCCGGTGCGATCGCGATCGACGCCACCGATTACCAAGGCCTGACCGGCGACACGCGCGTCAATGACTTGGCGCTGTGGCTCAAACCGGGCAGTTCGGCGGCAGAGGTCGAGGCCGCGCTGCGCCGCATTGCCGGACCTGATCTGGCGCTCGAGGCCGCCAGCACAGCCTCGCTGCGCACGCTGTCGCTGCGCATCTTCGACCGCAGCTTCGCAGTGACCTTCTACCTGCAGGCGGTGGCCATCGCGGTCGGATTGGTCGGCGTCGCGGCCAGCCTGTCGGCCCAGGTGCTGGCACGTCGCAAGGAGTTCGGCCTGCTGGCGCACCTCGGGCTGACACGCTCCCAGGTGATCGTACTGGTCGGCTTGGAGGCCGCCGCCTGGATGGCCGCTGGCACGCTGATCGGCTTGGCGCTGGGCTTGGCGATGGCCGTCGTGTTGGTGCAGGTCGTCAACCCGCAAAGCTTTCACTGGACCATGCCCTTGCAGGTGCCTTGGGACAGACTTGCCGCGCTGGCGGGCGCTGTGCTGGTCGCCGGCATCCTGACCGCGCTGTGGAGCGCGCGCCGGGCTGCGGGCCATTCAGCGGTGATCGCGGTCAAGGAGGATTGGTGAGCCCGCTGCGGCGCCGACGCTGGCTGCAGGCTGCGCTGGGGTCTGTGGCACCGGCCTGGGCTGGCGATCCGGTGCCCGAGGATCGGATCGAGCCGGCGCGTCGGCTGGTGTTCCCCCGCGACCATGGCGCGCATCCAGGATCGCGCATCGAGTGGTGGTACGCCACCGGCTGGCTGCAGGACCGGCCGGCGGGTGCACTGGTCGGTTTTCAGATCACCTTCTTTCGCAGCCGCACCGGGCTGGCGCTAGACCTGCCGGGCCGATTCGCACCGCGCCAGCTGCTGTTTGCCCATGCCGCGGTCAGCGACATCGGCGCTGGCATTCACCGCCACGCCCAGCGCATCACCCGCTGGTCGGGCGACGAGTCCTTGCCCGAAGCCCATGCCGCGCGCGCTGACACCGCACTTGCGCTCGGCCGCTGGACGATGCGACGTGACGATGACAGCTATCGCGCCGAGCTGGCAGCGCCAGAGGCCGGGTTCACGCTGTCGCTGCAGCTCAAGCCGACGCAGGCCTTGCTGCTGCAAGGTGAGGCTGGTTTCTCGCGCAAAGGGCCTAAGCTCAGCCAGGCCAGCCATTACTACTCGCAGCCGCAGCTCGAGGTCAGCGCCGAACTGCTGCTGGGCGGCCAGCGCCGGTCGCTACAGGGTCGCGGCTGGATAGACCACGAATGGAGCGACGAGCTGCTCGCTGACGGCGCGGTGGGTTGGGATTGGATGGGCATCAACCTGAGCGATGGCAGCGCGCTGACAGCCTTCGTGCTGCGCCGTGCCGACGGCAGCCAGGTCTGGGCGGGCGGCAGCCATCGCGCTGCCGATACGGGTGAGGGTGCGACGGCTCGCAACTTCGGCTCGCAAGAGGTGAGCTTCGAGCCGCTTCGGCAATGGATTAGCAAATCTACTGGCGCGCGCTACCCGGTGCATTGGCGAATCCGGAGCCCTGCTGGAAATTTCGAGCTGCGCGCGCTGATGGATGACCAAGAACTCGACAGCCGGGCCTCCACCGGCACCGTCTACTGGGAAGGGCTGGCCGAACTGCTGGGTGCGAACGGTGTGCGGCTGGGCTTGGGCTATCTGGAGATGACCGGTCGGGCTCAGCCCTTGAAGCTCGGGCTTTGAGCCTCTTGCCCAGGGCTCGCACGGCCCTAGGCGATCAACGCCTCGTCGAACGTTCAGACGCAGATTTCCGGTGAGGCGGCGCGGCACGGACGCAATTGCCACCGACGGTTTGAGCCTCTCGCAAGGCGGTGCTGGCATCGATGACCACGGCGTCCAACGATGCATGTGCTGCGCTGACCGAGGCCACGCCCAAGCTGACCGTGGCCGAGACCCGCTGGCCTTGCCAATCCAAGATCAGATCGGCCACCTTCTTGCGGATGCGCTCGGCCGCATCGAGTGCGCCTAGCAATTCGGTCTGCGGCAGGTAGACCACCAGCACACCTTCGCCAAATCGCGCCGGCAGGTCATGGCCGCGCAAGCTGGTGCAGGTCAGGCGGGTGACCTCGGCGAGCATGGTGTCGCCGCAAAGCCTGCCATAAGCATGGTTGAGGCGCTTGAAATGGTCTACCTCCAGCAGCAGCAAGGCCGCATCTTCACCGTGGCGGCGAACCCTTGACCACTCGCGATCGGCCGCCGCGACAAAATTGAGCGGGTTGTAGGCTCCGGTGATCTCGCGCACCGGTGCGCCGCAGAAGGCTTCAACGCTGACAGCCTCTGGCACCTTCACCGCTGGAGGCTCGACCTCGGAACTGTGCGAAGTGGCCACCAGCAGGCGCTGCGGCGCGATGGCGCCCAGCAGCCTTGTTGCGGCGCCCAGCAAGCCACCCGCCACGGCGCCGAGCACCGTGCTGACGGCCAGCCAGGCGTGCGGCAGCACGGGTTGCGACGCCAGCCAAAGCGTTTGGCCTGCGGCCGCGCCCAATGCGGCACCCAGGCCGATCGTCACGAGAAGGACCCGGCGTGCGGCAACGCGGGCATGGGGATAGGTCACTGGGCTGGGGACGGATGTCATCGCGCTGACGCTCTGACCTGATTCGATCACAAGGCCAGCTGTTTCGGCGCATCAACTTGACGCACCCCCCGAACATGAGCGTCTGGCGCGATGTCTTTCACGCTCGGTGGAATCGTCTCAAGTAAATGTGGCTTGGCGGCTTGACCCCCATGGGGGGCGGCCGGCGTCGGCCGGCCTCGGGGCGCTCAGTGTGCGCCGCTGGCGTCAGCCGAGGCTGGGGCTTGCACCAATCGCGGTGGTCTGCGCGTCAGCCAGATCATCGCGATCAGCAGCGTGAACATCAGCGCCGAGCCTAAGAAGATGTCGTCGGCCGCCCGGGTGTAGGCCTGCTGGTCGATCAGCCGGTTGATCTGGGCCAGCGCCGCAGCGTCGGCACTGCCCAGCCCGCCCAGCGTGCCCAGCATCTCGACCAGCGCAGGGTTGCCCTGCTGCAGGCCTTCGACCAGATGGGCATGGTGCATCGCGGCTCGGCTCTCCCACAGCGTGGTGGTGATCGACGTGCCCATCGCACCGGCCGTGATGCGCATGAAGTTGCTCAAGCCCGCGGCAGCAGGCAATCGCCTGGGGTCCAAGCCTGACAAGCTGATAGTGGTCAGCGGAATGAAGAACATGGCCATCCCCGCACCTTGCAACAAGGTGGGCAACATGATGTGGAAATAGTCGGTCTGGGTCGTGAAGCCCGACCGCAGCCACAGCACGTAGGTGAAGATCAGGTAAGCGACCGATGCCATCACGCGCGGATCCCAGACCGAAACCTTCTTGCCCACCAGCGGCGAGAGAACAATGGCCAGCAAGCCCACAGGCGCCAGCACCATGCCGGCATCGGTGGCGGTGTAGCCCATCCACTGCTGCAGCCACAGCGGCAGCAAGACCACGTTGCCGAAGAACAAGCCGTAGCCCAGCGCGGTGGTGAGCACGCCAAAACCAAAGTTGCGCCGACCGAACAACCTGAGGTCAACCACCGGGTGGGCGTCGGTCAACTCCCAGACCACGAACAAGGCCAGACCGACCACCGCGGCCAGCGCCAGTCCGCTGATCAACGGCGATGCGAACCAGTCGAGTTCCTTGCCTTTGTCGAGCATCAGCTGCAACGAACCCACCCAAAGCACCAACAGCGCCAGCCCGACCCGGTCGATCGGCAGCTTTTGAATAGGGGTGTCGCGGTGGCGGTACAAACGCCAGGTGACCAGCGCGGCCAGCACGCCAACCGGCACGTTGATGTAGAAGATCCAGGGCCAGGAAAAATTGTCAGTGACCCAGCCCCCCAGCAGCGGCCCGACCACTGGCGCGACCAGCGTGGTCATGCCCCAGAATGCCAGCGCCTTGCCAACCTGATGACGAGGGAAGCTGGCCATCAGCAGGATTTGCGACAGCGGCATCATCGGCCCGGCCACCAAGCCCTGCAGCACCCGCGCTGCCACCAGCATCTCCAGCGACGTCG
The DNA here is from genome assembly GCA_010030205.1 of Betaproteobacteria bacterium. Lineage (GTDB taxonomy): Bacteria > Pseudomonadota > Gammaproteobacteria > Burkholderiales > Burkholderiaceae_C > Pseudaquabacterium. The sequence continues at coordinate 4,741 of RGQD01000293.1, forward strand.
CCAGCCCGCAAAGCCAGGAACTCGTCACGAACAGCAGCACGCTGGCGATGAACAAGCGGACCGCGCCGAAGCGCTGGGCCAACCAGCCCGTCAGCGGCAGCGCGATCGCGTTGGCGATGCCAAAGCTGGTGATGACCCAAGTGCCTTGTGCCGGGCTGACGCCGAGGTTGCCAGCAATCGCTGGAATCGAGACGTTGGCGATCGACGAATCGAGCACGTTCATGAAGGTCGCCATCGACAACGCCAAGGTGCCTATCACCCTAGCGCTGCCTTGAAGCGGCGGGTGATCGAGCGGTGGCGCAGCAGCCATCAGTGGGCCTTGACGCTGGCCTTGGGGGCGGCCGTGGTGGCGGCCTTGGTAGCTGCCTTGGGGGCAGCGCTTGCCGGGCTCGAAGCCTTGGCGGCGACGACACCCATGTTGGCTTGAACCACGCGCGACACCTCGGCATCAGCCGCCTGGACCAGTATGTCAAACACTTCTGTCTGTGCCAGGGGCTGGCTGCGCGGCGCATCGGCCAGGGTTTTGCCGCTGATGTCGCTGATGTCGACATCGACCTCCATCGACAAACCCACGCGCAGCGGATGCGATGCCAGCTCCTTCGGATCCAGCGTGATGCGCACCGGCACCCGCTGCACCACCTTGATCCAGTTGCCGGTGGCGTTCTGCGCCGGCAGCAGCGCAAAAGCAGCGCCGGTGCCAGCGCCCAGCCCGCTGATACGGCCGTGGAATTGCTGCTTTTGGCCATAGACATCGGCCGTCAGCGTCGCTTTCTGGCCCAGGCGCAGGTTCTTCAACTGGCCTTCCTTGAAGTTGGCGTCGACCCACAGCTTGTCGAGCGCGACCACCGCCATCAACGGCGTCCCCGCCGCCACCCGCTGGCCGATCTGCACGCTGCGCCTGGCCACCACACCGTCCAGCGGCGCGGGCAACTCGGCCCGGCGCAGCACCAAATAGGTCTCACGCAGCCGCGCCGCAGCTTTTTGCACGCCAGGGTGTTTGGCCACGCTGGTGCCGTCGGTCAGGCTCTGGTTCGACAACAGTGACTCGCGGGCCGCGAGCAGCGCCGATTGCGCGGCGGCCTGGGCACTGCGGCTGGCCGCGAGCTGCGCGCTGGCATGGGCGTATTCCTCCTGGCC
>RGQD01000294.1 GCA_010030205.1 Betaproteobacteria bacterium
TCGATGCGCGGCGAGGACCACCCGGAAGCCCTAGCGGACCTGCGCGAAAAGTTCGCACCGTTCGGCAAGCAGAACGCCCAGGTGGAGGCCATGCAGTACGCGACGCAGAACGCTCCGTCGTTGAGCAAGAGGTTGAACAAAGCGATCACCGGCTCGAAGGCAGACTACCGCAAGTTCGCTGGCGGCATCAAGGGCATCGCTAGTGCCAAGTCCGGGTTCATCGGCTCGCTGTTGGGCCGTGGTGACCTGCCCACGCTGGACGCCCGCCAGCTCAACTTGCACTCGCTGTCGCACCCGACCAAGACGCCCGAGGGCATGATGTCGCGCGGCAAGGGCCTGGGCGGTCAGGAGGCGGTGGACCGGCTGATCGCGCGCCAGGAAGCCCTGGGGTACAACATCCCCGACGAGCTCAAGCCCTACGCCCAGCACCTGATCCACCACGATGTGTGGGACCAGCGCGGCGGCACGCAGACCACGCACGAGGACCTGATCAGGGCCATGCGCGGGTACGCCGATGGTGGTGACGTTGAGAAAATGCGGCAAGCCTTGGCGGTCAAGCATTTTGCTAGGGGTGGCCCGCCAAAATGGCCGGCCAACCTGCCGCCGGCGCCGGCGCCATCAAACCAGGAAATGAACGCGATTGTTGATCGCATCGCGCGACAGCAATTGGGCGAGCATGTCACCGAGCCGGGCAAAACAGAAAATTTGGCGGGCCGATCAATTCGAGAAGCCAAGCGGGTTAAGCAGACCCAATACACAACTACACCAACCCAAGCAGTTCGACCCACCCCAATCTACACAGGGCAAAAAGGCGATGTAAATGTAGTATTGCCCGGTGATCAGACTATATCGGACCAACGACTGGTAGATGTAAACGGCTTGCCAATTGGTTCAAACCAAGAAGGCGGATCTCGCTATGGAGAAGGCAAGCTGCATTTGCCAGAAAATGAACGGCCCTTTTGGGCATCTGGCCCAGGCCCTGCGCAAGGGTTTCAGAATCGTGTGACTGACTTAGCCCAGATCACTGGGCAAGACCCCCGTGTCATTGCGCACCATCTGGCAATGGGGCACGCTGGTAACAACTTTGCTTTACATTTTGCAGATGCTAATCTAAAAGCGGTAAACAACTCAAAAATAAAACCTGAAAATCATCAGATTTTTAACACAATAATGGAACAAGGTTTTAAGGATACAGATAATAAAGGCAACCCAATACAAGTTACGTTTCCAAAATGGCCTGGGGTAGAAAACCCAAATGAAGCGTATGAGGCAATGCGGGCAAACCCGGAAATGCGCAAGTTTTTTAACAAAACCATGAAATTAGGTAATGTTACTAAAGCCTTGGGTTTTCCGAACGGTTCGGATATAGAGTACGCAATCTCCGAACCCGAGCTTCGTAATATGGAAATCAATATGACGGGCCATGCGGTGGGGCAAATGAGGCCCGGCGCAGAGCTAGTCCCAGGTGCTGGGCACAACACTTACAGCCACAAAATTCTTGGCACATCCTTGGGCCGAGCACCAGAGTTGGCGCCTATGGAGCTGGCATTCATGGACGCCACGCATTACATCAAGCCTAAGCTATCGAGCCCAGGGGCGTACACCCGGACCATGTCGTTGTCAGCGCCACATCAAGTGGTCGATGATAGGTACTTGAACATCATGAACGATTACTACACCAAGTTGCGCGCGGTCCGTGGCTACGCCAAGGGCGGCAACGTCTCCATGGACGAGATGCTGGCGCACACCACGCTGGGCAAGAAGGCGCCCAACGTCAGGAACATCGGCGCGGACGAGGCGCCGGACATGAAGGTCAAGCAGTACATCCCCCCGGGGCCGGGCAACGGCCTGGGCCTGCCTGCCGGTGGTGTCGACTTCCAGCCTGAGATGCCGGGGCAGCAGCTCTCGCAGGCGGTGCCCGCTGGCCCTGGTGGCCCCGCCATGCCTGGGATGCCGCCGGGGATGCCGCCAGGAATGCCCCCAGGAGGCCCTGGGATGCCCCCAGGCGGCCCTGGCCCGGGCATGCCGGGTATGCCACCGCCGCTGCCCAGGAACCAGCCAGGGATGCCCACCGGCAAGCCTGCCGGCCTGGAACCGCCGAACATCCCGCCGCCCAAGCAGAAGCCTACCGGCAGCAACATCCTGACGATGACGCCGCAGGGTCAGGCGCTGGCGGCTCTTGGGCCAATGCGCAAGATGGCCGATGGTGGCTCTGTTGAACAAATGAAACGGGAACTGGCTAAAAAAAAAGATCAACCGATCGTAGCCTCGCGCGCTTTCCAAGAAGCTCCTGAGCCCACAAAGACAACCAAGGCGTATAAGCTGTTCCGCACGCACCCCAAGCACCCGGGCAAGCTGTTCCCACTGTTCGTGGACGCGAACGAGCCCGTTGAACAGGGCAAGTGGCTTGCCGCCCAGGCCGGCGAGATGGCGGGGGAGAAGGTCAAGTCCAAGATCGGCCCGCTGGCGTATCGCCCAGGCTGGCACGGCGGAGACTTGCCGATTGCCACGCACATCGGCAGCAAGTCGACGTCAAGGCGGAAGAAGCCGGACATCCGGCCCGACAACCACGTCTGGGCCGAGGTGGAGATGCCCAACGATGTCGACTGGCACTCGGAGGCGCAACGTCGCGGCACCAACGCGCAGGGCCGCGTCGTGCCGGTGAAGGCGCACATCACCGACCAAGTGCCCACAGGCGGGCACTACCGGTACAAGACCAATCCCAACATGACCGGCAACTGGCTGATCGGCGGATCGATGAAAGTCAATCGTGTGCTGCCCGACGAGGAAGTTGCCGCAATCAATAAGGCTGCCGGTGTGGCCGACCTGCCCCGGCAACAACCGCAGGATCTAGGCAAACTCGGATTCGGTGTTGTCAAAAAAGCGGACGGTGGCGCAATTGACTACCGTGGCGAGCACGCCGCCCCCGGCCCTGAGTCTGGCAAACCGATGCACGACACAACCGACGTTTACCCCGCTGACTTCTACGGCCCCAGGGGGTTTGAGTACTACGCCAACACGCACCAACCCTACGACCGTGCGTCCTACAACACGGTGGCTGAGGCGAAGGGTAATCCCGACAAAATGGTGTGGGCGCACCGCGCGGTGCCCAAGGACGTGTACAAAGCGGCGATGAAGACCTCCGAACCAACGGCGCACATGATTCGCCCGGGCGATTGGGTCACACCGTCGAGGGAATACGCTAAGGAACACGGCGAAGGTCTGGGTGAGGGGTACCACATCGCCAGAAAGCGCGTGCCGGCCAAGCACCTGTACACGAACGCTGATTCAATCCACGAATGGGGATACCACCCCGAGCCAATGCAGAAGAAACGCGAAGGCGGAGTTACACTCCCGCCATCGACCGAGCAAATGCGGCAGGCCCTGAGTGCACGACGCTCAAACTCGAAGGCATAGTATGAACAGAGATACCCGCGACGAAGACCTGGACGAGAATGACGACGGGTCGGTGGACGTAGACCTGCCGGATGAAACCGCAGACGTGCTGGAGATGCCTGACGGCTCGGCGGTTGTCGCCATGGAGACAGTCGGCCCCGAGGAGTCTCGCGACTTCTACGCCAACATGGCCGAGACGATGGAGACCTACGAGCTTGACCGGCTCGCCATGCGTTACATCGACTTGCTGGAGAAGGACAAGAATGCGCGTGAGGACCGGGACAAGCAGTACGAGGAGGGAATTCGGCGTACTGGCCTGGGCAAGGACGCACCCGGTGGTGCCAACTTTATGGGCGCCAGCCGCGCGGTCCACCCGATCATGGCCGAGGGCTGCGTGGACTTTGCATCACGTGCTATCAAGGAGATGTTTCCGCCTGACGGTCCTGTCAGAACCAAGATCATCGGCGAGGTCGATGACCTGAAGCAGCAGCGCGCCGAGCGCAAGCGTGACTTCCTGAACTGGCAGATCACCGAGCAGATCGAGGAGTTCCGGGACGAGCAGGAGCAGATGCTCACCCAGCTCCCGCTGGGCGGCTCGCAGTACATCAAGGTCTGGTACGACGAGCAGCAGAAGCGCCCGATGATCGAGTTCCTGCCGATCGACCGGGTCATCCTGCCGTTCGCGGCGTCCAACTTCTACACGGCGCAGCGCGCTGCCGAGGTCCACGAGATCACCGAGTGGGAGTACAAGCGGCGCGTCAGTACCGGCATGTACATCGACGGGTTCTCGTTCACGTCGTCCATCGAGCCCGAGCAGACCAAGGCGCAGAAGGCCAACGACAAGATCGAGGGCAAGGCGTTTCAGGACAACGAGGACGGCCTGCGCAAGGTCTTCCACATCTACACATACCTCGAATTCGACGACGACAAGCACAGCGGCGCCGAGATGGCCCCGTACATCATGATGGTGGACGAGCAGTCCAGCAAGGTGATCGGCCTGTACCGTAACTGGGAGGACGGCGACAACACGATGACCAAGCTCGACTGGATCGTCGAGTTCAAGTTCATCCCCTGGCGTGGTGCGTTCGCGATCGGCCTGCCCCACCTGATCGGCGGGCTGTCGGCGGCGCTCACCGGCGCGCTGCGCGCGTTGCTCGACTCGGCGCACATCAACAACGCCGCGACGATGCTCAAGCTCAAGGGCGCCAAGCTCTCGGGCCAGACCCAGCAGGTCGAGGTGACCCAGGTTGCCGAGATCGAGGGCGCGCCGGGCGTGGACGACATCCGCAAGATCGCGATGCCCATGCCGTTCAACCCACCGTCACCGGTGTTGTTCGAGCTCCTGGGCTGGCTCAGTACCGCCGCCAAGGGGGTAGTGACCACCAGCGAAGAGAAGATCGCTGACATCACGTCCAACGCGCCGGTGGGCACCACCCAGGCGCTGATCGAGCAGGGCGCGGCGGTCTACTCTGCTATCCACGCCCGCCTGCACAAGTCGCAGGAGCGGCTGATCAAGATCCTGTGCCGCCTGAACCGGTGGCACTTCGACGAGATGCGCAAGGGCGACATCGTCGAGGACATGAACATCCAGCGCGACGACTTCAACCGCAACACCGACGTCATCCCTGTCAGCGACCCGCACATCTTCAGCGAGACGCAGCGCATGGCGCAGATGCAGTCGGTGCTGCAGCGCGCGGACAAGAACCCGGACCTGTACGACGCGAAGGCGGTGGAGGAGCGGTTCCTCAAGCAGCTCAAGATCCCCAACGTCAGCGAGCTCTTGCGCGACGTACCGGCACCGGAGCAGCGCACCCTTGCGGACGAGAACGCGGCTATGTCGATCGGCCAGCCGGCGTACGCCTACCTGCAGCAGGACCACATCGCCCACATCCAGGGCCACCTGATGTTTGGCCTGGACCCGTCGTTCGGCTCAAACCCGTTCATCGCGCCGCAGTTCACGCACAACGCGATCGAGCACATCAAGCAGCACATGACGCTCTGGTACTTGAACCGCATGAACGGCTACGTGGCGAACCTGCGCGGCGGCAAGCCGGTGTCGAACTACGACAACCCCAAGCTGACCGCGATCATCGACCAGCTCTACGCGAGCGTTGGGCAGCACGTCGCGCTCGACAGCCAGCAGGTCTTCTCGCAGATCCTGCCGCAGATCCAGCAGCTCCAGCAGATCGCCCAGCAGTACGCACCCGCCGCAGTCCTGCCGCCCGATGCTCAGGTGGTCAAGGACACCTCGATGGCCGAGACCAAGCGCAAGGAGGCCAAGGACCAGCAGGACATGCACAACTCGCCCAGGCCAAGCTGCAGTCGGACATGCAACGCGATCAGGCCGACACGCAGAACAAGGGCCAGCTCGAACAGGCCAAGGCCCAGGCCGACGTCCAGCGGGTCCAGGCTCAGATGCAGATCGAAATGCAGCGCGAACAGGCCAAGGCCCAGGCCGAC
>RGQD01000295.1 GCA_010030205.1 Betaproteobacteria bacterium
TTGCCTGGTGGGCGACGGGCGAGCGCTTCTCTGCTGCCAAGATCGGTGGCGCTGCGCTGACGCTGGCCGGCGTGGCCTGGGCCCAGTTCGCCGCCCGGGACGCTGGAAATCCGGTGCGGGAGGCGCCGGCGCAGATGGATTGAACCAGGCTGCGCCGACGGGGGTGACGCAGCCCGATATCCCAGCCAGGATCACTCGGGCTGGAAGCCTGCTGCCTTCATCGACGCTGCGAAAGACACCAGGTCGCGCGATTGACGGGCGGCGAACTCGGCTGGCGTGGAGGTCTGGACTTCGAGGCCCAGGCCGACCAGCCGCTGCCGCATCTCGGGCAATTCCAGCACCGTGCGCAACTCCTTGTTCCAGGCGTTGAGCATCCCCGCGCTCATCTTGGCTGACGCGTAAAAGCCGTAGAAGCCGTCGCTGGCGAGTTTCGGGTAGCCGAGCTCAGAGATGGTGGGCAGGTCGGGTGCCCCGGTGGCGCGCTTGGGCGACGAGATCGCGATGATGCGCAGCTTGTCGCCACGGTGATGGGTCAGGAAGTCGGTGAGGCCGCCGCAGCCGGCTGGCGCGTGCCCGGCCGACAGATCGGCGATCAGTGGCGCCGCGCCTTTGTAGGCCACTGGCTCGAGCGGGATGCCGATGGCCTGGCCGAGTTCAACGCCGAAGAAATGGGTCGAGCTGCCCATCGCGGTGGATCCGAAGCTGGCTTTGCGCGGGTTCTTTTTCAGCCAGTCGATGTACTCGGGCAAGTTGCGAACGCCGATGGTCGGCGACACGACGAACACTGTCGAGACCGTACCTGCCAGCGTGATGGTGGCCAGGTCTTTTTCCAGGTCGTAGGGCAGCACTTTCTTCGTGACGGTCTGGGCGACGGTTGCCGCACTCGGTGCGTACATGATCACCGTGCCGTCGGCCGGCGCGTTGCGCAGCGCGTCGCAAGCCAGCGTGCCGCTGGCGCCAGAGCGGTTCTCGACGATGATGTTGGCGCCCATCCGCTCCTTGAGCTTGTCGGCAAGGATCCGCCCCATCACATCGGTGCCGCCGCCGGCCGGGTAGCCGACCAGCATCCGGACCGTGCCGGTGGGTAGCGACTGGGCCTGCGCAGCACCGCCCAGTGTCGCTGCTGCAGCAGCACCGCCTGCCAGGTAGAGCGCCTTGCGGCGCGATGGGTCAAAGTTCATGAAACACTCCTTTTGTGGGTTATCAAATTAAAAAATCGGAATGGCCGGCAATCCCGGCCTCGCGCTATTCGGGCTCGACGCCGGCCGCTTTCATCGAGGCGGTCATGTAGCTGATGAGCTGGGACTGGCGCGCGAACATCTCGGTCGGGGTCGAGGTCATCACCTCCAGGCCGACGGTGGTCAAGCGCTGGCGCATCTCGGGCGAGTCGATCACAGCCCGAAGCTCTTTGTTCCACAGCGCAACCAAGCCCGGGCTCATCTTGGACGGGCCGTAAAAGCCGTAGAAACCGTCGTAGCTGAGCTTGGGGTAGCCCAGCTCGGTGATCGTCGGCAGTTCGGGTGCCGCGTTCAGACGCTTGGGCGATGAGACGGCGAGGATGCGCAGTTTGTCGGCGCGGTGGTGGGTGAGGAAGTCGGTCACGCCGCCGCAACCCGCTGGCGCATGGCCGGCCGACAAGTCGGCGATCAACGGGCCTGCGCCTTTGTAGGCCACCGGCTCCAGCGGTGTGCCGATGGCCTGCCCGAGCAGCACGCCGAAGAAATGCGTCATGCTGCCCATCGCGGTGGTGCCGAAGTTCTGCCGGCGCGGATTCTTCTTGAGCCATTCGATGTATTCGGGCAGTGTGCGAACGCCGATCGTCGACGAGGTCACATAGGCGACTGACACCGTGCCGGCCAGGCACAGTGTGACGAGGTCTTTTTCAACGTCGTAGGGCAGTTGCTTGCGGGTGACGCGCTGGGCCACCGTCGTCGCGCTGGTGCCGTACATCAGCACCGAGCCGTCGGCCGGCCCGTTCTTGAGCAACTCGCAGGCCAGGTTGCCGCTGGCGCCGGGTCGGTTGTCGATGATGATGTTGGCGCCGGTGCGCTCTTTGAGCTTGTCGGCGATGATTCTGGCCATCACGTCAGATCCGCCGCCGGCCGGAAAACCGACCAGGATGCGTATCGTGCCCGAGGGCAGCGACTGCGCGAGGCTGGGCTGGGCAGCGACTGCCAGTGCACCGCCGCCGAGGATCAGCGCTTTTCTTCTGTCAAGACTGGGGCCCATCGCATGTCTCCTGTGGATTCGATTTCTGACGCCGGTTTCAAACAGCTGTGCGCTGCCAAGTGCCGATCTCGAATACCATGGTACAACCATTGCGATGGAGACGAGACCCCCGCTTGACTGACTCGGTGGGCCACAGCAGACGACAAGCACAGGGGTAGATGTGAACCAGACAGTCAGACAGCATGAGACGAACGCTTCGCCAGGCGCTAATAGCCCTGAAGGCGCAAAAGGCTCTGAAAGCCCTGAAAACCCACCACAGACCGGCTCTGGCAGGCCGTTGATACGGTCCCAGGCCGACTTTGCGGCGGGCTTGTTCTTGCTGGGCTGCGGCTTGTTTGGCTGGTGGTTCGGCCAGCCGCTGAAAGTTGGCACCGCGTTCCGCATGGGCCCGGGCTACACGCCGCTGATGCTGTCGGGGATTTTGTGCCTGTTCGGCATCGCTTTGCTGGTCATCGGCTTGATCCGCAAAGGCCCGTCGCTGGAAGCCTGGCGCCTCAAGCCTATCCTGCTGATTGTGGGTTCGCTGGTCGTTTTTGCGATGACCGTCGAGCGCACCGGCCTGTTCATCTCGTCAGTGCTGGCGGTGGGGATGGCCGGCCTGGCCTCGCCGCAGCAGCGGTTTCGCGACACGGCGCTGCTGGCGCTGGGCATGGCGATCGCTGCTTGCTTGCTGTTCCCATTTGCCTTGCAACTGCCACTGCGCATCCTGCCATGACGGAGTTCGATCTTTTTTCCAATCTGGCGCTGGGTTTCGGCGTCGCGCTGACCTTGCAGAACCTGATGTACTGCCTGATCGGTGCGCTGCTGGGCACGCTGATCGGTGTGCTGCCTGGGATCGGCCCGGTCACGACGATCGCGATGCTGTTGCCCATCACCTTTCAGCTGCCGCCGATCAGCTCGCTGATCATGCTGTCAGGCATCTACTACGGCTGCCAGTATGGCGGCTCGACCACCGCGATCCTGGTCAACCTGCCGGGCGAGGCCTCGTCGATCGTCACCACGATCGACGGCTACCAGATGGCGCGCCAAGGTCGCGCTGGCGAGGCCTTGGCGATCGCGGCGATCGGCTCGTTTGTCGCAGGCTGCTTTGGCACCTTGTTGATCGCGGCTGCTGGTCCGCCGCTGGCCGGCATGGCGCAGAAATTCGGCCCCGCCGAATACTTCTCGCTGATGGTGCTGGGGCTGGTCGCATCGGTCGTGATGGCCCATGGCTCGGTGCTGAAGTCTTTCGCGATGATCTTTCTCGGCGTCTTCCTGGGGCTGATCGGCACTGACGTTGACACCGGCGCGATGCGCTACACCTTTGGCGTCGGCGAACTCGCTGACGGCATCAGCTTTGTGTCGCTGGCCATGGGGCTGTTCGGCATTGCCGAGATCTTGCGCAACCTCGAAGGCCCGGAGGTCGACCGCTCGCTGCTGAGCAACAAGGTCACCGGGCTGTGGCCGACGAGCAGTGTGCTGCGCGAGGCCTGGCCTGCGGTGCTGCGAGGCACTGCGCTGGGCTCGGTGCTGGGCTTGCTGCCGGGCGGGGGGGCGGTGCTCGCGTCGTTCGCGGCCTACACGGTCGAGAAAAAGCTCGCCCGCGACCCCTCGCGTTTCGGCAAGGGCGCGATCGAAGGCGTGGCCGGGCCTGAGTCGGCCAACAATGCCGCCGCGCAGACATCGTTCATCCCGATGCTGACGCTGGGCATCCCGTCCAACGCGGTGATGGCCTTGATGGTCGGGGCGATGATCATCCAAGGCATCGAGCCCGGGCCCGAGGTGATGACCAAGCGGCCCGACCTGTTCTGGGGCATGGTCGCGAGCATGTGGGTCGGCAACCTGATGCTGGTGGTGATCAACCTGCCGATGATCGGCATGTGGGTGTCGCTGCTGAAAGTGCCTTACCGCTTGATGTTTCCGGCCATCGTGCTGTTTTGCTGCATCGGCGTGTTCACGCTGAGCAACTCGAGTTTCGAGGTCTATCTGGCTGCGGCTTTCGGGCTGATGGGTTACGGCCTGTCCAAGGTCGGCTTCGAGCCCACACCTTTGCTGCTGGGTTTTGTGCTGGGGCCGCTGATGGAAGAAAACCTGCGCCGCGCGATGCGCTATGCGCAAGGCGATCCGATGGTTTTTGTCGAACGCCCGCTCAGTGCTGTGCTGCTTGCGATCGGGGTGCTGCTGCTCGTGGCGGTGCTGTTGCCGACCATCCGAGCCAAGCGCGAGGACGTGTTCGTCGAATGAGGGCGGTCCGGCAGCCCGCGGCGGCCGGGCGAACCGTGTTGCGCCGCCTCGATGCCTTGTCAAGCGCTGGGCAAGGCTTGGGCAGCGGGGGTGGCTTTACCGCAGGCCAGGGCTGAAGGGTCGCACGCATCGGGTGAGCGCAGTAATTCACTTAGCACAAAGTCGAGCAACCCCCCGCCAGGCAAGTGTCGTCAGCCTCTGTTAGCGTGTCTCCCCAGAACATCTGAAGGAGACGCCCGGTGAAAGCATTGCACGAGCGCTTGCGTGCCCTGCCGCCCGAGCGGCTGCGGGGAATCCGTCGCGGCATCGAGAAGGAAAGCCTGCGCGCGTTGCCAGGCGCAGGCCTGGCGCTGACGCCGCATCCCGCTGCGCTGGGGTCGGCCTTGACCCATTCGCTGATCACGACCGATTTCAGCGAGTCTCAGCTCGAGCTGATCACCGGCGTGCACCGCGACGCCGATGCCTGCTTGGCCGAGCTGACTGAGATCCACCAAGCGGTCTACCACGCGCTGGGCACCCAGCCTGATGCAGAGCAGCTGTGGGTCGGCAGCATGCCTTGTGGTTTGCCCACCGACGAGACCATCCCGCTCGGGCGCTATGGGTCTAGCAATGTCGGTCGGGCCAAGAGTGTCTACCGCATGGGGCTGGGCCACCGCTATGGCCGGCGCATGCAGACCATCTCGGGCATTCACTACAACTGGTCGATGCCGGGCTTGCGCAATGACGAGCACTTCGCGCTGATCCGCAATTTCAGGCGCCACGCCTTCGTGCTGCTGTACCTGTTCGGCGCTTCGCCGGCGGTGTGCGCTGACTTCGTCGCCGGGCGTCAGCACGAGCTGCAGCCGCTGCGTGGCGGCACGCTGCACATGCCTTACGGCACCTCGCTGCGCATGGGCCGGCTGGGCTACCAGAGCGACGCGCAGGCCTCGCTGGCGGTGAGCTACAACAGCCTGGAGCGCTACGCCGACTCGCTGCACGAGGCGATGATCCGGCCTTACCCGCCTTACGAAGCGGTGGGCATCCGCAACCCGGGCGGCGATTACAACCAGCTCGCGACCAGCCTGCTGCAGATCGAGAACGAGTTCTACGGCCTGATCCGGCCCAAGCGGGTGATACAGCCTGGCGAGCGCCCGCTGCACGCGCTGCGTGAGCGTGGCGTCGAGTACATCGAGGTGCGCTGCATGGACCTCGACCCTTTCGAGCCGGTGGGCATCGCTGCCGCAACCACCCGTTTCATCGACATCTTCCTGCTGCACTGCCTGCTGGCTTACAGCCCGCCCGACACGCCCGAGGAGATCGCTGCGTTGGCGCGCAACCAGCAGCTCGCAGCAGCGCGTGGCCGCGAGCCCGGCCTGCAACTCGAGCGCGATGGCCAGCCTGTGG
>RGQD01000296.1 GCA_010030205.1 Betaproteobacteria bacterium
GCATCGGCACGGTCAACAGCGTGTGCGGCCGTTTTTTGCAGCGCTTCGCGTTCGAGGCCGGGCTGTCGCCGAACCAGCGGGTGCTGGACGAGGCGCGGGCCACGCAGTTGCTGCGCGAGGCACTCGATGGCGTGGTGGAAGGGCCGGCCCTGACCGAGCTGATGCAGGTGGCGCGCCGCTTGTCACTGCTCGAGCCCGCCCGCCAGGGCGAACCCGTGCCTTGGCGCAAGGCCTTGCGGTCGCTGGTCGACCAGGCCAGGTCCAACCAGATTGACGCCACGGCGCTGCGCGGACAAGGCCCGACCAATGCTTCCCGTCTGCTGGCCCATTTCCCGGCGCCACAAGCCGGGGACACGGACCTGGCGCTTGCCCAGGCGATCGAGCACGCCCTGCCCGGCCTGCGAGCAGCCAGCGCGGCCAGCGGTAAAACAAACACTGCAGACTATGTCGAGTTGGTCGAGCGTGCCAGCAAAGACCTCGCCGCAGGCAACTTGAGCTGGGGCGGCTGGAACAAGCTGGCGGGCGCTGCGCCCGAGAAAGGCCTGCAGGCGCTGGCCAGTCCGATTGCCGATGCCGCAGCGCGGTTTGCCGGTCACGCCGGGCTGCACCAGGATTTGAGCCGCTACCTGACGCTGATGTTCGAGCTGGCAGCAGACACGCTGGACGCCTACGCGCAGGCCAAGCGCGAACTCGGCGCGCTGGATTTCACCGACCAGGAACGCCTGCTGCTCGACTTGCTGGATGAGCCCGGTGTTGCCGCCACGCTGGCCGACGAGGTCGACCTGCTGCTGGTCGACGAGTTTCAGGACACCAGCCCGATCCAGCTCGCGCTGTTTCTCAAGCTTGCCGCGCTGGCCAGGCAAACGGTCTGGGTCGGCGATGTCAAGCAGGCTATCTATGGATTCCGAGGCAGCGACACCCGCTTGATGAACGCGGTGGTCGACGCGCTACCGTCGATAGGCGGCAGCAAGCGGGTGCTGGACAGCTCATGGCGGTCCAGGCCAGCGCTGGTGGACTTCGTCAATGAGTTGTTCGGCGATGCCTTCAAAGGCATTGCACGCCAGGACGTGGTGCTGCGCGCACAGCGCCCGGAGACCCAGGGCTCGGTTGCGCTGGCCGACTGGACCCTGTCGGGCAGCAACCAGGCCGAGATCCATCAGGCGCTGGCCACCGGCGTGGCGCGACTGATGGCTGAACGTGCGCAGGTGGTCGACCGCGAGGATGGGCAGGCCCGCGACATCCGCTGGTCTGACATCGCTGTGCTGGCGCGGTCCAACGAGGCGGTGATGGACATCGCCCGGGCGCTGCGACAACGCGCCATCCCCAGCGCAACCCGGCAACCCGGATTGCTCGGCCAAGCCGAGGTGGTGCTGGCCTATGCTTGCCTGCGCCGGCTCAACGATGCGGGCGACACCTTGGCCACGGCGGAAGTGGTCTCGCTGGCCGACTGCCAGGAGCCCGAGTTGTGGCTGGCGGACCGCTTGGCCTGGTTGGCCAGCGGTGGCGATGAGGCGGCCTGGCTGGAGCGGGCAGCGGCCGGCCGTGCGGCCCACCCGATCATCGCCACGCTGCTGGACTTGCGCGAACAAGCGGCGCTGCTGACGCCGCGTGAGGCTGTGGCGTTGGTGATCGAGCGCTGCGGCCTGGCGCGCTGCGCGGTCCAGTGGCAGCGCGACGCCGACCGCGCCCGCGTGCGCCTTGCCAATCTGGACCGCCTGCTTGAGTTGGCGGCGCAGTACGAGGACGAATGCCTGACCAGTTGGCGCGCAGCCACGCTGTCGGGCTTGCTGCTGTGGTTGCAGGACCTTGCGGCCGAGGGCCAGGACACGCTGGGGCAACCTGCGGTGGATGCGGTGCAAGTGCTGACCCACCACGGCGCCAAGGGCCTGGAGTGGCATGTCGTGGTGCTGTGCGACCTGGCCGGCGATGTCAGAGACAGGCTATGGGACATCCAGGCCGAATCAATGCAGGTCTTTGACGTCAGCCGTCCGCTGCACCAGCGTTTTCTACGCTACTGGCCCTGGGCCTTCGGCAAGCAACAGAAGGTGGCCGTGGCCGCGCAACTGGCGCTGTCGCCGGTAGGTGTTGCAGCACGCGCCGACGCGGTGGAGGAGCACAAGCGCTTGCTCTACGTCAGCATGACCCGCGCCCGCGACACCCTGGTGCTGGCTCGCAAGGCCAAAAACCCGGTGGGCGAATGGATGGAGACGGTGTCGCTCAGGGCCAGACTGCCAGCAGGCGATGCCGCCTGGCTGCACCTGCCGGGCAGCCAGCCCATCGCGTTTGCGCGCTGGGCGTTGACGGGCAGTGCGCCGGGCAGTGCGCCGGGCAGTGCGCCAGGCAGCGCGCCAGCCGCGAGCGAAACCGGGCTCGAGACAAAGGCCGAGATGGCGAACCCATCGGGAACAGACCTGGTCTGGTGGAGCAGTCCGGCATCGCCTGCGCCCAGGTTGCCGCTGCGCCTGAGTCCGTCATCGGCGGCAGGTGCTGGCGCGACGATCGCCGAGACGGTTGCGCTGGGCAGTCGGCTGGTCATCACCGGTTCGACCGATCCGGCGCAGGTCGGCCAGGCAGTACACGCCTGCATCGCCGCCGCACTGGCAGCACCGCAGCAGCAGATGGCCGTGGCCGAGATCGAAGCCATCCTGCAGCGCATGGGTGCGCAAGCGAGCCTGGACCCGGCCGCGCTGCAGCGCCAGATCTGCATGATCCGCGACTGGCTGCGCCAGCGCTGGCCCGACGCCGTGGCGCTGGTCGAGTTGCCGATGAACCGATGGACCGACCAGGGACAACTGGTCAACGGCCGCGCCGACCTGGTGCTGAAGACCCCGGCGGGCTGGATCCTGCTGGACCACAAGTCGACGCCCCAAGGCAGCGCGCAGTGGCCTGAAGTGGCCCACCAGCACGCAGGCCAGATGCTGGCTTACGGCGCATTGCTCGAAGCCGCCAGCGGCGTGCCGGTGCTCGAGACCTGGCTCGTGCTGCCAGTGGCCGCCGCAGCGCTGCGCTTGGTGTTTTGTCGGTCGGACTCAGCTTGCCTATGAAATATACATAAATCTTATTTTTGTATACCATATGATCCATGCTTGCCAGCGCCGATGAACCCGTGGACACCAGCATCCAGCTCCTGGCGGAGTTTGGCGAGCGGCTGCGCAAGGCACGACTGCGCCGCCGATTGACCGCTACCAAGGTGGCCAAATCGGCAGGTGTCACAAGGGTCACGCTGCGCCGTGCTGAGAATGGCGATGCGGCCGTGTCGATGGGGACTTATTTGAGAGTCATGGCCATCCTGGACTTGAGCGCCGACATCGCCTTGCTCGCGCGCGACGACCGGAGCGGCAGGTTGATCCAGGACGAGGCCTTGCAGAAGCGGCGCAAGGGTTCCACCGTGCCGCGGCGCATCTACCTCAAGAAATACCCTCAGCTCAGGCAGATCGCCTGGAGTCTCGACCCGAATGCCGAACTCGGGCCGACCGAGGCGTTCCAGCTGTACGAGCGCAACTGGCGCCATGTCGACCAGGCTGGCATGACGGCCGAGGAGCGCCAACTCGTGGCCAAGCTCACGCAGACCATCGGCAAAGGCGTTCTCCTTGTTTGAAAGACTTCATCATCGTCGCATCGGCCAAGTGCTGGAGTCGATCGACGCCGACTTGATGCTCAAGCACCGTTGCCTTTTCGGCGGCGGCACGGCCATCGCGCTGACCCACGGTGAGTTCAGGGAGTCGGCGGACATCAGCTTCATCTGCGCATCCATTGACGGGTACCGGGCCTTGCGCGGGCTGGTGCATGACGGCGGCGTTCAGGCCCTCTTCGCGCGCCCGGTCACAGCGCTGCGTGGGCCAAAGATCGACCAATACGGCGTTCGATGCCCGCTGCAGGTCGATGGAGCCCCGGTCAAGTTCGAGATCGTCTTCGAGGGCCGTGTCGCGCTGGCCGACCCTTCGCCGCAAGACAAGATCTGCGGCATCTGGGCCCTGGCGATGGAAGACAAGGTGGCGACGAAACTGATGGCCAACTCTGACCGCTGGGCCGACGACTCAGTGATGTGTCGCGACATCATCGATCTGGCGATGCTCTCGCCCACCGGCCTGCTTGACTCGATCGGCATCGACAAGGCGCTGCGTGCCTATGGACCGAGCGTCATCAACGATCTCGACAAGTCGCGCACCCATCTGCTCGAGCGCGAAGGCAGGCTGGCGCTGTGCATGAGGAAGATGGGCATGACAATGCCTATCGATAGGCTGCGCGGTCGGATCCAGGCGCTGAGTGTCGAGCCGTCGCGTATTTCAAAGGCTGGGAAGAGCGGCCCAAGGTAGAAGATCCTGAAAGCCGCATCAGCGCGTGAACTCCGCCACGCTGCCGTTCGGGGTCATCTTCAATTCAAGCCGGGCGTCGATCCACTCCTTGAGTTCGGCCACGTGCGAGATGATCCCCCAGCGCCAGTGAGGCCAGAAACGATTCGCCACCCGACAGCGTGCTGACCGATCGGCCCATGCCGGTGTAGTGGTCGAGGATCTCGAGGTCCAGCCCCGCAGCGCTGCGCTGGTCGCCGGTCTGGACCTTGCGGCGCACCTCATAGCGGCTGCGGCTCATCACGCGAAGGCGCAAGGTGGTGGCAGCCAGCACTTCCTCGAGCAGCGTCGCGAGCACATAGCGCTGAAACGACATGCGATGGCTGTTGGCCCCGCTGGCCAGGTCAGCAACCTGCTTGAGCAGGCCGTAGCGCGACGCCAGTGACTTGAAGCGCTCGGCAAGTTTGTCGTCTTCATTGACAATGTACGGTGATTAAACGTACATTTCTCCCGAAGGAGACATCGCCATGTTGCCCATCACCGACTCCAGTCGCACCGCACGCGTCGAAGCGCGCATTACGCCGGATGCACTAGCCGTTGTTCGCCGCGCCGCCGAAATCCAGGGTCGCAGCCTCAGTGACTTTCTGGTCGCTGCCGCTCTGAAAGACGCTCACCGGACGATCGAGGAAGCACAGATCATCCGCCTGTCGGTCGACGATCAGCAGCGCTTTGCCGAGGCCTTGTTGAACCCGCCGCCGCTGGCGCCAGCGATGAAGCGAGCCCTTCAGGCGCACAAGCGGCTCGTTCGTGAATCGAAGTGACAGGAGATTTTCGACTTGAGGTCCTGGGGGCGCAGCACGAGCGAACCCGATTTACATGCGGCGTCGCAGCGCTGGATGGGTACTTCCGAACGCAGGCCACGCAGGATGCGCGCCGTCGTGCCAGTGCATGCTATGTCGCAGTCCAGCATGAAACGAGCGCCGTCGCCGGCTACTACACCCTGGCCGCAGCCAGCGTGCCACTGACCGACTTGCCCGAGAGCTTGTCGAAGCGACTACCAAGGTATCCATCGGTCCCGGTCGCCAGGGTTGGGCGCCTGGCGATCGACCTGTCCTTTCAGGGGCGCAAGCTCGGCGGCGCGCTTCTCGCGGACGCGGCCCTGCGCGCGCTGCGCTCCGAGGTCGCCGTCTTTGCGCTGGTCGTCGATGCCAAGGACGATGCGGCTGTTGCGTTCTACCGGCACCATGGCTTCGAGATGTATGGAGGACAGCCGAAGCAGTTGATCGTTCCCTTGGCCAGCTTCTCAGGTGCCGCCTGAGGTTTTCGACCACCAAGCACATCCCGCGAGACGCATGCCCTTCGACTCGGTCGCAGCGGTGTTGAATATCACCGCGTCATCATGCGCGCCCTTGGATGGCATACCGAAATCCGAGTCCAATCGAACGTGCCTTCAAAGCGCGCCGTCCCCGCGGAGACCGAGATGCAACCTGCTTTGAATGCCGTGATCCG
>RGQD01000297.1 GCA_010030205.1 Betaproteobacteria bacterium
CGGTTCCGACAGCCATGTCACGCGCGACTGGCGCGAAGAGCTGCGCTGGCTCGACTACGGCGCCAGGCTGCAACTGCGCGCGCGGGAGAACAATCGTTGCGCGGTCGATGGCTGGCCTTGGGCCGGTGCGGCCGCCACGTTGCGCGCGCGCAGTTGCAGCCTGGCGCCGTAGTCGAGCCAGCGCAGCTCTTCGCGCCAGTCGCGCGTGACATGGCTGTCGGAACCGATCGACAGCGGGGAGCCCGTGCCCAGCCAGCCGCGCAGGTCGCAAAGACCGTCGCCCAGGTTGGCCTCGGTGCTGGGGCAGATCACCACGCCAGCGCCGCTGTGCGCCACCGCTTCGATCTCTGCCGGCTCGCTGTGCGTGGCATGCACCAGATGCCAGCGCTTGTCCAGCAGTTGTTCGCGTGCGAGCCAGGCGATCGGCCGCACGCCGGTGGCCGCGACGCAGTCGTCGACTTCGGCGCTTTGCTCGGCGACATGCAGGTGAATCGGCCCGTCGAAGTTGTGCGCCAGTCGCCTCAGCGCGTGGATAGCCTGTGGTGTTGCAGCGCGCAGCGAGTGGATGGCCAGACCTGCGTTGAGCAGCGGTCTGGCGCTGGCGGCGATCCTGTCGGCCGCCGCCCAGACGTCTTGCGCGCCCATTGCGAAGCGCCGCTGGTCCTTGCGCAGGCCGGGCTGTCCGAAGCCGGCGCGCTGGTAGAGCACCGGCATCATCGTCAGTCCTAGACCAAGGTCCTGCGCCGCATCGGCCAGCGCCCAGCCCATGGCCAGCGGGTCGGCATAGGCGCTGCCATCAATGTCATGCTGCAGGTAATGGAACTCGCAGACCTGGGTGTAGCCGCCTCGCAGCAGTTCCAGGTAGAGCTGGGCGGCGATCGCCCGCAGTTGGCTGGGCGTGATGCGCAGTGCGACCGCGTACATCCGCGCTCGCCACGACCAGAAGTCGTCGCTCTCGGTGTCGCGCTGCTCGGTCAAGCCGGCAAAAGCGCGCTGGAAAGCATGGCTGTGGGCATTGACCAGGCCAGGTAGCAAGGGCCCTGACAGCTTTTGCGCGCCCTCGGGCGGCTGCCTGACGCCGGCGCTGACCTCGGCCCAGCAGCCGTCGCTGCCAATCCTCAGCAACACCTGTTGCTGCCAGCCGCCAGGCAGCCAAGCGGCCGGCGCCCAGAGCATCGCGGGCGTCGCGCGCGGTTCAGGCATCGGGCCGCCAGTCCAGCATCGTGCGAAGCAGGCTGCGCAGCAAGGGCGTCAGCCGCGCGACCCGTTCTGGTGCCAGCACCCACGGCGGTGACTCGTCCATATAGCTCGACCAGCATTTCTCCAACTGCACCACCTGCACGCCGTCCGCAGGCTTGCCGTACTGGCGCGTGATGTAGCCGCCTTTGAAGCGACCGTCGGTGACATGGCTGAAGCCCGACTGCGCGCCGAGGACTTGCATCAGCGCGGCGCGCAGCGTGGGCGAGCAGCTTGTGCCTGCCGAAGTGCCCAGGTTCAGGTCTGGGAGCTGGCCGTCGAACAGCCAAGGCAGCTGCGACCGGATGCTGTGGCCGTCCCACAGCATCGCGTGGCCGTGGCTGACCTTGAGACTGGCCAGCTCGGCCGCCAGCGCATCGTGGTAGGGCTGCCAGTAGCGCTCGCGCCGCTGTGCCACTTGCTCAGGCGTGGGCTCGCAGCCCTCGCGGTAGATCGGGTCACCGCTGAAGAAGCGGGTCGGGCACAGCTCGGTGTTGTTCACACCCGGGTACATCGGCACGTTCTCGGGCGAGCGGTTCAAGTCGATCAGGATGCGCGAATGGCGCGGCACGATCACGCTCGCGCCCAGTTCGCGGGCAAAGCCGTAGAGCGCTTCGAGGTGCCAGTCAGTGTCCTCGACCGCCAGCGCGCGCTCGACCAGCAGCGGTTTGAGGTCGTCCGGAATCTGCGTGCCGACATGGGGCAGGCTCAGCAGCAGCGGCGTTGTGCCGCGGTGTAGCGTGAAGGTGGCGTTGGTCATCGGGGGGCGTCGTCTGGCAGTGTTGGATGTCGTTCCTGCCCGCCGTGGATCACCCGGCTGCAGGGGTTGCGGCCGAACCAGTAGGCCAGCTCGTTGGGGTGCTCGACCTGCCAGACGGCGAAGTCGGCGCGCTGGCCTGCGAGCAGCGAACCGCGGTCGCGCAAGCCCAGCGCGCGGGCACCGTTGACGGTCATGCCGCGCAGTGCCTCTTCGGGCGTCAGCCTGAACAGCGTGCAGGCCATGCTGAGCATCAGCAGCGGCGACAGCCCCGGTGAGGACCCTGGGTTGTGGTCGGTGGCGATCGCGATCGGCACGCTGGCCGTGCGCAGCGCGGCGATCGGCGGCAGCCGGGTCTCGCGCAAAAAATAGTAAGCGCCCGGCAGCAGTACAGCGACCGTGCCGGCGCGCGCCATCGCTTGCACACCGGCAGCGCTGAGGTGCTCGAGGTGGTCGCAGGACAGTGCGCCGAACTCGGCCGCGAGCTGCGCGCCGCCCTGGTCGCTGAGCTGCTCGGCGTGCAGCTTGACTGGCAGGCCCAGGCGCTGCGCGGCCTCGAACACCTGGCGCGTCTGCGCCAGGCTGAAAGCGATGTTCTCGCAGAACACATCGACCGCGTCGACCAGACCCTGCCCGTGCAGCACCGGCAGCCATTCGCAGACCGCGGCGATGTAGTCGTCGGGCCGGCCTTCGAACTCGGGTGGCAGCGCGTGCGCCGACAAGCAAGTGGTGCGCACCTGCAGCGGCAGCAAATGCGCCAACAGCCTGGCGATGCGCAGGCAGCGCACCTCGTGTTCCAGCGACAGGCCGTAACCCGACTTGATTTCGACCGTCGTCACGCCCTCGGCCATCAACGCGTGCGCCCGGCCCAATGCCGCTTGGTAGAGCTCGCCATCGGTCGCGCCGCGGGTCGCTGACACGGTCGAGCGGATGCCGCCGCCGGCGCGCGCGATCTGCTCGTAGCTCGCGCCTTGTAGCCGCAGCTCGAACTCGGCTGCGCGCTGGCCGCCATAGACCAGGTGGGTGTGGCAATCGACCAGGCCCGGCGTGACGAGCGCGCCCTCCAGATCATGTTCTTCGTCGACCTGCAGACCCGCAGGCAGGGCGGATGCTTGGCCAACCCAGTGCAGCCGCTCGCCTTCGGTCACGATCGCGCCGGCTTTGATCAAACCCCAGCCGCTGGGGTCGGCCAGTGTGGCCAGGCGGGCGTTGCGCCACAGTTTTTTCATGGTTTGTTGTCTCCGGTGCAAGCCGCCAGCCACCAGCCTGCCGGGCCTGGCAGCTCAGGGTTGAAGCGCAGCGTGGCGGGTGCTGGGTCGAACCACAGCAAGGACATGGCCGGCACCTCGTGGTCAAGGCCGTCGGCGCTGCAGCGGCCGGCGCTGGCAGTGAACAGCCCGCATGACGGGGCTGCCGGCGACCAATCCAGTCCTGGCCGGACCTCGAACATCCCGCCGCCAGCGCCGCGCAGCATCAGGTTGAGGTCGCGGCTAGCGCCGGCCAGCAGCCGGCAGTCGGTCTGGGCATCGCCAGAGAAGTGCAGCGGTGGGTCGCCCTGCGTCTGGCGAATGGGCTGGCCGTCTATCGTCAGTTCGACGCCGTCGCCTTCGAGCACCACGAACCAGCGCTGCACCCCGGCAAAGCTGGTCCATCGCCAGTCTGGTCCTGGCGGCCAGGCCAGCAACTCGCGGGTGATGCCGCCGCCGTTGCGCCAGGGCTGGGCGGCGACCTCGGTGCTGCGCACCAACCGCGGCATGGCCGTGGATTTCAAGGGCAGGGCGCCGCTCATGGGCTGAACTGCCCCACGAGCTGGTAGCGCGTGCCCGGGTGCACCAACCGGGCCAAGGTCACGGCCACACCGTGGCTGACGGTGCGTCGCACCAGCACCAGGCAGGGGTCGGTGGCCTGTATGCCCAGCAGCTCGGCTTCCTGCGCCGTGGGCGTGCTGGCGTCGATCGTGTACTGCGCCTCCCACCAGGGCGCGACTTCGAGCAGGTGCTGGGTCGGCGTGATGCGGTTGAAGTCGACGCTGAGGTAGTTCGGCGACCAGGCCGGGTTGACATAGCGGTCCTCACACTGCAGCGGCAGGCCGTTGTCGAAGTGCACGATCAGCGAGTGGTACACCGGCGCGTCGTTGGCCAGCCCGAGCTGAAGCGCCAGGCCAGCGCTGGCGCGCTCCTCGCGCACCAGCTTGACCTCGACATGGTGGCGGTGGCCTCGGGCTTCGATCTCCTCGTGAAGGTCGCGGATCGTCAGCGTCGACGAGACCCGGTGCAGTTGCGCGGCGAAAGTGCCCACACCCTGGACCCGGTTGATCAAGCCCTCGGACTGCAGTTCGCGCAGCGCGCGGTTGACCGTCATCCGGCTGACGCCGAACTGCGCGACCAGTTCTGACTCCGAAGGCATCAAGGTGCCGGGCGGCCAGCGGCCTTGCGACAGCTCGGTCTTGAGGTGCTGCTTGACCCGACCATAGGGCGCCAGGGCGGTCTGGCTGCGCGGGCGGGACGGGGAGGGCATCTGTCGATGGTAGCGGTTGATGCCTGTCTAGACAAGTTCAAGCCGATGCGATCGCATCAGTGAAAACCCCGACCATCCAGCGCTTGCGCCAGCTTGTCTAGACAAGTAGAGTGCGAGCTCATCACAATTTTGATTGCCGAGGCCGCCATGACCGATCTGTCTCAAGCCCATCTATCCCCAGGCTCGGCGGTCAAATCGTCAGCCCCGGCGGTCAAGGCCCAGCCGCGGGTGGTGCGCTCACCGCGCGGCAGCGAGATCAGCTGTCGCAACTGGCTGATCGAGGCCGCTTACCGCATGCTGCAGAACAACCTCGACCCCGAGGTGGCGGAGAACCCCGACGCGTTGGTGGTCTACGGTGGCATCGGCAAGGCCGCGCGCAACTGGGATTGCTTCGAGGCGATGCTGGTCGCGCTGCGCCGTCTCGGCGAGGACGAGACCCTGCTGGTGCAGTCCGGCAAGCCGGTGGGCGTGTTCCGCACCCATGCGGACGCGCCGCGGGTGCTGATCGCCAACTCCAACCTGGTGCCCAAGTGGGCGACCTGGGAGCACTTCGATGAGCTCGACCGCAAGGGCTTGATGATGTTCGGCCAGATGACTGCGGGCAGCTGGATCTACATCGGCAGCCAGGGCATCGTGCAGGGCACTTACGAGACCTTTGTCGAAGCCGGTCGCCAGCACTATGGCGGCGACCTGGTCGGGCGCTGGATCCTGAGCTCAGGGCTGGGCGGCATGGGCGGCGCGCAGCCGCTGGCCGCGAGCTTTGCCGGCGCCAGCTCGCTCAACATCGAATGCCAGCAAAGCAGCATCGATTTCCGGCTGCGCACCCGCTACCTCGACAAGCAGGCCGCCAACCTGGACGAAGCGCTGGCGCTGGTCGCCCACCACACAGCGGCCGGCGAGGCCGTGTCGATCGGCCTGTGTGGCAACGCCGCCGAGCTGCTGCCAGAACTGGTGCGGCGAGCCAAAGCCGGCGGCCCCCGCCCCGACATCGTCACCGACCAGACCTCGGCGCACGACATCATCAACGGCTACCTGCCTGCGGGCTGGAGCGTGGCACGCTGGCTGGCCGCGCGCAAAGACCCGGCGCAGCATGCGGAGCTGACGCAGGCGGCAGGTGAATCCTGCGCCACCCATGTGCGCGCCATGCTCGACTTTCATGCCATGGGCATCCCCACGGTGGACTATGGCAACAACCTGCGCCAGGTGGCGAAAGATTTTGGGGTGGCC
>RGQD01000298.1 GCA_010030205.1 Betaproteobacteria bacterium
CGCCGGCCCATCAGGCCTGAAGCCTCGCAAAGATCCGTCACGAGGAATCACCATGCGCGCTATTGCGATGACCGCTTCTGGCGGCCCTGAGGTTTTGGTCGAAACCCGTCGCCCAGACCCGGTTGCTGCGGCCGGCGAAATGTTGGTCCGTGTCAGCGCGTCGGGCATCAACCGGCCCGACGTGCTGCAACGCAAGGGCGCTTATGCGCCGCCGCCTGGCGCGTCCGACCTGCCTGGACTGGAGATCGCCGGCACCATCATCGGCGGCGATCCGGCTGAGTTGGCGGCTGCCGGCTTCAAACTCGGCGACCGAGTTTGTGCGTTGGTCGCGGGTGGCGGATATGCCGAACTGTGCTGCGCGCCGATCGCGCAGTGCCTGCCCTCACCCAAGGGCCTCAGCGATATTGAGGCGGCCAGCCTGCCCGAGACCTTTTTCACCGTCTGGTCCAACGTCTACGACCGTGGCCATCTGCAGGCCGGTGAGACCCTGCTGGTCCAGGGTGGCTCCAGCGGCATCGGCGTGACGGCGATCCAGTTGGCCAAGGCGATGGGCTCCAAGGTGCTGGTCACTGCTGGTAGCGACAAAAAGGTCGCGGCCTGCGTCGCGCTGGGCGCTGACGTCGGTATCAACTACAAGACCCAGGACTTCGTCGCCGAGGTCAAGGCAGCCACCGGCGGCCGGGGTGCCGATGTGGTGCTCGACATGGTGGCCGGTGACTATGTTGCTCGCGAGATTCAATGTGTAGCCGATGACGGCCGCATCGTGATCATCGCGGTGCAGGGTGGCGTCCAAAGTGGCTTCAATGCCGGTGAATTGTTGCGACGCCGACTGCTGATCACCGGTTCGACGCTGCGGCCGCGTCCGGTGGCTTTCAAGGCGGCCATCGCCAAGGCCTTGCGCCAGCATGTCTGGCCGTTGATAGAGGCCGGCCGCATCAAGCCAGTGATTCACACTGTCTTCCCTGCTGCGCAGGCGGCGCAAGCCCATGCGCTGATGGAATCCGGCGAGCACATCGGCAAGATCGTGCTTGACTGGACTGTGTAGAAGGAGAGGGTGATGCGACGCAAACTCGTGGCCGGCAACTGGAAAATGCATGGCAACCACCGTGCCAATGCCGAGTTGCTGGCGGGCATCATTGGCGTTCGGCCGTTTGGCTGCGACGTGGCCGTCTGCGTGCCTTATCCTTATCTGTCAGAGACGGCAGTGGCCTTGGCGGGCAGCGATTTGCGTTGGGGTGCTCAGGATTGCTCTGCCCATGAGCCGGGCGCGTATACCGGCGAGGTGTCGGCAGCGATGTTGGCCGAATTTGGCTGCCGCTATGTGATCGTCGGTCACAGTGAGCGTCGCCAGTACCACGCCGAGACCGATCAATTGGTGGCCGACAAGGCGAAAGCGGCGTTGGCTTGCGGGATCACGCCCATTGTTTGTGTGGGCGAGACGCTGGCGCAGCGCGAAGCTGGTCAGACCGAGGCGGTGGTCAAGCGCCAGCTCTCGGCAGTGATACATGCGTTGGGCCATTGTGCTGGCGAGATGGTGGTGGCGTACGAGCCGGTCTGGGCCATAGGCACAGGGCGGGTGGCCACACCCGATCAGGCGCAGTCAGTGCATGCATTGCTGCGTGCCCAACTCGGTGCCGCGACCGCGCATGCCGGTGACATGAAGATTTTGTACGGAGGCAGCATGAAGCCCGACAACGCGGCCAGCTTGTTGTCCCAGCCCGATATCGATGGTGGCTTGATCGGCGGCGCCAGCCTGAAGGCGGCCGATTTCGCTGCAATTTGTCGCGCGGCAGGCTGATACGCCTGTCACGCAAGACCTGAGTTCCTGGAGAGTAGACGACATGCAGATTTGGACAAACCTGGTGCTGGTGGTGCAATTGCTGGCCGCCATCGCGATGATCGGCCTGGTGCTGATACAGCATGGCAAGGGTGCCGACATGGGGGCTTCGTTCGGCAGCGGCGCCTCGGGAAGCTTGTTCGGGGCCACCGGCAGTGCGAACTTCATGTCTCGATTCACGGCAGTTTGTGCGGCGGTGTTTTTCGTCAGTACTTTGTCATTGGCTTACATGTCTAACAGTGTGGCATCACGGTCTCCGAGCAGCGGCAGCAGCGTCCTTGATCGCGCCGCGATACCGGCCAGCGCGGCGAGCAGCGGCGTGGGCGCTATCCCCGCGAGCGGAGCGATTGCTGTGCCTGCCCCGGTCGCACCGACTGTTGCGCCGGGCACCATCCCCACCAAATAAAGTGGCGCAGACACTTGCGCCCAGCGCAAGTGCAATGATGTTGAGAAGCTTGCTTGCCAGTCGCGGATTGCGAAGGTTTCCGGTATAGAATTCGAGGCTGTCTGGTGAGCGAGGCCTCAAGCAAACTGCACAGACTCTGGGTCCAGGCCCGGAAAGATTGCCGTCGTGGTGAAATTGGTAGACACGCTATCTTGAGGGGGTAGTGGCGAAAGCTGTGCGAGTTCGAGTCTCGCCGACGGCACCATTCTTGAATTCATGGCCTCTTTGCGATCTCATGCAGCAAAGCCGTGCTCGCCGTCGTCAGGCCGTAGCTTTGGGCTGCATGGCCCGCCTGGCCTAATGCCCCACCGTTCCAAGTTCTAAGCTGCCGTGCGTTGTCGCAGCGGCTGATAGGCCTCAGCGTCCGCGCTTGGGCGCAGTGCGGCCTGTCGCAGCATGGGCTGCAGTATGGGCTGGTAGCAACGGGCCGCGGGTTCTGGCAGTCCAAACCTTGAACGCGTTCGGTGTGAGTTCCCGCTTGAGCAGTTGAACCATCTGGCCAGGCGTCAAGCCATGCCCCACCAGCACAGCCTTGTACGGCGGCCTGTCATCCCAGGCGGTTGCAATCACGCGTTCGATCTCTGCGGCGGTCATTCTAGGGACGGGTCTGGCCATTGGGGGATTGTCTGCCATGTGGCGGCTCGGCCCAAGCGTTGCTCGTCTGAGCCGAATTTGTTGCTGTCCGGGCTGATCTCTTTGGGCGCCCCGGTTTGCAAAGCCAGGCGCGAGAAGGAATGCGCTGCAGCGCTGATGGGGTTGGAGGCAACCGGTCTGAGCTGTGCGGCCGAAGGAATTGTCAGGTGCAATCGGGGAAATTTGACGATGACCCGGCACGGCTTGCCTTTCTGACGTGGCGTTAGCTGCCGTACAACAGCGCTTTCAGACCGCACCGGCAAGGCCGCGAGGTGCTTGAGCAGTGCCCAAAGCGAGGCGATGGCCGTGATGCCGTAAACTTATGGGTAGGCTTGGAAAATCTTGTTGCAAACTTCTTCCCTCCTTCGTTTCCTAAGTGGTTGTCAGCTCTGATTTTTCAGACCGATCCCGCGCACCAGATCCAACTTTTCTGTGAGTCCCATCATGGCTGTCACTGTTGAAACCCTCGCCAAGCTCGAACGCCGAATCACCTTGCTGATCCCGGCGACAGAGCTCAACTCGGAAATCGAAACCCGGCTCAAAAAGCTGTCGCGTACCGTCAAGGCCGATGGCTTCCGTCCCGGCAAGGTGCCGATGTCGGTGGTGGCCCAGCGCTATGGCTACTCTGTGCAGTCTGAAGTCATGAATGACAAGCTTGGCCAGGCATTTTCTGATGCCGCTGGCCAAGCCCAGCTGCGAGTTGCTGGCACGCCCACGGTGACGCAAAAGGATGAGTCGCCGGAAGGTCAGTTGGCCTTTGACGCGACCTTTGAGGTTTATCCCGAAGTCCAACTCGGCGACCTGTCGGCGGTGGAAGTCGACCGGATTAGCAGCGAAGTGACAGATGCTGCGATCGACCGCACCGTTGACATCCTGCGCAAGCAGCGTCGCACTTTTGCCCAACGTCCGGCGGTTGAAGGTGCTGCTGAGAGCGACCGTGTGACGATCGACTTCGAGGGCAAGATCGACGGCGAGCCTTTTGAGGGCGGCAAGGCTGAAGCCTTCCAGTTCTTGATCGGCGAAGGCCAGATGCTTGAGCAGTTCGACAAGGCGGTGCGCGGCATGAAAGTCGGCGATAACAAGACTTTTCCGCTGCAATTCCCTGCTGACTACCACGGCAAGGACGTGGCGGGCAAGGAGGCCGATTTCTTGGTGACGATGAAGAAGATCGAGGCACAGCACTTGCCCGATCTCGACGAGGGCTTCATCCAGTCGCTCGGCATTGCCGATGGCAGCAACGAAGGCCTGCGCGCCGATGTTCGCAAGAACCTCGAGCGTGAGGTCAAGTTCAGGGTTTTGGCTCGCAACAAGGCTGCGGCGATGGACGCCTTGGTCAAGGTCGCTGAGCTTGATGTGCCCAAGGTCTTGATCGACAGCGAACTGGAGCGTCTCGTGGCCAGCGCGCGCGAGGATTTGAAGCAGCGCGGCGTCAAGGATGCCGACAAAGCGCCGATCCCCTCAGAATTGTTCCAGCCTCAGGCCGAGCGCCGGGTTCGCCTGGGGTTGGTGGTGGCAGAGTTGGTCAAGATCAACAACCTGCGGGCCAGGCCCGAGCAGTTGCAGGCCCACATCGAAGAGCTGTCACAGAGCTACGAGAAGCCGGCCGAGGTGATGCGCTGGTATCTGTCTGACCGCCAACGCATGGCCGAGGTCGAGGCGGTGGTGATCGAAACCAACGTGACCCAGCATGTGCTGGGATTGGTCAAGATCAACGACAAAGCCCTGCCTTTCGACGAATTGATGACGGCGTGAACTCTTGGCGTGCCGGTCCTTTGAGCGGCGCGCATGTTTGCGCAACCCCCGCCTCGGGGCGCATGACTGACCGGTCGGCGCCCCTTTTTTCATCGACTGCCAGCCCTCTTGCCGAGGGCCATAATCAGTCCAGACCAATTGAAGGACCCCCATGAACGCAATGGAGACGCAAGCCCTGGGCATGGTGCCCATCGTCATCGAGCAATCCGGCCGTGGTGAACGTGCCTACGACATTTACAGCCGACTGCTGCGCGAGCGCATCGTGTTCCTGGTCGGGCCGGTCAATGACATGACTGCCAATCTTGTAGTGGCACAAATGTTGTTTCTCGAGAGCGAGAACCCCGACAAGGACATCTTCCTCTACATCAACTCCCCCGGCGGCAGCGTCAGCGCGGGTTTGTCGGTGTTCGACACGATGAACTTCATCAAGCCCGATGTTTCGACTTTGTGCATGGGTATGGCCGCGAGCATGGGATCGTTCCTGCTGATGGCTGGCGCCAAAGGCAAGCGCATCGCACTGCCCAACGCAAAGATCATGATCCACCAGCCATCGGGTGGTGCGCAGGGCCAAGCCACAGACATTGAGATACATGCCCGCGAGATCATCAAAACCCGGGAGCAACTCAACCGGATTTACGCCGACCGCACCGGTCAGACGATCGAGAAGATCACCTCTGACATGGAGCGTGATTACTACATGTCGCCGGAGGAGGCGCTGACCTATGGCCTGATCGACCAGGTCATCGCCAAGCGCGCCTGAGCTTACTTTCTGTCACGATCGTCATCGGCCGCACCGAAATGCCGGCTGATCCAGTCGACTATCATTGAACTGACACCATCCGCCTTCCACAGCACAAGCACACACATGGCCGACAAGAAGGGCGCCTCTGGCGAGAAAGTTCTGTACTGTAGTTTCTGCGGTAAGAGCCAGCATGAGGTCAAGAAACTCATTGCGGGCCCGTCCGTGTTCATCTGCGACGAATGCATTGAACTGTGCAATGACA
>RGQD01000299.1 GCA_010030205.1 Betaproteobacteria bacterium
AACGGCGGCAAACAAAGTCTTTGTGTCGATCTGAGTCGCCCGGAAGGCTTGGCCGTGGCGCGTGATCTGGTGCGAAAGTCTGATGTGGTGGTCGAGGCCTTCACCCCCGGCGTGATGGCCAAGCTCGGACTGGGCTATGACGACCTGAAGGCGCTCAACCCGGCCATCATCCTGTGCTCGATCAGCGGCTTCGGCCAGACAGGCCCGAACGCGCAACGGCCTGGCTATGCCCATGTCGCCCATTCAATGGCGGGCTGGCTCGCCATGCAGTTCCTGCACCGCGATCCGCCCGAGACGCCGCGCGGCCCCGGTGTCGCGATTGCCGATGTCGTCACCGGCATCACCGCCTTCGGCGCGATCTGCGCGGCGCTTTTCAAGCGCGAGCGCACGGGCCGCGGCGAGCGCATCGATGTCTCGCTGTTCGATTCGCTGTTCGCGGCCAACGACGAGAGCTTCCAACGCTGCCTGATCGACGGCGTCGTGCGCCCGGGCTACCACCCGGTTCACAAGACAAGCGACGGCTATGTCACCGCCAATATCGGTCCTGATTTCCGCGCTTGGCAGAGCATCTGCAAAGCGATGGAGCGTCCCGAACTGCTGGACGATCCTCGATTTGCCAGCCTGGAGGCGGTGCACCAGAACCGGGTCGAGGCCACTGCGCTGCTGGCCGACTGGCTTGCCACCCTCAGCAGCGAGCAGGCCGACCGGATCCTGACCGAGCACCATGTGGTGGTCGGCGTGGTCAAGACCATAGACGAAGCGGTGCGTCAGCCGCAGGTGATCGCGCGTCAGATGATCACCTCGGTCGACGACCCGGTGCTGGGGCGGATCGACGTGATCAATTCGGCGCCGAAATTCGCCGACGCCTCGGTCGGGGTGCGCGGCCCTGCGCCCATGCTGGGCCAGCACAACGAAACGGTGCTGCGCGACCTGCTCGGCTATGACGACGAGAAGTGCGCGGCACTGGTCGCGGCCGGTGTGTTGCGCCAGGCAGCGATATGAGCGGCGCCGAAGTTTCGCCGACGCTGGCCTTGAGTTCATCGGTCGATCTGAACTGGCGGGTCGACGGCAATGGCCCCGTGGTCTGGTTGTTGCTCAATGGCGCAGGGCTGCCGCTGGAGTTCTGGGATGGCATCGCGTCGGCGCTGTCCGCGCAGCACACCGTTGTCCGGATGGATCAGCGCAATGCCGGCAAGACCCGGGCCAGTGGGTCGTTCAGCCTGACCGATGTCGCTGCGGATGCTGCGGCACTGCTAGACCATCTGAAGGTCGAGCGGGTCATCGTCGCGGGTCATGCCTGGGGCGGGCGCGTCGCGCAGGTGTTCGCCCGCGACCATCCGCATCGGGTGGCCGGGCTGGTGATCTGCGGCACCGGCGGCCAGTTTCCAGCGACCACCTCAGCCGCAGCGCTGACAAGTCTGCGCGAGGCAGGGCGTTCGAGCGACCGCACCCGCTGGGAAGCGGCGCTGGAAGAGGCCTGGTGTGCAAGCGGCTTCTCGGCGCGGGACCCGCAGGCATTCCAGGCGCTCAGTGCGTTGATGTGGCCTCAGGCGCAGGCCCCCGCCCGACCATCGCGCGCGAAGTGGGACAGCCAGGTCGCGCCATCGGCAAGCTACTGGGGCTGCGCCAGGGTGCCCGCCTGTCTGATCTACGGCACCGAAGACAGCCAAGGCACTCCACGCAACGCCGAGGACCTGGCGAGCCGGATTCCCGGCGCCCGCCTGCACTTCATCGAGCAAGCGGGACATTTCATCATTCGCGAACAAGCGGCAGCCGTGATCGCGCTGATGCAGGACTTTGCCCGATCGCTGGCCGAGGAGACTTCGTGACACTCGAATCGCCGGCCCGCGCGGGCCAGACCGGGGTCACTGCAGCCAGCGGCCTGGGCAAGGCCCGGACCTGAGGCATGCTACGCGAACGTCACTGCAGCAGACCCGCTCAGTCGATCAGCGCCGGCGGCAACCAGGCCGCACCCGACTGCGGGTCGTACAGGCTCAAACCCATCAGCTGAAATCCGGTCTCGGCCCAACGCGCCGGGTATTCCTCGTCGCGGCCGCGGGCGTCGCGGAAACACTTGACCAGAATTCTTGCTCGAATATCCGCCGGGATCACAACGCCGGCTTTCCACTGCTGCGCCGCAGCCGCCGATTCGATTTCCACATAATGCAGACGACAGCTGGTATGGGTGCCGGCTTTCTTCATCTGGTAGCTCATCTCCTCCGGATACAGGCACTGGCTGGGTGCGGCATCGTGCGGGCGCCGGCCCTTGCCCGCCGAAAAATCGACCGCGATCGCAAACCGATGCTGCTCAAAATCGTAGCTTGACAGCGAAACCCTGACTGGACGATCCAGTTGGTAAAGCGGATCGGTGATTTCGCGCCGCAGTTGGGCCAGATTTTCCCTGAAGGCGTGGCGCTCGAACTCATCCTTGCCGACCGGTATGCCCTGCAAAACCGGAACGACGTTTAGATTCCATTGGGCCCAACTCACAGGCTGGCTCGCAGCCACCCGCTGCGCATAGCGCTGGCTCAACAAGCGCAGATCGAACACCGATTGCCGTACCCGGTGAGGTCTGCGCAAGAAGGTGTTGACGGCCAGCGCGGCGCTGCCTAGAAGCAGTAACAGCAGTGGATCCACTGGGGGCGTTTCCGAGTGACCTAAGGATGGCCGGGGGATATCAAATCATCCTAAAAATCCACCGTCTTGCCGGCGGATTTCAAGAAAAATTCGTCATCAGGAAAAAAACTCATCAATTCGCTGAAAACACAGCCAATCTGACAAAACCACGCCATCATGGTAAATGTCAATTCAATCATTCACCTTGACATGTGTCAAGCATGGCATCGCAGGCAGGAGATGCCATTCAAACGCTGCCAAGGCCTCAAACCCCAGCGCTCATCACCCAGCCTGTCGCAACAGGCTGCAGTTGGTCGGCCCCGGACCACGGCGCGTCGGATCAAGTCCTGGCCGGCCAATTGGTCTGCGTACAGTGCGCACCAGACTTGAACGCAGCGGCCACGATGAACATCGATCCAAGCAAACCATGGCAACAGCGCCGCGAGCGCTTGGCCGCCGCCTGCGTTCGGGGCTTTCACCTCTATGCCAACTGGCTGATCGGTATCAGTTGGCGGCGCTTCATCCTGCTGTCGCTGCTGTTGATCATCGGGGCAGCGCTGCTGCAGAACATCCCCCCTTTCAGTTGGACTTACACCACCACGGTGCGTCCCCCCGTGCCGATGGTCGTGCTCGACCCCTCCGACGCGCCATCCGCCAAACGCAGCAAGCCACCCGGTATCCACATCGAGGCACCGGCCAAGGACGGCAAGCCCGGCGTCGACATCACGATAGATGCCAGCGGCGTGCGCATCGCACCGCGGACGCAGGCTGGTGCCTCGGTAGCAGCGAGCGCCTCCGCCGCATCGGCTGCTGGCGAAGGCGCCGAGCCGATCATCGACATCCGACTGCCAGCCGGGACCAGCGAGGCGGTGCGCCAAGCGGTGGAAGAGGCCCGGCAGACGATCGACGAGGCGGTGCGCGAGGCCCGCGACGAGGCCGGGGCCGCCAAACACCCTGCCAGAAGCATCCGCGAGGTGCATGTGCTCAGCCTGGGCGAGTTCCTGCCCAGCCTGGCGATGCTGTGGATCGTCGCCTCGCTGATCATCAAGATCAGCTACAAGCGCCAGGTCCAGGCCCAAGCCGAGGCGGCGCAGGCGGTGGAGGTCGCTGAATCCGAAGCGCTCAAGCGCCAGGTGGTCGAGGCCAGGATGGCGGCGATGCAGGCCCAGATCGAGCCGCACTTCCTGTTCAACACCTTGGCATCGATAGACCACCTGATCGAGGTTGATCCACCGCGCGCGAGCCAGATGCAAAAGAACCTGATCGCGCTGCTGCGCGCGGCCATGCCCACGCTGCGAGAGACCGACGGCGCGGCGACGGGCCAGTCCCGCGACCTGGGCCGCGAGCTGGCGGTGATACGGCCTTACCTCGAGATCCTGAAGGTGCGAATGGAGGAGCGGCTGGCCACCGAGGTCGATGTGGCCGACGGCCTGCTGTCGGCCGAGTTTCCGACCATGATGCTGCAGACCCTGGTCGAGAACGCTGTCAAGCACGGCCTCGAACCCAAACCCGAAGGCGGCAAGCTCGTGATCAAGGCTGAAATCGTCCACGGCAAGCTCGCGCTGACGGTCCAGGACAGCGGCCTGGGCTTTGGCCAAGCCGCGACCGCCGGCACCGGCGTCGGGCTGGCCAACATCCGCGAGCGGCTGCAATTGCTGTACGGCACCAAGGCCGGTTTGACGATCGGCGAGAACCCGGGCGGTGGCACCCGCGTGACGCTGTCAGTGCCTTACAAGCCGGTCGGCAACGCGCATGGGTAGGCAGCCCCCGAGTGCCTGACTATGATCGACGCATGAGCCCGTTGCGCGCCGTGATCGCCGATGACGAACGATTGATGCGAGAGCAACTGCGGGCGCGGTTGGCCGAGGTCTGGCCCGAATTGCAGATCGTCGCCGAGGCCCGCAACGGCCTGGAGGCGGTGGCGCTGGTCGAGCAGCACCGGCCCGACCTGGTGTTCCTAGACATCCGCATGCCGGGCTTGAGCGGCGTCGACGCCGCGCGCCAAATCGCCCAGATGGCAGTGGCCGACGACGAATAC
The DNA here is from genome assembly GCA_010030205.1 of Betaproteobacteria bacterium. Lineage (GTDB taxonomy): Bacteria > Pseudomonadota > Gammaproteobacteria > Burkholderiales > Burkholderiaceae_C > Pseudaquabacterium. The sequence continues at coordinate 4,655 of RGQD01000299.1, forward strand.
CTGCCCGAGATCGTCTTCATCACCGCCTACGACCAGTACGCGGTCCAGGCCTTCGAGCAAGGCGTCTGCGACTATGTGCTCAAGCCGGCCGAGCGCGACCGCTTGCAACTCACCGCGCAGCGAATCCGCGCCCGCGTGGCGCTGCGCGACAAGCCTGTGGTCGATATCGACGACCCGAACCCGCCGCTGCAGTTGCTGCTGCACCGTCTGGCCGCCCAACTCAACCCCGGCGCTGCGCCCCGCTACCTGGACTGGATCCAGGCCAGCGTGGGCAGCGCGATCCAGATGATCGCGGTCGCCGAGGTGCTGTTTTTCATCAGCGACGAAAAATACACCCGAGTCCAGACCGCCACGGTCGAGGCGTTGATCCGCAAGCCGATCAAGGAACTCGTCGACGAGCTCGACCCGGTGCTGTACTGGCAGATCCACCGCTCGACGCTCGTCAACGTCAAGGCGATTTCAGGGATAACTCGAGATATGCGCGGCAGGCAAATCGTCAGCGTGCGCGACCACCCCGAAAAGCTCGAGGTCAGCCGCAGCTACGGTCATCTGTTCAAGAGCATGTGACGCGGCTCTCGAGCAAATGTGGCTTTGCGGCTTGATCCCCACAGGGGGCGGCCGGCTTAGGCCGGCCTTGGGGCGGTCAGAGACCGTCGACCGAGACCGCGAACAATGCATTGCCGGCCTGGGTCCGCTGACGGGCATCACCGCTGTCGACAACGACCCTGTTGGCAGGGGCGAACGGCCTGCTCACCAGCGTGGCTTGGTCAATTCCAAGGCCTCGAGTTGCCGGCGCAGTGCTTGGCGTTCCCGGTCCAAGCGGCCGATGTGTTCGCGCAGGCGATTGCGTTCCTCGTCCTTGTCGACCTTCTTCAGTTCAGCCTCCAGCCTTTCAATGTCCGACTGGTTGCGGTTGAACTCCTGACGGGCGCGGTGCAAAGCCTGCCCGGCCCTGTAGTAACGCAAGAAGCCGTCCTCGTCGTGCAGCGCGCAAGACCCGGCGTAGTAGCGCTTGG
>RGQD01000300.1 GCA_010030205.1 Betaproteobacteria bacterium
AACACCACGCCGCCGTGCTGGATCGTCGAATCGGGATACAAGAGCTTGGCGCCGACCGCGCCGACCTCGGGTCTACAGGCGTGGCTGAGCATCTCACCCAACCAGCTGCCGTCGATGACCTCGATGTCGTTGTTCAGCAGCGCCAGGTAGTCGCCTCGAGCTTCGCGTGCGGCGAGGTTGTTCAAGGCCGAGTAGTTGAACGGACGCGGATCGCGCAGCACGCGCCAGCGCGCTTGGCCTGCCAACTCAGCCAGGTAGCGCAGCGCTTCGGGGTCGTCCGACCCGTTGTCGATGACGATGGCTTCCCAATGCGGGTAGTCGGTCAGCCGGGTCAGCGTGGTGACGCATTGGCGCAGCAACTCGACCTGGTTACGGGTCGGGATCAGGATGCTGACCAGCGGTGGTTTGTCGGGCAGAGGCCAGCGCACGCGGTAGCGTCCCGAGCTCAGGCTCTCGACCTCGGCACCGGCGCCGCCACCGCCACCGCCACCAATGCGCCCCAGGTGCTCGGCCACCGCGCGCCGGCCAGCTTCCTGGGCATAGGGTTTGACCTCGGCGCCACCGGCGGTGCTCTGGGCATGGATGCGCCAGTGGTAGAGCACATGGGGGATGTGGACAATTTGACTGGCGCTCAGCCGTTCGGCGCAGCGCAGCACCAGGTCATGGTCTTGCGCGCCCTCGAAGCCGGGCCGAAAGCCGCCCATCTCGCGCATCAGCTTCGATCGCAGTGCGGCGAGGTGGCAGACCAGGTTCTGCGACAGGCACAGGTCGTGGTTCCAGTCGGGCTTGAAGTAAGGGTTCTCGCGCAGGCCTTCGGGGCCCAGCTTGTCCTCGTCGGAATAGACCAGGCCGGCCTCGGGGAAGGCCTGGATGGCTTCTGCCAGCAACAGCAAGGCGTGTTCGGCCAGCATGTCGTCGTGGTCGAGCAGCACCACCCAGGCGCCGCTGGCGAGCGCCAGCGCGGAGTTTGAGGCCTCGCAGATGTGGCCATTGCGTGCGCGCCGCACCACGCGCACGCGCGCGTCGTCGGCCTGCAACTGGCCCAGGTACAGGTCGAGCTCGGGGCTGTGGCTGGCGTCGTCGGCGATGCACAACTCCCAATGCGGGTAGAGCTGCTGCTGCACCGAGGTCACGGCTTCGGCCAGCCAGCGCATGTCCGGCCGGTAGGTCGGCATCAGCACCGAGATCGTCGGTGGATCGATCAAACGCCCCAGCCGGGCTTGCAGCGTAGACCGTTGTTGCGGGCCCAGCGTGTCGTGGCGTGCGATCCAGTCGGCGTAGGCCGCGCGCCGGCCTTCGCGCCGACGCCGCAGCCGGCGCCGGTTCAGGCCGCGCAGCAGTTGCTTGAGGCGCGCGCCGGCGCGGGTCAGCGCGCGTGGCCAGATCGAGTCAGTCATTTTTTTCCGACACCGGGAGGTCTTGCTTCCGGCCTTGCTTGCGGCCTGGGTCCGCGTAGCCGATCGCGCCTGCAAGCCGGCCGATGCAGCGCGCTGCGCGCCGCACATCGAGCAAGATGATGCGCAACAGCGATTCGGCCAGCGCTGTCAGGGCGTAACGCCAGCGCTGAGCGACACCTGTCTGGCGGCTCAGGTGCTTGCGGCGGAACAGGAACTTCGACTGGATGTGGTGGAAGCCGCGGATGAACTCGGCCTGCAGCCGACGCGGCCCCGCGACCGAGCTGCGCGACAAGTGCTGCACCTGTGCGGCTGGGTCGACCAGGATCGGACCGAACTGGTCGAGCAGCCGCAGGCACAGGTCTTCGTCCTCGTAGTACAGAAAAAACGACTCATCGAAGCCGCCCACCCGCTGTAGTGCTGCGCGCCGGATCAGCATCACCGCGCCCGAGACAAACCCGACACAGCATGGCCCTTCGGCGCCCGGGCCGCGCGAGGCCCAACCGTCCGCGCGCCAGCGATAGCTGATGTCGAGGTCGCTGCGGCGGCCCAGCAACTGCGGTGCGACGACGCCGGCATCCGGATGGGCGTCGGCCGTGCGCACCAACTGCGCGATGGCCTCGGTGCTGCACAAGCAGTCGGGGTTGATCAGCAGCACGAATTCAGTCTCGGCAGCGTGCCAGCCCAGGTTGTTCGCGGCGCCGAAACCGAGGTTGCGGGTCTGTGCCAGCATGCGAGCTTGCGGCAGATGGCGAGCAGCCTGTGCGAGCGTGTCGTCGCTGCTGGCGTTGTCGACCACGATCACCTGCGCCAAGCCCTGCAGCCCGGCGCCCAGCGCGGCCAGGCAGTGGCCGCTGTTGAAGCTGACGACCAGCGCAGTGACGCGGCTGGCAGGCGAGGGATCGTCGCGCACGCCGGGCTGCAGCCTCAGAACCGCAGCAAGCGGGTCAGCGCCAGCCGTTCGGCTTCGAGCGCATGCAACTGCTCGGGTCTGAGCGCCGCGCCGGTGGTGTCGGCTTTTTCGAGCACGGCGCAGAACTGGTTGCCGTAAGTCGGTGTGACCATCGTGGCGCGCAAGGCGCTCAGGCCGAGCAGACGCAGCTCGACCAGCAGCAAGCAAAAGGATTCGGGGCAGAAAGTCCAGGCGTGCAGGTCGCGGTAACTGGCGTGGACCTGATCGGCAGCCAGCGTGGCGTCGTAGGCTTGCTGCAACGATTGCCGGAAGCGCATCGCTGCCAGCTCAGGCCCACGCAGCACCCGACCTGGGTTGCAGTCGACACCGCGCGACTCGGCGTCGAACACCTGCTTGGCACGGTGCACCGGGCTGGGCCGCCAGTGCACCATCAGCGCGTCCGAACACAGGCTGGGATAGCGCAGCGCGTCGAAGCAGCAGCGGAAATCGGGGATGATCTCGATCACCCGACCGCCGGGCGCCAGCAGGCGCTCGAGCGACTGCAGATGGCCGATCAGGTCGACCTGGTGCTCCAGCACATGCGAGCCGTAGACCACATCGAAGCGCAGCGAGGCAGGCACGAGCTCGTCGATCGGCGCGCCGTTGAAGACGAAGTCGACCTCCTGAATGCGATCGATCAGGTGCGCGACGACGGGGTCTGCGGCGTACTTTTGGCGCAAGTCGTCGGCGCTGCAGTGGTCCAGATGATGGATCTGCGGGTAATCGGATTTCAGAAACCGTGGGTTGTAGCCGCCGCCGATCTCCAGGATTTTTGCATTCGGCGCGATGCCTGACAGCAAGGGGCGGACCTGCTGGCTCAGCACCCGCCAGCGGCGCCAGCCAGTGAGCCATTTTGCGGGCTTTGGCAGCCGCGCGGTCATGCCTGAGGCGCGCACGCCAGCCGCTCAGGGCTTGAATCCGCCCGGCCCTGGCGTGGCGCATCGATGAGCGCCTGGCGCCCAAATCGTCTTGTCAATGCAGGCTCGATAATCATTCACTGGCATTTTGTCATCGAACCATGCGCCTCTCGCTTCCCAACGCTGCCGACGTCATCGCCCTGCACGACCGCCTGTCGGTGGGCGCCGGCTGGCCCATGGCTGAGCCATTGCCGCTGGATGACCCGTTGTGGCAATCGATCGCCCGCAACCACCGTTTCAACAGCTTGCTCTGGGCCGAGGAAGATCTGGCGCGCCGAACAACGGTCGCAGACGCCGAGATCGCCGCCAACAAGCGCGCGATCGATGGCTTCAACCAGGCCCGCAACGACGCCACTGAGCGGGTGGACGAGTTGCTGCTGATCGCGCTGGGCCTCGTCGATGCCACATCGGTCTGCACCGATTCACCGGTCTCGAACGTGCCGCCCGGCGCGCGCCTCAACAGCGAGACTGCCGGCAGCATCATTGACCGGATGTCGATCATGGCGCTCAAGGTCCATGCGATGCGGGCGCAAACCCAGCGTGCCGACGTCGATGCAGCCCATGTCGATGCCAGCCAGGTCAAGCTGGACCGATTGCAACAGCAGCGCGGCGACCTGGGCGACTGCCTGGAGGGCTTGCTCGCCGACGCCCAAGCCGGCCGCGCCTACTTCAAGGTCTACCGCCAGTTCAAGATGTACAACGATCCGCGCTTCAACCCGGCGCTGGTCGCCGAAGCCAGCGCCAGGTCCTGATGGCTTTGCGATGCGCATCCTGATCGTCAAGACCAGCTCGATGGGTGACGTGGTCCATGCGCTGCCGGCGGTCAGCGACATGCTTCGTGCGCTGCCCGGCCTGCAGCTGGACTGGCTGGTCGAGGCACCGTTCGCCGCTATTCCGCGCTTGCACGCTGGCGTGCAGCGCGTGCTGCCCTTGGCCTGGCGCAAGTGGCGCAAGACCTTGTGGGCCACCGATACGCGCGCCGCCATGGCCGCGCTGCGTGGCGAACTGCGGCGCGAGCGCTATGACTTGGTGCTCGACCTGCAAGGCTTGCTCAAGAGCGTTTTGTGGGGTTTGCAGGCCAAGGGGCCGCTGCTGGGCTATGGATTTTCCAGCATCCGCGAGCCTGCGGCAGCCTTGTTCTACCGGCGCCGCGCCACGGTGTCGCGCGAGTTGCAAGCGGTCGAGCGCAACCGGCGCCTGGCAGCGGCGCATCTGGGTTATCCGATGCCTGACAGCGCGCCCGATTTCGGCATTGCCGCGCCGGATGGCGGCTGGGCTGCTCCGGCGTCCAGCGCGGTGCTGATCCCTTGCGCCAGCCGGCCCGGCAAGCTCTGGCCCGAGGATCGCTGGATTGCCGTCGGCCAGCGCTTGCAAGCGGCCGGACTGACACCTGTGCTGGTGTGGGGCATCTGGCAGCGGCGTTTGGCGCACCGACCATCGGTATCTACTGCGACCACGAGCCGGGTCTGGCCGGCATCACCGGCCCGGGACCGGTGGCCAGCCTGGGCGGCAAAGGGCAGATGCCGTCGCTCTCCGAGGTGATGGCGGCGCTGGAGTTGCAGTTGGGCGCGTCGGCTGGCTGAAGTGCCAGGCCGCCGGCTGCACCTTCAGGTTTGCGCCAGACTGTTTCAAGCGAGCGATCCTCGTCAGCAAGCAATATACTTGCTGATGTAATTGGAGGCTCGGCCATGGCCCAGATCACCCTGTACATCGACGCAGCCACTCAGGCGAGGCTGCGCGACGCGGCGTCGCAGCAAATGGTGTCGCAAAGCCAGTTCGTGGCCGACCTGATCCGGCGGGCCACCGACAATGTCTGGTCGCCGCAGGCGCTTGCGCTGTTTGGGTCGGACCCCGACTTTCCGCTGGCTGACGAATTGCGGGCTGGTCTGCCGCCCGAGCTCGAGCGCGACATCTGATGGTCTACGCGCTCGACATTAACACGCTCAGCTACGCCATGCGTGACGAAGGTGGGGTGGCCGGGCGGATGCGGCAAATCGGTCCCGCCACGCTGGCCTTACCGGCCGTGGTCGTTTTTGAGATGCGCTACGGCCTGTTGCGTGCGGGCCGTTTGCGGCAGCTTGTCGCCTTTGAGGCCTTTGTGGCGAGTCTGGGTCAGATTGGCTTTGACACCGAAGCCGCCGATCACGCGGCCCGCATCCGGCTCGCACTGGAGGCTGCCGGCACCCCTATCGGGCTGGCCGACCTGCTGATCGCGGCCACTGCCCGTCGCCATGGCTGCACGCTGGTGACCCACAACAGCCGCGAGTTCTCGCGCGTGCCGGGTCTGCTGATCGAAGACTGGTATTGATTGCTTTGATTGTCTTGATTGGCATGACCGATCAAGAGCTTGCCTGCAAGCAGGCAGCCAGATCCTTCGCCTGTCACTCCCGCGCCAGCGCGGCTGCG
>RGQD01000004.1 GCA_010030205.1 Betaproteobacteria bacterium
GTTGGGAAAACTGCGATTGCCCCGCCGACCAGGCCGCTCAGGACGGCGCTGTAAAACGCCGCTGTCCAGCCCGCCTGGTGCGCTCGCTGAATCTCATTCGCGCCGAAATTCACGCCGACCAAAGCGGTAGAGGCGGCACCGAAACCAAAGACCATCGGGATGATGAGGAACTCCAGGCGCGAACCGATGCCATATCCTGCCAACACGTCGACACCCAGGCGTGCGATGAAGGCGGTGATCACGGTCACCGCAGCGATCGCGCAAAACGAATTGACCGATGCCAGGGCACCCACCTTCAGGATTGCTGCCATTGGCGCTAGCTTCACCGGCATCCTCGAAAATCGCAGGCGAAGTTCGACGCACCGGGTCATCAGAAAGACCAGCAGCAGGATAGCGGCCAACGCATAGCCGATCACGATGCCAGCGGCTGCTCCCGCGATGCCCATCTTCGGAAAGGGGCCCAGGCCGAAAACCAGCACACCCGCAGCCATGACCTGAACCACCGAACCGGCCACTAGGCACTTGGCTGCGACCAGCATCTTCCCGGTGGCGCGAACAATGGCGGCCAGCGCATTGGCGACCCACATGCTGAAGCAGCCCAGGAACAGCACATCGGAATAGGCCAGCGCCTGCTCCAACACCGCGCCGGACCCGCCGAGCAAGCCGTAAATCCCGCTTCCGCCAAGCAGAAAGACCAACGCACAAGCGCCGGCCAGCACCACCACCAGCAGCAGCGCGTGAAACGCCAGCGCTTCTGCTCCGGCCCTGTCGCCGGCCCCAAGGCGCCGTGCCACCGCCCCGGTGATCGTGCCGCCAATCGACCCGCCCGACAGCGTCATCACCAGCATCATCATCGGAAATGCCAGGGCCAGCCCCGCCAGGGACGCAGAGCCGAGCTGTCCGACGTACCAGGCTTCCGCCATGAGGGTGATCATGGTCACCACCATGGCGATCATGTTGGGCGCCGCCAGCCGGATGATCGTGGGGCCGATCGGTGCTGTCAGCAGTGGCGATGCTGCGCCGGCTACCATGGCTCGACCTTCGAACGCATGTCGAGCTCGAAGGTCCAGGCGCGAGGTGGCTGCTGATGCAGGAACCAGTACGCGTCCGCCAACCCGCCCCGATCGATCAGGCGCTCCTCTCCGAATCGCTGGACCATCTCGGGCCGCCCCTTGCGCAGCTTGTCGCCGTCAATGCCACCGTCGACGACAACATGACCGACGTGCATGCCCTTAGGGCCCAGTTCCTTGGCCATCGCCTGCGCCAGATTGCGCAGTGCGGCCTTGGCCGAGTTGAACGCGGCAAAGCCCGCCCGCCCGCGCAGCGATGCGCTGGCACCGGTGAACAGCAAGCTGCCACCGCGGGGCAGCATGCGGCGCGCCGCCTCGCGGCCAAACAGGAATCCACCGAAGCAGCACACCCGCCATGCGTGCTCGAAGTAGCTTGCGTCCATCTCGGTGACCGCCCCAGGCGTGTTGTTGCCGGCGTTGTAGACGGCCACATCCAGGCTGCCGCCCGCGGCGCACACCTGGTCGAAGAGCGCCTGCACCTCGGATTCTCGGGTGGCATCGGCCACGGCCGCCGTTGCGGTGCCGCCGGCGGACCGAATCTGCTGGACCACCTGCTCCAGGCTTTGAGCCGTGCGGCCGGCGACGAACACGTGGAAACCCTCGCGTGCGAAGCGTGCGCTGATGCTGGCACCAAGGCCCTTTTCAGCGCCTACGCCGATGACCAACGCCTTCTTCAACTCAGGCATATCGGAATTGTTAGTTGGAGTCGTCATGAAATATTGGCCATGTTGCTATGTTGATCCTTGAGGTGGGTTTGCGCCCATATGGCCAGTCCCTTGAGGACGGGCCGCAGGGCGGTGCCGCTTTCCGTGAGTTGGAAGGCGTTGTTGCGCGCAGTAGCCTGAGGGTTGGTTCGCTCTATCAGTTTCAGGCAGGTGAGCAGGTTCAATCTCGACGCGAGGATATTGGTCGAGATGTGTTCTGGAGATGCGAGAAACTCCGAGTACGTACGGGGCCCGTGAATCAACAGGTCTCGAATGATCAACAAAGACCATTTGTCGCCGAGCACGTCAAGAGCGGAACTGATCGGACACACGGAACGCCAATCCACCCCATCGATTTCATTCGCCATCGCTTGACTCCCGGGCATCTACTTTGATGCCGAAAAAAATGCCGTGAGCATCTTCTTGCGCTAACCGGTAACTTCCGGTGATGTGTATCGAATGGATCTCTAATGCAGGTACCTTGTTCAATGCGCCATGAAGTGCGCGATGATTTGCCAGACATAGACGAACATTGCAAACTGCCCGACCGCGAACACCGCGGTTCGCAGGTAGGGAATGCCTACGATATAGACCATCGCGTGCAGCATGCGCGCGGTCAGCGGCACAATGCCCGCAACCAGAGTTGCGCCATTGGTAGCGCCCGTGACGTGGGTTATTCCGATCGCGGCCGTGTACATGGCCGTATTGTCGGCAAGATTAGCGCGGGCTCGAATCGCCCGACCACCCCACGAGGCGACGCCCGCGAGCAAGGAGTCGCGATTGTTGAAGATCCACCTCATGCCGCCGGGTACCGAACCGCGCGCCACGAGGGGAGGCACCGGGAGAAGTTCCGTCAGCAAGGCGAGGCTCAACCAAATCCAGAGATCTGCGGTCATGACTTGTTCGCGTGGTTGGACTGGGGAAATACGAGCACATCAATCAAGAAATGTTGCTGCCGGCTGATTGAGAAATGGCCGCAGATATTTATCTGAACGACGGCTCAAGCGGCGTCGGTTGCCACTGAAGCACACCGAAAATTGCTTCGTGGTCGTACGCTGCGGCCCATCCTCTGTCGGACAGAAGGTCGGCCTCGAGGAAGCTCAGGCTATCGACCGGCGCCACCTTCGCAATAGCGATTCGGGTGGCGTCGGCCTTGACGCGGCTACAAATCGTCCCCATCAACTTATAGCCCTGCCTCAGCAGTTCGGCAGCGCAGTGCTGCCCGATGTATCCGGCGACACCCGTCAGCGAGACACGATCCACCTGATGGACTCCTTGGGCAGTAGTTAGTCTAATGACTTGCAAAGTGCAAGTCTAGCATGATGGCTCGCACAATGCAAGTCACACTACGGCCTTATTTGGAAAGCTGCGGGAACGCTGTCCCTGTGTGATTGCGCGACGAAGATGGCCCTCGGGCAATTGGCTTCAGTGGCTTCAGTGGCGACTGTTCGATGTGAATGCACAGCATTGCCGCCATCAAGGCGCTCGTACAACTCTCGCGACGACTCTTGGCGTCCAACTCTTTAGCCATATTGCGGCGGCAGTGGATAGTCCGTAGACGACCATGCCTGCGCCAACCAACACAAAGAATTGCCACGCTTCCGAGTCGTGCGATGCGAGCCAGACTCCCACTGCGGCAACAATTAGAAGCCGCAGCGTCGCGGCGAGCACGGGCCCGAGCACGTGCCCCGAACCCTGCGACGCAAAGTACAGGGTCAGTCCAAGGCCGAAGAACGCGAATCCGGGCCCAGCACAGCGCAGGTACTGCCTCGCGTAATCGAGAACGACTGCGTCGCTGCTAAACAGACGGGCCCATACATCGGGCGCCAGTGATACCACCAGGCCAATCACGCCAAGATTCACAGCCGACACCGCCCCCGCCGTCCAGGCGACCCTTCGAGCCCGTGCAAAGTCATGGGCACCGATCGCCATGCCAACCATTGGTATCGATGCGGAGCCTATGCCAAACGCGATCGGGATCAATAGAAACTCAAGTCTCTGCCCGATCCCGTAGCCGGCGAGCGCTTCGACACCGAGGCGGGCGACCAGTCCAGTAAAGATCAGGACCGTCAGCACCGTTTGGATCGACGACAGACAGGCAAGAGCCCCGACCCTGAGTATGTCAGCGAACAGGTTTGCGCGCAGCGCCACACCCCGCCAACCAAGACGAAGCTTTGCGTGTCCGCTAGCCAGCCACCAATACAGAAATGCGACCCCACCGCCAGTAGCCACGATCTGGCCGAGCGCTACACCGGGCAGGCCTAGGCGCGGCACTGGTCCGAATCCCAGACCGAAGGTGCCGCCCACTGCAATCTGCACGAGCGCCATCACCAGCAGAGTTATTGAAGGAACTTTCATCTCGCCGGTTCCACGCAGAATTGATGCGAGAGTATTGACCTGCCAAACCAGTACTGCACCGACAAACAAAACACCCGAATAGCGCACCGCCTCGGCGAGCACCTCGCCCGAACCGCCGAGTGCTTGGTATAATACTGGCCCGAACGCCATAAACACGATCGAGGTCATAATCCCCGCGACCGCACCAATCACCACCGCGTGCAACGCCAGAGTGCCTGCGCGATCGGGGTCGCCAGCGCCCAGAGCGCGACTGACTGCCGAGGAAACGCCACCGCCCATCGCGCCGGCCGACATCGTCTGAACAAGCATCGCGAAAGGAAACACCAGAGCCATCGCGGCCAAAGGCGCGGTACCCAGAATTCCGACATAGCGGGTCTCGGCGATACCAACCAGCACAGTCATGCTCATTGCCAGTACGTTAGGCAGAGCCAGACGCAGCAGCGTTGGCAAGATGGGACCTGTAGTCAACGACATTGTTGATTTATGACCTTAATTTCACCGGAAATCGCCGCGGCCATTTCTCTGAACGAGGTCTCAAGTGGTGTTGGTTGCCACTCAAGCACATCGAAAGTTGCTTCGTTTTCGTAGGCTGCGGCCTTGCCAATGAACGGAAGCATCCCTCTCACCTCGCCGTCGAACAAGCCCATGAGCTTGAGGAGGACGGTCGGCGCCCTGCGGGAGGGAACCTTCGTATAGCCCGCCTTTCGTAGGACGCTCGCCACAGTAGCCATCTCGATGGGTTCGGCGCTGGCGGCGATGAATCGTTTTCCCGCTGCGCAGTCAGCGGTCATGGCCTTGACGTGGAGCCGAGCGACGTCGCGAACATCGACCATCCCCATGCTCATGTCGGGAATCATCGGCATCTTTCCGCTGATCATGGCAGTCATCATCTCAACGCTCTGCCCATCCATCGTCGCTCCGAGCGAAGGCCCGAAAACCGCGCCGGGGTTGACGACCGTCAGTTCCATGTCACCACCTTTCGCGGTAGCCCATGCGGCGCGCTCGGCCAAGGTCTTGCTCTTCGCATAGGCGCCGATGCTGGCGTCGGTGTCGGACCAGGCGTCGGGGCCGTACCGACCGCTGTCCTTTCCGGCGATCATCGCGAAGGTCGAGGAGGTGAGCACGAGGCGTTTCACACGGGCAAGCTGCGCGGCGGCGATGACACGCTTGGTCCCTTCGACCGCGGGGGCGATCATCTCGTTCTCATCCTTCGGCTCCGCCAGCATGAACGGAGAGGCGACGTGCATGACGTAAGCGCAGCCTTTCATCGCCTCGGCCCATCCTTTATCGGACAAAAGGTCGGCCTCGACGAAGCTCAGGCCATCGGCCGGCGCCACCTTCGCAATGGCAATTCGGGTGGCATCGGCCTTGACGCGGGAACGTATCGTGCCCACCACGTCATAGCCCTGCCTCAGCAGTTCGGCAGCGCAGTGCTGCCCGATGTAGCCGGTGACACCCGTTAGCAATACACGATCCATCTGGTTGACTCCTTGAGCGGTGGCTGGACTAATGACTTGCGAAATGCAAGTTTACCATGAGACTTGCAAAATGCAAGTGATTATCCTGAAATGCAACCAGCTTGCGAAATGCGTCGATTTAGCCGACCTGCGTGTGCTCGGCCCACTTGAGCATGCGCATGTCGTCGATCCTGCGGTGATGGAGCGGCATTCTTGCGCGACTGATGCGCCCTAGGGCCCTAGGGTTGGCACCAGTCGATGAACGAGGCAATCTGCCTTGTTCACCATCATCCAGACCCCGGGCCTCAACGCACCACCACCCGCCTGGCCGGAGCGCGTAAAGGGCGGTTTTGTCACGCCGGCTGCGTATTTCAGCGATCGTGGACGGCTGTTTCAGTCTGATCGTGCACGGCGAAACGGCGTCGGCGCGAAGTCGCCGACGTGGTGCGCAAGCACCTGCTTCGGGTGTAGTTCAATGCTCCACGATCAACCCGAAACGGGCTGTCGACGGTGGAATTGGGCCGGTTTGTTGGTGATTTTCTTCAGGTTTGATGCCCCCGCCAGACCGCCGGAGGCACCCCGACCGAGCATGAGTTCATGCTCGGTCCAGAGCGCTTGAAGGCAGGCGTGACGATGGGGTTCATGGCACATCGGCGCCAATGTCGTCGCGCATCGAACGGGTGCCTTTGCGCTCGATTTTGTTGCTCGAGTGCACCACCCGGTCGAGGATCGCGTCTACCAGGGTCGGTTCGTTGAGATTGGTGTGCATCTGTTTGACCAGCAGTTGGCTCGTGGTCAGGGTCGAGTGCGCGCCGATGCGGTCGTCGAAGCCTTTGTCGACGCGAGCTTGCCGGCCGGTGTGCTGGGTCTCGACTACGGTCCTTGGGCGGACATCTCAAGCTATCTTGTCGCGCATACGGCGATTCGTAAGATCGCATTCACCGAATCAACGCCGGTCGGCTAGCAACTCGGGGCGCTCGCCGGTCAGCAAATGAAGCGCGTGAAGCTGGAACTCGGCGGCCATGCACCGGTGATCGTGTGCGAAGACGCGGACAGCGCTCTGGCGGTAAAGGCCGCCGGCAGAACAACGTTCCGAAATGCCGGCCAAGTTTGCATCTCGCCGACGAGGTTCCTTGTGCACCCAAGCTTCGAGAAGGAGTTCGCCAGTGCACTGACGTCTCACGCGAAGGCGTTGAAAGCCGGCGACGGCCTCGCCGAGCGAACACAGACGGGCTCCCTTGCAAACGCGCGTCGCGTGGCAGCCATGCGGTCCATTGCAGGAGGCGGCGCGCAAGATAGGCGCAATGCTGGAACGCTACCCACAGCGCTTGCGCATTCGGTCGCGGTCTACTGACCGCGCTGCCGACGCCCCTCACCAATCAAATTCGAGGTTGTCGATCAAGCGCGTCGCACCCAGCTTGGCCGCTGCCAGCACCAGCAATGGGGCACGGCCGGCTAGGTCACCAGCGCTGGGCGCGAGCAGGTCGCTGCGGCGGCGCACGGTCAGGTAATCGGGCTGCCAGCCGCGCGCACGCAGCGCGTCGGCCTGGGCAAGCTCGACGGCGGCGAGGTCGGTCGCGCCTGAGCGCAGCGCACTGGCGATCGCTTGCAACGCCAGCGGCAGCGCCACCGCCTCGGCACGCTCGGTCGCGCTGAGATAGGCATTGCGCGAAGACAGCGCCAGACCGTCGGCCGCGCGAACCGTCGGTGAGCCGATCACGCGGATCGGCAGCGCGAGCTGCGCCGTCATCTGGCTGATCACCATCAGCTGCTGGTAGTCCTTCTGGCCGAACAAGGCCACCGCCGGCTGCACGCAGTTGAAAAGTTTGAGCACCACCGTGCAAACGCCGGTGAAAAACGCCGGGCGGAACTCGCCTTCGAGCAGATCGGCGATGGCCGCAGGCGGCGTGAGCTTGTAGGTCTGCGGCTCGGGGTAGAGCTCGGCCTCGTCAGGCGCGAAGACGATGTCGCAGCCTGCGCCTTCGAGCAACGCGCAATCGCGCGCCAGCGTGCGCGGGTAGCGGTCGAAATCCTCGTTCGGCAGGAACTGCAGCCGGTTGACGAAGATGCTGGCAACGACCGGCGAGCCCAGCTGGCGCGCCTGTCGCACCAGCGCCAAGTGGCCTTCATGGAGATTGCCCATCGTGGGCACGAACGCCGTCGTGGCAGAGCCTGCGAGCGCGGCGCGCAGTTCGGCGAGGGAGTGGATGACCTGCATGTCAGTAGGTGTGAACGCCGTCCTGGGGGAATGAGCCGTCCTTGACGGCCGCGACATAGCGCGTGATGGCCGACGCGATCGACCCGCCTTCGTTCATGAAGTTGCGGACGAATCGCGGCTTGCGGCCGCCGCCCAGGCCGAGCATGTCGTGCAGCACCAGCACCTGGCCGGCGGTGGCGGCACCGGCGCCGATGCCGATGGTCATCAACTCGGGGTTCTCGGCGCTCAACTCAGCGGCCAGCGCGCCAGGCACCATCTCGAGCACCATCATCGCGGCGCCGGCCTCGGCAAGCTCACGCGCCTCGCGCTTCATCAGCAATGCCGCGTCGGCGTCCTTGCCTTGCAAGCGGTAGCCGCCGAGCGCATGCACGCGCTGCGGCGTCAAGCCAAGGTGGGCGCAGACGGGGATGCCGCGCGCAACCAGGTGGGCAACGATCTCCGCGGTCCAGCCACCGCCCTCGAGCTTGACCATTCGTGCGCCGGCGCGCATCAGCGTGACGGCGGCGTCCAGTGCTTGGCCCTTGCCGCCTTCGTAGCTGCCGAAAGGCAGGTCCGCGACCAGCCAGGCCGCTGTTTGCGCCCGAGCGACGCATTCTGTGTGGTAGGCCATGTCGGCCAAGGTCACGGCCAAGGTGCTGCTGCGGCCCTGCAGCACATTGCCCAGCGAGTCGCCGACCAGCAGCGTGTCAACACCGGCCTCATCGAGCACTTGGGCAAAAGTGGCGTCGTAGCAGGTGAGCATGACGATCTTCTCGCCACGCGCTCGCATCTCGCGCAGCTTGGGCAGGGTCACCGCCGCGCGGCTTTGGGCTGCGCTGGGGCTGGTGTGGGAACTCATCGATCTATCCTTTCTGGCACCGCCCCGGGGGGGGAATACCCGGTTGCCGCGGTGCAGCATGCGCCGTCATTGTGCCCGTGGCATGCGCTGCGAGCGACGGGCAGGTGCTCGTGCCGAACGCAGTGGCAGCGCCGCGCGCCAGCGCCTGAACGGCGCTGCTCGGCTCTCAAGCAAATGTGGCTTTGCGGCTTGATCCCCACGGCGGGCGGCCGGCTTCGGCCGGCCTTGGGGCGCTCAGTGCGAAGCGACCTTCAGGGCGCTTGGTCCAGGCTAGACACTTCGTTGCTCAGCGTGGTGCGGCGCATGTCACGAACCTGCATCGGATCGTAGCGGCGAGCCCGGTGCATCGTGACGCGGTTGTCCCAGATCACCAGGTCCCAGGGCTGCCAGACATGGGCGTAGACGAACTGGCGCTGGGTCGCATGCTCGGTCAGGTCGCGCAGAAAGGCCCGCGCTTCCGGCACCGGCCAGCCCTCGATGCCGCCCGCATGGCTGGCGAGGTAGAGCGAGAGCCTGCCGGTTATGGGGTGACGCCGAACCAGGCGCTGGCGCACTGGCGCCCATTTTTCGCGCTCGGCATCGCTGAAGTCGTCAAAGCCCAGGATTGCGCGCGAGAAGATCTGGCTGTGCGAGCAGATGAGGTCGTGGACCTCGCGCTGTGTCGCTGCGTCCAGAGCATCGTAGGCCGCACGCATGTCGGCGAACTCGGTGTTGCCGCCGCTGGCCGGAATCTTGCGCGCCGACAGCAGCGAATACTTCGCCGGCACCTGCTTGAACGAGCTGTCCGAGTGCCAGAGTTGATTGCCAAGCCCGAACAAACGACGGCGGTCGTCTCGCGGCAGCAACTCGCCGTGCTTGTCGAGATTGGATATGTCGTTGACCTCCATGCTCACGCGGCGATCCTGCGGCGCTGCAATGTCGCCAGTCGCCTGCTCGAGCGGCCCAAGCTGGCGACTGAAAGAAATCTGCTGCTCGTCGTCGAGTCGCTGGCCCCTGAACACCAGCACGCCGAAGCGGTCCATGCCCGCATGGATACCGGCCACTTCATGGTCCGACAGTCGACGGGTCAAATCGACACCCGTGACGAGGCCGGCAAACAAACGCTGCTGTGCTGGATCGACAGGCTCAATATGGGACGACATGGTCTACCTCAGTTTAGCGCGACCGCTAAGGAGTTCGGATCTGCCAGGCTTTGATCAGCGCCAGCCATTCCGCGCTGATGCGGTCGCGGCACTCACACGGCCAAGCACTCGCAGCCCGCGCTGGAGCGGCAAGTCGACCGAGGGTTTTCACACCTGCGTGCCCGCTGCGGGCTGGCATGATAACGACTGCGGGGTGGCGACAGCAGCGGACATATTGAATATATAATATATCCGCGCCGGTATTGACAAGAATAAAATGTTGTGCTATAGTCACAGCGAAATTTTTTGGTAAATATATTTAGGTAAATATTTTGGCCGTTGTTTTTCAACCCTATGTTTTACCCATGTGGACATCCCCGCGAGCAACAATCTTGTCGCGCCTAGAGTCCATCTGAACCGAGTCAAGCTCAGCGGTATGATCCGCAAGAATTTCGGTCTCGGCAAGATCCCTGCCGCTTGAGCAGCCGCTTCCGTGCGGGCAGGCACGACGACGGTCTGGCGCTGGCGATCAGTTGCAGAATCTAGATTTTTTAGTACAGATGAGAATTTAAAATGACCCCAAATTCCAAACTAACAACCATCATGGCCTCCGATGTTTGCGGTTATAGCAAACTGATTGGAGAAAATGAGCTTGCCGCCATCGTCGCACTTCAGGAATGCCGCAAGATCATGGACCCGCTGATCCAGTCGCATGGCGGGCGGATCTTCAACACGGCCGGCGATGCGGTGCTCGCAGAGTTCGACAGCCCGGTTGGCGCCATCGATTTTGCGATCAAGTGCCAAAACCAGTTTCATGCCCGAAACAAGGTGCCAGGTAAATTGACGATGCGCTGGCGCTTCGGCATGAATCTGGGCGAGGTCTATATCCTGGACAACGGCGATTTGCTGGGCGACGGCATCAACCTCGCAGCGCGGCTTGAGAGCATCGCAGACCAAGGCGGTGTGGCGATCGGGGCTGAGCTCTACGGTGTCGTTCACCGCAAGATCAAGAATGTAGCCTTCGAAGACCGCGGCGAGGTTGAACTCAAGAATATCTCGGACCCGATCCAGGTCTGGGCGATCAAGATCGAAGGCGCCACTCGCACTGTCACGGCAGCCAAAAAACAGGCCCCGGAAGTCAAGAATTACGAGAAAGAGATCGAGTCGCTCGAACGCAGTGCGGCTCGAATGGATGGAGAAGCGGCCTTCAAGCTTGGCAAGATCTACACCGACAAGGCAAGCTCATCGTTCAATATCGAAAAAGCGATCAACTGGCTGTGGGCGGCCAGAGGTCTCAAGATCCAGAGCGCGACCGACGAGTTGAACCTGATCATCCCGACACTGCCGAAGGACAAATGGCAGCAGGCCAAGACCAATGCCGAAGTCTTTCTGGACGACCTGCGGTGGAAAAGCGGCGCTCGCTAAGCGTCAGGTCAGCGAACGCCGTCGGCGGCCAGGCACATCGGCGCTGCGTTCAACAAGTCACGGCCTGAAGGGCGCTGGCCAATCAGCTCAAGGTCGCGATCAGCTTGTTGGTCCTGGCCAATGATCCAGCGAGCTTGCAGATCACCATCCGGTCGAAGCTCGTCGCGAGCGCGGGGTGCTCTGAACGCATCCTGACCAGCGAATCCTTGTGCAGGATGTGGACGTTGGACTCGACCACCGCCAGTATCGACGCTGTTCTTGCGCCGCCGGTGTAGAAGGCCATCTCACCGACCATCGCCCCTTTGCTCAGTTTCGCCAACCTCAGTCGGGCATCGCCTATGACTTTGATGATGTCAAAGCTGCCATCGTCGACAAAATAGATCGCATCGGACAAGTCGCCGTCGTGGCACAGCGCTTCATCCTTGTTGACTTGCCTAGACTCGCAATAGCCGAGAAACGTTTGCCGATCGGCGTCGTCTGGCAAGAATTCGAAGCAAGAGTCTTCGACATGGTCCTTGTCCACCTTGCTGATCAAGGCCACTTCTGCGGCTTCAAGCGCGCGGTCTAGCGAAGGAAAGTAATGGATGTTCTTGCTCGCTGCGGCATCCAGCGAGATCGAGAGAAGGTCGTCCTTGTTGCTGCGCGAGTGCACGAAGTAGAACTGCAAGGCTCGGTCGCTGTAGCGGCGCAGGATGCGCTGAAACACGCCGATGGCCGAGCGGTCGACGCCGCTGGCGTCACTGAAGTCGAGCACGACACCTTCGAGTTGGTCGATGTCCATGCCCTGGAACAACAGGTCAATCTTGCTCGCGGAGCCAAAGAACACGTAGCCGCTCAGACGGTAGATCACAGTCTTGTGCCCGCTGGCTCTGATGGCTTCCACCTGGTGACTCGCGCGGACCACCGAGCTCGAGAACAAGGACAAGTCGGTCACCAGACTGGTCAATGGAAAGCGGCTATAGGTGACGACGAAGATGACGCAGGCCAGCACCAGGCCGGCGCCAAAACCCACGAGATAGCCGTAGTTCGCCACCAGGCCGAGGATCAGCGCGATCTGCGCCAGTTCAAGCCTGGACGCGACATGGCGCTGGTCCCAAAGCCACTGCTTGATCATGTTCAGGCCCAGGTAGAGCACCAAGCCCCCCAGCGCCGCCTTGGGCACGTAAGCGATCGCGCCACCTGCGCCGAACAACACCGCCAAGCAGATCAGCGCGGCGATGACGCCAGCGGCTGCACCGCCGCCAACCTTCTGATTCAGCGTCGTCCTGCCAATCGAGATGATGCCGACAAAACCACCCAGCAGCGCGGCAACGCCAGCTGACGCGGCGTGGGTCTTGAGCACATGATCGAGGTCGAACTCTTTTTGATAGTTCAGTTCCAGGCTTGCAAGCGACAACAGGATCGTCAGCAGTCCGACAAAGCTCACCACCAGCATAGATGGCAGGTACTGCAGCAGTATCTTGAGGTGCGCGACGCTGAAGTCCAGCGCCCAGGGCGGTTGCCATGCCATGTCCTGGAGCCCGGCGAAGAACCAATCTTCACGACGGCACCACTCAGGGTCGCAGAGTTCGCTCGCCAACCCTAGATTCGCTGCGAGCGTTGCGACGACCATCACCAGCGGAATCAACAGCGCGCTGGAGATGCGAGACGCCAGCGAGTACAAGGTCGCCACCACCGCAATGCCGAACAAGAGCTCCGGCCGATAGGGGTTGGCGACGAGCTTGTTCAGTCCAGCCATCGTGAGCGGCGTCTCGGAGATGATGTTGAGCGCACCACTGCACATCAACCAACCGGTCGAGGCCAGAAAGCCGGCCATGACCGAGAACGGGATGTAACGCACCAGGCCCGAGAGCTTGAGCCTGGGCAGCGCGTAGAACGCGAGTGCACAAACGCAGCTAGTGACGAAGATAGCTTCCATGGCCAGGTCCAGGTTCGCCGACCCGGCCTGCCCCGCAGCGCCCAATGAGGCCGGGCTCGCATCCAGACGCAGGCCCAGGCTAGACGCCTGAGACAGTCCGAGCGATCCCAGCGCCGCCATCGTGCCGGCCATCACCGATATCGTGTTCGAATCCGGGCCGCTGATGAACGTGCCCTCTTCCGAGAACATGCCGAACAGCGCACCGATGATGGCGGTGATCAAGGCCACCGTGATGCCGAAACCCACGTACCCGACCAACGGCCCCGAGAACAGCAGCGCGCCGTAGGAGATCGAATAGATCACCGCGCTCAGGCCAACAATCGCACCTGCCGAGGTCTGGCGTGCCAGCGTCGCAATGTTCATTCGCAGCAACCGGTAATGTCAGGCGAAGAACGCGGCGACAGACAGCGCCAGCGCGTCAGTCGAATCGACGAACTGCAATGGATTGGCCTTGCATTGCTGGCGCATGCCGATGGGGATTTCGGTGCAACCGAGAATGATGATCTCAGCCCCGCGCGCTACAAGCAAGGCGGCGGCCTCGGCGAAAACCACCTCCGCATCGGGCAACTTGTTGGCCTTGATCAGCGCGATGCCTGGCGAGACCAGACGCTCGAACTCCTCGTCGGTGGGCGTGAGCACGGCAAAACCCATGTCTTTGAGGGTGCTGCGGTACATCCCCATCTGATGGGTCCCGAAGGTCGACAAGACGCCCACCGTCTTCACGTCTGGATTCTTCTTGTGCACCTGCTCAGCGCTGGCTTTGACGATATGAAACACCGGCACCGCGGAGGCGGCGACCATCTCCTCGTACCAGCGATGCGCGCTGTTGCATGGAATACAGATGGCCCCGACGCCGGCCTGGCTGAGGAACCTTATCCCTTCGAGCAATTTCGGCAGTGGCGATGCACCTTTGCCAAGGATGCTCTGCGTGCGATCCGGGATCGTGCAATCGCCGTAAAGCAGTACGGGGATGTGCGCCTGGTCAGTTTGTGCCGAAGTGTTTTCCACCAGTTTGCTGAGAAAATCAGCCGTCGCCAAAGGGCCCATGCCACCCAACACACCCAAAAAATTCTTCATCGACCCTCCGGTAGCATCAACAGCTCTACAACTTTACCTGCTTAAAAACATAAAAACTTCACATTAATTCTATCATTATTAGAAATGCGAAAGCCATAAAGGTGACGGCAGCAAGCGCCAGCTATCGCGGATTGGATGGAACCGGCAGGACAAAGCCCGGATCCGATTGCAGTGCATCCGCTTTTGCGCAAGCCTCGGCCTAGACGCCGGTGCTAAGCTCGACGCTCCCATGTCCAACACGGCGCTGACTTGCAGCACCGTCCTTCAACCTGGAGCCCCCATGCCCGGCCTGTTGCCCAATGTCGACCCCGATGGTTTGCTTGAGTACTCGGTGGTCTACACCGACCGTGCGCTCAACCACATGTCGCAGAAGTTTCAGCGCGTGATGCGCGACATCTCGGCCTTGCTCAAGACTGCTTACGGTGCCCATTCGGCTGTGGTCGTTCCCGGCAGCGGCACCTTCGGCATGGAAGCCGTGGCGCGTCAGTTCGCCACAGGCAAGAAATGCCTGGTGATACGCAACGGCTGGTTCAGCTACCGCTGGACCCAGATCTTCGAGATGGGCCAGATCCCCGCCGAGTCGATCGTGCTGAAAGCGCGCCGCGTCTCGAACCAACACCAAGCGGCTTTCGCGCCGCCACCCATCGCCGAGGTCGTGGCAGCGATCCACGACCAGCGCCCCGACCTGGTGTTCGCGCCGCATGTAGAGACTGCCGCGGGCATGATCCTGCCCGACGACTACCTGCGCGCAGTGGCAGACGCAGTGCATGCAGTGGGTGGCTTGTTCGTACTCGACTGCATCGCCTCTGGGGCGATCTGGGTCGACATGGCGGCCATCGGCGTCGACCTGCTGGTCAGCGCGCCGCAAAAAGGCTGGAGCGGACCGCCCTGCTGCGCGCTGGTGATGCTCAGCGAAGCAGCACGGCTTCGCATCGACGCCACGACCAGCACCAGCTTTGCCTGCGACCTGAAAAAGTGGCTGCAGATCATGGAGACCTACGAAGCCGGTGGCCACGCTTACCACGCCACGCTGCCGACCGACGCACTGACGCGGATGCGCGACGTGATGCAGGAGACCCAGGCCCGGGGTTTCGAGACCGCTCGCGCGCAACAACAAACGCTGGGCGACGCAGTGCGCGCACTGCTGGCGCGCAAGGGCTACAAGAGCGTCGCAGCACCGGGCTTCCAAGCCCCGGGCGTGGTCGTGAGCTACACCGATGACGCCGGCCTGAGCAGCAGCAAGACCTTGCTAGGTCTGGGCCTGCAGACCGCCGCCGGCGTGCCGCTGCAGTGCGACGAGCCGGCCGACTTCAAGACCTTTCGCATAGGCTTGTTCGGACTCGACAAGCTGGCCAACATCGAGCGCAGCGTCGAGCATCTGGATCGTGCGCTCGATCAGGTCGCGCAACCGCTGGCCGCAGCGGCCTGAAACCGGCCGCGCGGGCCTGTCACAGGCGCCGCGCGGCCAAGCCCTCGACAGGGCTCATGTCAGATGACGGCTTGCGCCTTATCTGACCTTGCCCGACTTCCAGGCGTTGAGCAGCGTGTCATAGGCGATGGTCTCGCCCTTGGGCTTCTCGTTGTCCAGCTTCTTCCAAGGCGCGCCCTTGTCGCTCAAGTACTTGTTCGGATCGCCCTTGGGGTTGAGCTTGGGTGCGCAATGCGTCATGCCCGCGCGTTCGAGCCTGCCCATCACCTGGTCCATCTCTTCGGCCAGGTTGTCCATCGCACCCTGGGGCGTCTTTTCACCCGTGACCGCCTGCGCCACGTTCTTCCACCACAGCTGCGCCAGTTTCGGGTAGTCAGGAACGTTGGTGCCAGTCGGCGTCCAGGCCACCCGCGCCGGGCTGCGATAGAACTCGATCAAACCACCGTACTTGGCCGCGTTCTGCGTGAAGTAGTCGTGGCGGATATCCGAGTCACGGATGAAGGTCAAACCGGTGATCGACTTTTTCAGCGACGTGGTCTTGGCCGTCACAAACTGGGCGTAAAGCCAGGCCGCTGCCACCTTGTTGGCGTCATGGCTCTTGAAGAAGGTCCAAGAACCGACGTCTTGGTAGCCGTTCTGCATGCCCTGCTTCCAGTACGGGCCGTTCGGGCCGGGCGCCATGCGCCATTTCGGCGTGCCGTCGGCGTTGACCACTGGCAAACCCGGCTTGACCATGTCGGCGGTGAAAGCGGTGTACCAGAAGATCTGTTGCGCGATCTGGCCTTGCGCGGGCACAGGACCAGACTCGCCGAAGGTCATGCCGGTGGCTTCCTTGGGCGCGTACTTCTTCATCCAATCGATGTACTTGGTCAACGCATAGACCGCCGCCGGCGAGTTGGTGGCGCCGCCGCGAGACACCGAGGCGCCCACTGGGGTGCACTTGTCGGCGCCCACGCGGATGCCCCATTCGTCGACCGGCATGCCGTTGGGGATGCCGATGTCGGCGGTACCGGCCATCGACAGCCAGGCATCGGTGAAGCGCCAGCCCAGCGACGGGTCTTTCTTGCCGTAGTCCATGTGGCCGTAGATCGGCTTGCCGTCGATCGTCTTGACGTCTTCGCTGAAGAAGGCCGCGATGTCCTCGTAGGCACTCCAGTTCAGCGGCACGCCCAGGTCGTAGCCGTACTTGGCCTTGAACTTGTCCTTCAAGTCCTGCTTGGCGAACAGGTCAGCGCGGAACCAGTACAGGTTGGCGAACTGTTGGTCGGGCAGCTGGTAGAGCTTCTTGTCCGGCGCTGTCGTGAAACTGGTGCCGATGAAGTCCTTCAGGTCCAGACCGGGGTTGGTGAAGTCCTTGCCTGCACCCGTCATGTAGTCGGTCAGATTCATGATCTTGCCGTAACGGTAGTGCGTTCCGATCAGGTCGGAGTCGCTGATCCAGCCGTCATAGATCGACTTGCCCGACTGCATCGAGGTCTGCAGTTTCTCGACCACATCGCCCTCCTGGATGATGTCGTGCTTGACCTTGATGCCGGTGATCTCCTCGAAGGCCTTGGCCAGCGTCTTGCTCTCGTACTCATGCGTCGTCAGGGTCTCGGAGACGACCGAGATTTCCTTGACGCCCTTGGCCTGCAGCTTCTTGGCGGCTTCGATGAACCATTTCATCTCGGCGAGCTGCTGGTCCTTGTTCAGCGTCGAAGGCTGGAACTCGGCATCAATCCATTTTTTCGCAGCAGCCTCGTCGGCCCAGGAAGGACTGGCAACCGCGATCATCGCGGCCAAGCCCAAAGCGGTGTAGCGCAACTTCATTTCATCTCCTCTGGTGGTGCTTCCCCGAACGACCCGGAGCGGATCAACGCGGCCCCGGGGAAGCGCCGGGCCGGGTGCCTGTGTAACTCGGTTCTCAAGCTTTTTTCATGATCCAGGCCAATGCCAGCATCGACAACACCAAACTAATCCACACGCTGGGCTCGGCATCGAGGGCTAGCCACTCGGCGAGCTTGCCGGCCAGCCCGACAAAACCCAGGTTGATGTAAGCCGCCGTGAGCAGGCCGATGAACAGACGGTCGCCTCGGGTGGTGGCGATCGGCAGAAAGCCGCGCCGCTCGACCGTGGGCGACTTGATTTCCCAATACGTCATGCCGATCAGCATCAGCCCGACACAAGCAAAAAACACTGCCACCGGCAGGGTCCATGCCATCCACTCGAACATCACACCCTCCCCATCGCAAAGCCCTTGGCGATGTAATGCCGCACGAACCAGATCACGATCGCACCGGGCACGATGGTCAGCGTGCCGGCCGCAGCCAAGGTCGCCCAGTCCATCCCGGAGGCGCTCACAGTGCGCGTCATCACCGCGACGATGGGCTTGGCGTTGACGCTGGTCAGCGTTCGCGCCAGCAGCAACTCGACCCAGCTGAACATGAAGCAGAAGAAAGCCGCCACGCCGATGCCGGCCTTGATCAGTGGTACGAAAATGGTCAGGAAGAAGCGCGGGAATGAATAGCCATCAATGTACGCAGTCTCATCGATCTCACGAGGTATGCCACTCATGAATCCTTCCAGTATCCAGACCGCCAAGGGCACGTTGAACACCAGGTGCGCCATCGCCACTGCGAAATGAGTGTCCATCAGCCCTAGCGTGGTGTAGAGCTGAAAGAAAGGCAGCAGGAACACCGCTGGCGGTGTCATCCGGTTCGTCAGCAACCAGAAGAACAGATGCTTGTCACCGAGAAAGCTGTAGCGGCTGAAAGCATAGGCTGCGGGCAACGCGACGAGCAGCGAAATCACAGTGTTGATCGCCACGTAGATCAGGCTGTTGATGTAGCCCGAGTACCAGGAGACGTCGGTGAAGATCAGCTTGTAATTGGCCCAGGTGAAGTGCTTGGGCAGCAATGTGAAGCTGGCCAGGATCTCCTCGTTGGTCTTGAAGCTCATGTTGATCATCCAGTAGATGGGCAACACTGCAAACACCAGGTAGACGATCAGGAAGACGGTGCGCTTTTGAAACCTGGGCTCAGCCATGACCGACCTCCGCTTTGTCCGCCGTGCCCACCCGCTGCATCCAGTTGTAAAGGATGAAGCACATCAGCAGGATAATCAGGAAATAAATCAACGAGAAAGCTGCCGCAGGCCCGAGGTCAAACTGGCCCACTGCTTTTTGCGTCAGGTACTGGCTCAGAAAGGTGGTGGCGTTGCCTGGGCCACCACCGGTCAGTACAAAAGGCTCGGTGTAGATCATGAAGCTGTCCATGAAGCGCAGCAGCACCGCGATCATCAGCACGCCACGCATCTTGGGCAACTGGATGTAGCGAAACACCGCGAACTTGCTGGCGCCGTCGATGCGCGCGGCTTGGTAATAGGCATCGGGGATGCTGCGCAGCCCGGCATAACCGAGCAAAGCCACCAAAGGCGTCCAGTGCCAGACGTCCATCACCAACACCGTGAGCCAGGCATGGCTGGCGTTGCCGGTATAGCTGTAATCGAGCCCCAGGCCTTGCAGTGTGGCGCCCAACAGGCCGATGTCGGCGCGGCCAAAGATCTGCCAGATCGTGCCGACCACGTTCCACGGAATCAGCAGCGACAAGGCCACCAGCACCAACACCGCGCTGGACTTCCAACCCGTGGCGGGCATTGCCAAGGCCAGCAGAATGCCGAGCGGAATCTCGACCGCCAACACCGACAACGAGAACGTGATCTGTCTCAGCAGCGCCTCGTGCAGGTCAGGGTCGCGCATCACCGAGGCAAACCACTCGGTGCCGACAAAGACCCGGCGCTCAGGCGAGATGATGTCCTGCACCGAGTAGTTCACCACCGTCATCAAGGGCAGCACCGCAGAGAACGCGACGCACAGAAACACCGGCATCACCAGCCACCAGGCTTTTTGATTCACCGGCTTCATGGGTTCACCTCGCTGATCAAGGTCTCGTCAGCGCGGTACCAGCAGCTGCGCGGCCCGAGCAGACCGAGCCAGACTGCATCGCCGCGGCGCGGCGGATTGGCCTCTGGCGCGAGTCGCATCCTAACTAAATTTTGGAGCGCACTCGATGAAATCTGCGCCGTCACCAGCCAGTAGGTTCCGACGTCTTGAACTTGCAGCACCTGGGCTGGCAGCGCGCCAGCGTCGCCCTCGCGCGCCAGCGTCACGTACTCGGGTCGCACGCCCAACGTGACAGAGCCAGCGGGCGCGGCGGGCAGCAGAACGGCGGGCAGGAAGTTCATCCCCGGCGAGCCGATGAAGTGACCCACAAACTGGTGTTCGGGCCGGTCGAACAACGCATCGGCCGAGCCCACCTGCACCGCGCGGCCGCGCGTCATCACCACCACCTGGTCAGCGAAGGTCAGCGCCTCGACCTGGTCGTGGGTGACGTAGATCAGCGTGAGCTTGAGCTCACGGTGGATCTGCTTCAACTTGCGCCGCAGCTGCCATTTCAGGTGCGGATCGATCACCGTCAGCGGTTCGTCGAACAGCACCGCCGAGACGTCCTCGCGAACCAGGCCCCGGCCCAGACTGATCTTCTGCTTGGCGTCGGCCGCCAGCCCGGCGGCGCGCTGGTTCAACTGACCGCTGAGCTCGAGCATCTCGGCAACCTTGCCGACCCTGGCCTTGATCCGCTCAGGCGCTACGCCGCGGTTCTTCAACGGGAAGGCCAGGTTTTCAGCCACCGTCATCGTGTCGTAGATCACCGGGAACTGGAACACCTGTGCGATGTTGCGCGCTTGTGGCGTCTTGAGGGTGACATCTTCGCCGCCGAAACGCACCTTGCCCCGCGAAGGCTGCACCAGTCCCGAGATGATGTTGAGCATCGTTGTCTTGCCGCAGCCCGATGGGCCGAGCAAGGCGTAGGCGCCGCCGTCGTCGAAGACCATCTTCAGCGGCAGCAGCGCGTAGTCGGCGTCCTGCAGCGGGTCAGGCTTGTAGCTGTGGGCGAGATCGAGGTCGATGCGGGCCATCTCAGCCCCCCTTTCTGGCCGGGGCCGACAACAGCAGGCCGTCGGCCCCGAAGACATAGACCTGGGCCGGGTCGAGGTAGAGCGTGATCGGCGCGCCGAGGTCGAAGAAATGCACGCCGCTGAGTTGCGCCACCAGCTCGCCAGCCGGCGTGGCCACATGGACGAAGGTGTCGGAGCCCGAGATCTCGGCCAACTCCACCACGCCGAGTAGCGCGATGTCGCCGGGGCGCTGCACCACCCGCAGCGCGCTCGCGCGCAGGCCTATCGTGGTGTCGGGTGTGGCGGCGGCCAGCGTCAGGCCCAGCCGCGGTGCGCCGGCCGGCAGCAGGTTCATCGGCGGATCGCTGAAAGCACGCGCGACCCGTATCGACACCGGGCGGTGGAAGACGTCGGCGGTGGGCCCGTACTGCAAGACCTCGCCGCAGTCCATCACTGCGGTCCAGCCGCCCAGCAACAAGGCCTCGGTCGGCTCGGTCGTGGCGTAGACGACAGTGGAGCTGCCGGCGGCGAACAAGGCCGACAACTCGTCGCGCAACTCCTCGCGCAGCTTGTAGTCGAGGTTGACCAGCGGCTCGTCGAGCAGCATCAGCGGCGCGTCCTTGGCCAGCGCGCGCGCCAGGGCCACCCGCTGCTGCTGGCCGCCCGACAGCTCGGCCGGCAAACGCTTCAGAAAAGGCTCGATGTGCAGCCGCTCGGCGATCGCCTGCACACCTTGCACGACCGCAGCAGCGTCCAGCCCACCGCGCAGCTTGAGCGGTGAGGCAATGTTGTCAAACACCGTCATCGATGGGTAGTTGATGAACTGCTGGTAGACCATCGCGACATTGCGCTGGCGCACCGGCAAGCCGGTGACATCCCGCCCATCGACCGTGACCCGACCCTGGCTGGGCAGGTCCAGCCCGGCCATCACGCGCATCAACGTGGTCTTGCCGGCCTGGGTCGCGCCCAGCAGCACCGTCACAGTGCCCGGCTGCACGGCCAGGCTCAGCGGGTGCAAGTGGATGGCCGCACCGACCCTCTGGCCGATGCGGTCCAGCGTCAACTCCATGATGTCTCCTGCTGATTTTTAATGTCAGGATGGCGCGCCGCCCACCATCCTGCCACGGCATCGCGCGCTGCCGCATCCAGGTGCAAGCCGAGCTTGCTGCGGCGCCACAGCACGTCCTCGGCGCTGCGCGCCCACTCGTGCTGGTACAGGTACTCAAGCTCGACCTCGAACAGCCCCGGCGCGACCTCAGCGCCGAGACCGCCCGCCTGCAACAGCATCAGCAATCGGCTGCCGTAGGCCCTGGCCCAGCGCGTGCGCAAAGCCTGCGGCAACTGCGGCTGGCGTTCGGCCAGCGCTGCGATGAATCGCAGCATGTCTTGGTCGGGGCGCTGAGGCTTGCCGATCCAGTCCGACAGGTCGCCGCCCGGAAACAGTGCCGACTCGGTCCAGGCCGGCGCCTGCACACCCAGTCGCTGCACCAGTCGGTCGGCGGCTTCTTCTGCCAGCTTGCGAAAAGTCGTGAGCTTGCCGCCCCAGACCGACAGCAAGCAGCCGGCACGGTCTTCGTCGAACTCGAGCAGGTAGTCGCGCGTCACCGCGGATGCATCGCCAGAGTCGTCGTCGAGCAGCGGCCGCACGCCCGAATAACTCCAGACCACGTCGGCCGGACGCACCGGCTTGGCGAAGTAGCGGCTGGCCTGGTCGCAAAGGTAGCCGATCTCGTCATCATCAATTCGCGCGCTGTCGGGCGCGCCCGAGATCTCGACATCGGTGGTGCCGATCAGCGTGAAATCGCCCTCATAGGGGATCGCAAAGATGATGCGCTTGTCCGGGTTCTGGAAGATGTAGGCATGGTCGTGGTCGAAAATCTTCTTCACGACGATGTGGCTGCCCTTGACCAGCCGCAGCGAACGCGCGCTCTTCACGCCCGCCCGGTCGCGCAGGAACTCGCCGGTCCAGGGCCCGGCGGCGTTGACGAGCGCGCGGGCCCGCACCTGCAGCGGCTCGCCGCCGGCGGGTTGCAGCGTGGCGAGCCAGCCGCCGGCACTGCGCTCGGCACGCTCGCAGCGGCAACGCGTCAAGATGGTCGCGCCGCGCGCCGCGGCGTCCACCGCGTTGAGCACCACCAGCCGCGCGTCATCGACCCAGCCGTCGCTGTACTCGAAACCGCGGGTGTACTCGGGCTTGAGCGGCGCACCCGTGGCATGGCGGCGCAGGTCGAGCGTGGTGCTGGCGGGCAGCCACTCGCGCTTGGCCAGATGGTCGTAGAGGAACAAGCCTATGCGAACCATCCAGACCGGCCGCATCGAAGCGTCGTGCGGCATCACAAAGCGCAACGGCCACATGATGTGCGGCGCGCTCCTGAGCAGCCGCTCGCGCTCGGCCAACGCCTTGCGGACCAGGCCGAACTCGTAGTACTCGAGGTAGCGAAGCCCGCCGTGGATCAGCTTGGTCGACGCCGACGAGGTGTGTCGGCCCAGATCGTCCTGCTCGCACAGCACGACCTTCAGACCCCGACCGGCCAGGTCTCTGGCAATCCCCACGCCGTTGATGCCGCCTCCCACCACCAGCACGTCACAAGACATGGTTGGCGCAGCGGCAGCGCCTTTGACTGGCTGGATCAACATCTTCTCCTGGGCATCGACACAGCGTATTGTGGCGAAAACAGTTCGTATGATGTTCGTTTTACGGCAACTTATTTTCTTTTTTGCTCCTTTCAAGTCAAAACAATACAGATGCACCCATCGGTTTTCCCTGACCCCGGCTCGCCTGACATCGCTTAACCTTGGTGAACCACCCTCAGACCCTGCCCGTGAACACCTTGACACCCAACCCTCGCCAGACCGGCGTGATCGAAACCGTTCGCGAGCTCGGATCGGTCAGCGTCGAGGCCTTGGCCGAGCGCTTCGGCGTCACCTTGCAAACCGTCAGGCGCGACGTCAAGCTGCTGTCGGACGCGGGGCTGGTGGCGCGCTTTCACGGCGGTGTTCGCCAGCCTGGCAGCACCACCGAGAACATGGCCTACCGCCAGCGCCAGGCGCTCAACGAGGAAGCCAAGCGCCGCATCGCCCGAGCAGTGGCACGCCAGGTGCCCGACGGCTGCAGCCTGATCCTCAACATCGGCACCACGGTCGAGGCGGTGGCGCGCGAGTTGCTGCAGCACCGGGGCTTGCGCGTGATCACCAACAACCTCAATGTCGCCGCCTTGCTCAGCGACAACCCCGATTGCGAAGTGATCGTCGCTGGCGGCCTGGTTCGCAGCCGCGACCGCGGCATCATCGGTGAAGCCACTGTCGAGTTCATTGCCCAGTTCAGGGTTGACATCGGCTTGATCGGCATCTCGGGCATCGAGTCCGACGGCACGCTGTGGCTGGTGGCAGACCACAGCAAGTTCAACCGCCCGGCGATGGTCGAGATGGGCCGGCTCGACCAGGTCGACAAGCTGTTCACCGACAGCCCACCGCCCGCCAGCTTCAACCCCTTGCTGAGCGAGGCTGGCGTGGCCTGCGTGGCTTGCGTGGCCTGCGTGAAGCCCGACAGCGCCTCATCCGCCCCAGGAGACCCAACATGAGCTTCATCCTCGCCCTAGACCAGGGCACGTCCAGCTCACGCAGCATCGTGTTCAACGATGCCGGACAGATCGTCGCGATGGCGCAGCGCGAGTTCCGACAGATCTACCCCCAACCCGGCTGGGTTGAACACGACCCCGAAGAGATCTGGCAGACGCAGCTTGCCACCGCCCGCGAGGCCATCGCCAAGGCCGGGCTCGCCGCGCGCGACATCAAGGCCATCGGCATCACCAACCAGCGCGAGACCACCGTGGTCTGGAACCGCCGCACCGGCCAGGCCATCCACAACGCGATCGTCTGGCAAGACCGGCGCGGCGAGCCACTGTGTGCCCAACTGCGGGAGCTTGGCAGCGCCGAGCAGATCCGGCGCAGCACCGGGCTGGTGGTTGACGCCTACTTCTCGGCCACCAAGATCCGCTGGATCCTCGACCATGTCCAGGGTGCGCACATCGCCGCCGCCCATGGCGACCTGGCCTTTGGCACGGTCGACGCCTGGCTGCTGTGGAAGCTCACCGGCGGCCGGGTCCACGCCACCGACGTCAGCAACGCGTCGCGAACGATGCTGTTCGACATCCGCCACAACGTCTGGGACCACGAACTGCTCAAACTGCTGCACGTGCCCGACAGCCTGCTGCCCGCAGTCCACCCCAGCAGCCATGTCTATGGCGAGACCGACGCCGCGCTGCTGGGCGCTGCCATCCCGGTGGCCGGCATGGCAGGCGACCAGCAGAGCGCGCTGTTCGGACAGGCTTGCTTCAAGGCCGGACTGGCCAAGAACACTTACGGCACCGGCTGCTTCATGCTGATGCACACCGGTGAGCAGTTCAGGCTCAGCGAGAACGGTCTGATCACCACCGCCACCGCCCAGGTCGGCGGCGCGCCCGGGGCGACCGGCGCAGCGCCAGACCGCCAGCCCAACTGCCGGCCCGAATTCGCGTTCGAGGGCAGCGTGTTCATCGGCGGCGCGGTGGTGCAGTGGCTGCGCGACGGGCTGCACGCGATCAAAGCCAGCGGCGAGGTGCAAGCGCTGGCCGAGAGCGTGCCCGACGCCGGCGGCGTGATGTTCGTGCCGGCGTTCACCGGGCTGGGCGCGCCTTACTGGGACGCGCAGGCACGCGGCGCGATCGTCGGCCTGACCCGCGGCAGCACGGTGGCCCACATCGCCCGCGCCGCGCTCGAGAGCATTGCTTTCCAGAGCGCAGCGCTGCTGCTGGCGATGAGTCGCGACGCCGCCGGTTCTGGCGGATCGGCGAAGCCGCTGGCGGTCAGCGAGTTACGGGTCGACGGCGGCGCCTGCGTCAACGACTTGCTGATGCAGTTCCAGGCCGACCTGCTGGGCATCCCGGTGGTGCGGCCCAAAGTGGTTGAGACCACCGCGCTGGGCGCGGCCTATCTGGCGGGGCTGGCCACCGGTGTGTGGCGCAACCTCGACGAACTCGAGGCGCTGTGGCAAGTCGACCGCCGCTTCCACCCGACGCTGCCGCGCGACCGTGCGCAGGAGTTGATGGCCGGCTGGGCGCGGGCGGTGCGGCAAGCCACCGCGACCTGATCGCGTCAGCCCGCGCCGGCCCGGGCACTCACTGCCGGGCCGAAGCCCGTTGATCTGATCTCCTTGTATATCTGACTCGTTTATCTTGCATGTTTATCTAGCCCGTTATCTGATCGGCTGATCGGCTGACCGCGGCATTTGATGGCCTGCAAGGCCTTGACCGGCGGCCGAGCTTAGAGCATCACGGCGCCGGCAACAACGCCTATCTGCTTCGCGCGGAAAAATCGCAGTCAAGCGACTTCAACTGCTCCGACAAGACCATGCTGTGTGCCGACCGGCACACAGGCCTCGAACAGGTGACTCTTGACCTGCGTGGACAGCGCTCAGCAAACCACCAGGCCAGCTTTGCCGTTGTAGGTCGCTAGGCTGATCTCCTGCGCTGAGCGGCGCCCCGCTACAGCGCGGGCAGCCTTGCATCGGCCTGTAGCCTTTTGGCCGCCAACGTAGCCTGCGTTGGGCATCGATCAGTGCCTGCGGCTCGATGACTTCTCCCCGAAGTTCAAGCACGAGATCGCACCGCCGTCCGCCAGCGCCGCAAGCTTGCGCAAGTTTGGGCAAGACAGTCCACGTACATTACAAATTAATTCTCTTAAAAAACCTAAACTGATAAAAACGCAACAAAATTGTTAGGAGTGACGAAAAAAAGCCCAAATCAACATCGAACAGAATTCGACAAATCGTCACCACAATGAGATCAAGTCAACATGAAAATACCAAAATATCTTGAAAGAACAGCGGTCGCGCTCGCGCTCGGCTGCGTCGTCATCAGTTCCAGCTTCGCGCAAGACAGCACCAAGGCCGCGATCAACGAGCACAAGGCTTTGATCGAAAAACTGGCCCAAGACGCCACAGCCGTCGACCAGGCCGTCGCGGCCAAAGCCAAAGCGGCCACAGCCCCTGAAAGCGTCCCCAAGACCGCCGATGAGCGCGAGGCCGCGCGCCAGGCCCGTCGTGCCGCAGCAGCAGCGACCACCGCAGAGGCAAACCCCGCCGTCAAGGCGGAAAGGGCCAAACACGCTGCGGCGATGAAAGCCGAACGCGCAGCGATCAAGGAAGCCCAGGCAGCGCTCAAGGCCGCCGACGAGGCCCATGCCAACGCTGACAAAGCCGCCGCAGCCGCGAAAACGGCAGGCGTCGTCGCAGCCGTCAGCGCCAACCCGGCCCTCGGCGCCGACTTCACCGCCGGAACGCTCAAGGCCCACGTCGATGCGCTCGCCGGGCTGCAACAGGAAATGGCAAAGGTCAAGACTGCGGCCGACGCCACAGCCTTCGCGCAGAAGTCCGGTGCTCTTGTGGCCAAGGTCAAAGCCAGCGCCGATCGGGTGAGCACGGCGATACATGGCGCCGCGCAATCGGGCGTCAGCAGCGACGCCAACAAGGCTGCCGACGCGATGCTCGACCAGGTCAGCGCCAAGAGCGGCGAAGTCGAGGCCGAGATGCAGCGGATTGAAAAGCTGCACCCGAACAGCAGCGCGGTTTTCGCCAAGCTCAGAAGCTGAGCGCCAGCGCTCACCCTCAGTCAATTCAAGGAAATCGACATGTCAAAAAGAACTATACCGACCAAGCTGGGCCTGGGCCTGCTGGTCGCCCTCGCGCTGGGCACGGTCTCGATGAGCGCCCATGCTGGATGCAAGTGGTACGACGCCAAGTGCTTGGCGCAAGAGGTCCGTGACAAGGCCGCAGCAGCCGCTCAAGCGGCAAAGGCTTTGGCTGAACAGCAAGCCGCCGCCGCTAGGGCCGAAGCTGAGCGGCAAGCCGCCGCAGCAAAAGCCGCAGCTGAGAAAGCCGCCGCCGAAGCCAAGGCCAAGGCCGACGCTGCGGCCAAGCTCGCGGCTGATGCAAAAGCCGCTGCAGAAAAAGCTGCCGCTGTTGCTGCTGCCGAGGCCCAGAAAGTAGCCGCGGCTGCCGCTGCTGCTTACGAGAAGCAAGGCCTGCCGATGAATCCCACCGAGGCTCTGGCAGCTGTCAACAAGGTCCAAGACAAGGTCGCGAAAGGCACCCAAGGCGCAGCTTTCACCGCGCTGAAAGCGACCACGAACGTGGCCAGGGATGCGGTGGCCGAGATGAAAAAACAACTCGCCGTGCTGAAAATAGATGTACCTGACTTCCAAGAACTGTTGAAGGCAGCTGGTGGCGACCGCGTGAAGACAGCGGAACAGTGCATCAAGCAGGCCAGCGCCGCCTTGAAAGGCCTGGGCGCCAAAGACATGGCGGCGATCAACCGCTTGATGCGCAAAGCGGTCGACGGAACGACGCTGACAAGCGGCGAGATGGCAGAGTTTCAAAGCTTGGCGACGGCGATCTTCGGCCTCAACAACGGGTCCACCTGTTTCATGGGCGGCAACATGGAGCAGGGCATCGGCATCGGTATGGTGATCTCGCAGGGCATTCCCAATGCATGCACGGCCGTAGCTGCGTCGGCGGGCATACGCATGTCGACTTACCTGAAAAACAACAAGCCCGTGTACATCTTCGACTGGGCAGCAAGCGTGATGCCAGACGTGACGGAATGCCCTGTTGCCGCTGAAGCCAAAGCGGTCACGGGAGGTACGTTGCCGGTTGTCTCGATCGAAGCCACTTGGTCGCCAGGGCCGCTTACCTACACACCAGTGGAATCTGCATTCGGCTTCGCAACCGAGCTGACCCCGGTGACCATGGGCACCAATTGGCCTATTCCGAACAGTGTGTTTGGTTTCCTGGACCCCAACACACTGTCGACGACCATGAAGCAATTGTTCACGACCTCGCCGCCTTCGCCGGATTCGATCAAGCGGTTCACGGGGCAGGTGATGACGGCCTTGAATGATCTGAAAGCAATGATCACGGGTTGGCCTTCGTTCTCGGTCGGTGTGATCGTCTCGCCGCCGGTCCCGGGCTCGCTGGTAAATGCCGCGCCTTATGTTGGCATGGCGGGCACCTCGCCGAACTGGCAGTAAGCGTTGGATTGCCCCGACGTGGGAACGTCGGGGCTGACCCGGGCCATTCGCCCACCACGACGGGTGCCCTGCGGCTACGCGGCAGGGCACCCGTTTCACCTTGTTGGGCTGGCACCGCCTTCGGCGTGATCGCCGCCTGATGCCTGGGCGATTTTCGGCGAAGGTTTGCTGCCTGGCCGATCAGTCGGTCTGAATCACCGGTGCTAACGGCTCGCATTTGCGACAGCCGTCAGCCTCGCCAGACCCAAGCCAGAGCGATTCGCCGGAGCGATTCAACAGGGTTTTGCCGGCGTGCCGTCTGAGCCGGTCGAGCCGCAGGTGAGTGCGCCTTCGAGCACTACACTGCCCATTTCGGCGCCCGTCAGGTCGGCGTTGCGCAGGTCGGCGCTCGACAGATTGACGCCGGTGAGGTCGGCGCCACGCAGGTTGGCGCCCGTCAGCACCGCACCGGACATGTTGGCGTAACGCAGCCGGGCGCCCGACAGGTCGGCGCCCACCATCTGCGCTTTGCGAAAATTGCTGTTGTGCAGCCAGGCCAAACTCAGCACCGCCGCGCCGAGGTTGGCATCGACGAACTGCGCGCCGTGCATGCGGGCTGACTTCAGGTTCGCCCGCCGCAGGTCTGCACTCATGAAAGTGGCTTTTTCGGCGAAGGCGTTGACAAAGCTGGCCGACTGCAGGTCGGCCGTCGTCATGTCGACGTCGCTGAGGTCGGTCGAGTCGAAGTTGGTGCCGCGCGCCACCACCTGCGCCAGCGAAGCACCGATCAGCGTGGCGCCGAGAAAGTTGGCCGCCGTCAAGGTGGCGCGGTCAAGCCTGGCCTGGCTCAGGTCGGCGCGCTCGAGGTTGGCCATCTGCAGGTTCGAGCTCTCGAGCTGAGCACCGACCAGTCGCGCACTCATCAGGTTGATGTTGAACATGTAGGCGCCGCGCAAGTTGATGCGGGTGAGGTCCGCCTGGATCGCCGTCTCGTAGCGCAGGTCGCAGCGGAAGCAACTACGGCCGCTCAAAAGCCGCTTGGCTTCGTCCGGGTCACCGGCCTGCGCCGCGCCACAAAGTGCTGCCAAGGCCAGCAACCATGCGCCTCGAATAGGGCTTGCATGCAGGTTCATCGAATGGCCTCAGTAGTACAGAAAGCTCAAGGCTTGACGCAGGCGCTCGGACGTGGTTTCCATCCGGTCCCAGCGCTCCAGCGTGACATCGCCGGTGCGGAACTCGCGGTACAGGTCGGCGTAGTTCAGGTGGTGGAAGACCGAGGCCAGGTTCGGGTAAGGCTTGAACCAGTCGCTGTAGCGCGCGCGCAGCACATCGAGGCCGGGCGAGATGCCGCCGTCCTTGGCGCTGTCCTTGGCGATCGCCGATTGAGCCTCCTCGGACAACCAGGTGTAGCTCGCCGGCCGCGGCGTGATCAGGATCAGCACCGAGCGCTGGTAGTCGGTCTTGGTCTGTTGCGAGAACAGGTATTGCAGCCCGGGCACGTCCTGCAGCACGGGAACACCGTCGCGGTTGGTGGTCGACTCCTTCTCGCTCAAGCCGCCCAGCACCAAGGTGTCGCCCATGCGCATCACGACATTGGCGTTGGCCAGGATCTCCGAGATCTCCAGCTTGTAGGTGAAGCCGATGTTGGCGCTCGGCGGCTTGAGAAAGGTTCGCGAGGCATCGATCGACAGCCTGACCATGCCGTTGGCCATGATCTGAGGCAGCACCGTGAGCTTGACGCCGTAGCGCTTCTCGAGCGACACCGCGCTGCCGCCTGACACACCGCCGTTGGACACCACCGCCGCATTCAGGCTGGTGCCCGAGAAGAACTCTGAGCGCATGCCCTCAACAGCAGCCAGCGTGGGCCTGGCCAGCACCTCGTTCAAGCTGGTGTTGGCATTGGCCAGGTTGAGCGAGTAAGCCAGCGCCGGCACGGTGATCGCTCTGGCCAGGATGGTCGACCCGCTCGCGCCAGAGGTTTCGCTAAAGACCTTACTGAAAGCCGCCGAGCTGACCGAGCCAAACTGCAACTGCAGCGCGCTGAGCAGGTTGACGCCCTTGGAGGTCGAAATCG
Source organism: Betaproteobacteria bacterium (assembly GCA_010030205.1). Lineage (GTDB taxonomy): Bacteria > Pseudomonadota > Gammaproteobacteria > Burkholderiales > Burkholderiaceae_C > Pseudaquabacterium. The sequence goes on from RGQD01000004.1 coordinate 30,665, forward strand.
AATCCTCGGTGCGCACCATCACGACGTCGACCAACACCATCCGGCTGTCGCCTGTGCTGGGGGCTGTGGCGGCCACCGCCACAGGCGGCTGGGGCCCGCCCATCGGCTGCTGCTGCGGCTGGCCCTGGGTCTTGATCATGCCCGCCGCGAGCTCGTCGCCGATCTCGCCTTGGGACTTGAAGAACGACTGCCACTGCGACAGGCGACGGCCTGCTTGCTGGGCCTCGGCAGGGTTCTTGGCCAGGCCCTCATAAGCCAGCCGCGCCGACTCGGCTTTGTCAAATTCGCCGCAGGCCGCGTAGACCGAGACGCTGGTGCGCAGAAAGCTCGGGCGCGATCCGCCGACATCGGTCATGCCACCCAACTGGTCGGCCATCGCACAGGCTGTCCGGGCGTCTCCCGCCAAGTAGGACGCGGCCAGCATACGGGCCAGCACCACCGGATCGTCCGGACGCTGCAGCAGCACCTCGGCGAAAGCGCTCTGGGCCTTGCGGTAGAGCTTTTGCTCGAGCAAGGCCAAGCCCAGGAACTCGTGCGCGATCCAGTTGCTGGGCTCGAAACGCACCGCCTGCTGGTAGCCCTCGAGCGCCAGTTCGGTCTTCTCGGTGTCGCCTTGGCGGGCTTGCAGGTGGTAGATGAAACCGTTGAAGAAGTGCAGGTAGGAGTTGCTCGCGTCGAGCTGCAGCGCTTCGTTGATCGCCTTGCTGGCCTTGCCCAGATCGAGTTCGGCGGCAAATCCCAGCGCTGCGGTGGCGCGCGCCAAGGCCTCGGTGTCTGCGCCTTTGCCGGGTATGGCGCGCAGCGCTGCGACGATTTGCAGCAAGGACTGTCGCGGCGGCAGGTCGGCGGCAGCGAGCCCAGCGCCTGGCGCGATGGCCGCAGGCCTGGCCGGCGCGGCCTGGCTTGACACCGTCTTGAAGCCAGGCCGCAGCACGGGCTGCGCGCTCAATGGCGCGATCATCCCCGCGACCGTCGGCGCGGTCATCGGCGCGATCGTCGGCGCGATCGTCGGCGCGATCACTGGCGCGCTCAACGACACATTTAGCAGCGAGCTCGGCGACGCCTCGGGTCTTTCCGACGACGGCGCGATCCGCATGCCGCCGAGGTCGTCGGTGGCCAGCGCTGCGGCCTGACCGGTGCTCATCGCGGCTTGTTGCAGCAGGCTAGAGGGCTGTTGCGCGCCCCCTGAAGCGCAGGCCAGCAGGCCGGCCAGCGCCAGCGGCGTCAGCCTGACGCCAAACCCTCGGCGCGCGCTCACCGAGCACCCCTGCTGATGCCTTGCAGCGCTCGAAGCGCGCCCGGGTGCAGCGGCGCAGGCAGCGACGCGGCATCGGTCTGCTCCATGCGCACCATGCTGCTGAGCAACACCTGACTGCCCTTGAGATCGTCGTACTGCCGTTTCAGGGTCGTGGTCAGCCGAAAGATTGACTCTTCATCGACCGCGGCGTTGGTGAACAGCACGTTGCGCATGCCCAAGGTGGTCACGGCTTTGTCCTGTACTGCATAAGTGTTGGCCGCAATCGACATCGGCGACAGCAGCTTGTTGGCGGCCTGCATCTTGGCCTGTACCGGCGCGGGGATGTCGATGAACACGCCGCCGCAAGCGCGCAGCTTTTCGAACAACGCGGAAGGATGCGCCACCGCCTCGACCACGGCGTCAACCTTGCGGTCGCAAAATGCCCGCTCGAACTCGCTGGTGGGCAAGTTGGCGGCGCTGGCAAAGTCTTCCTTGCGCAAGTCCAGCGCGCGCAGCAGCGCCGCGGTGATCGTGAACATGCCCGAACCGGGGTTGCCCAGGTTGAAGTTCTTGCCGGCAATCTGCCCCAGTTCGGTGATGCCGGAATCCCGGTGCACCATCACCGCGATCGGCGAGTCGTGCAGCAGCGCAACAACGCGCAGCGACCGGCCAAGCGCCTGCTTGTGGTCGGCATAAAGCTTCGAGACCAGGTCTTCCTGCGCCACGCCAAGCTGTATCGAGCCGTTGGCCACCGCATACAGGTTGAAGATCGAGCCGGCGGTGCCCACAGGAACACAGCGCACCAGCGAGGCCCGACGGTCTTCGTTGATGGCTTCGCAAACAGATTCGCCGATCGGGCGGAACGCGCCGCCGACGGGCCCAGTGCCCATCATCAGAAACTTGTCGCCGAACTCGGCCTGAGGCGCTGCCAGCGCCGAGCCGACAGCCAACCACAGCGCGCACAGCAGGCCGGCACGGCGTCGACGGACTTTGGGGCTGAAATCAGAAGACTTGAACACGGTGGGCTTTCATGATGGATCCGCCCCGCACCTGGCCTGATTCGCCGTTGTGCGCCTGGGCGGCGGGACTCTTCGACAAGCCATGGAGCACTGACTTGCACCGCGAGACCTTCGAGCAAATTTCCATCTCGGCAACGTGGCCGAGGCAAGCAACTACTACTGCACAGCTGTCCGCGCCGATTGTCGCTGAGAACGCAGCATAAATACTCTCGCTCCGACAAGTTGAAACATTTCAATCATTTTAGCCAGCATACGCTAAAAATATGCGTTGCTTCGCGGCGAGCGCGCAAGTGGCTGAGTCCGCTGCGTGGTTTGCCCGTCAAACTCCTGGCGAACCGGCATGCCAGTCGGCAACCCATCCGGCGATCAGGCGTCGCCCGGCAAGCTAGTCGTCGTCGCGATCGGCAGACCGAACCAGTTCAGGCGGTGCCACGCCCAAGCAGGCCAGCGCAAATGTGAGCCGGTAGCCGCGCCCCCGCAAGACCTGGATATCCAGCGGACTCGAACCTTGCATGCGAAGCTTGGACCGCAAGCGGCTGATCAAGACTTCGAGACGGCTTTTGCAGGATTTTTCATCCGAGATGTCCTGATTGAACAGCGACATCAGTTCCAGGTGATCGAGGTGTCTGCCCGAAATCGCCATCGCATACAGCAGGCTGACTTCAGCTTCGGTCAGCCTGATCGTCTGGCCGTGCGACGACACCATCATGAATTTCGAACTGTCCAGCGACCAACGCGCCTCTTCGCCGGCATCGCCCTTGTAGCGCCGGTGCAGGTTACGGATCACGGCCAGGAGTTCAACCGGTCGGGTTGGTTTGGTCAGGTAGATGTCAGCCCCTGCCTCGTAGCCTTGCGCCCGGTCCACGCCGTTGACCCGTCCGGTCAACATCACGATCCTGATCTCTGGAAAGGCAACCCGGATTCGCGCCGCGATGCTGATCCCGTCCTCAAAGGGGAGGTTCAAATCGAGGATCAGCACATGCGGCTGGTCGACCTTCAGACGCTCGTTCAACTCTGCACCGTCGCCCACACCATGGGCGGTCAGACCTTCCTGACACAACAGGTTCACCAGTTCTTCGCGCAAGCGCTCGTTGTCCTCGACAAGAAGCACTTTGATCGAATTGCTCAAGTTCGTCATTCTTATGGGTTGACATTCAATCGAAACAGGCCATCGTCACGGTGACCCACGCTGCGCTGTGCTTGGGCCAGGGCAGCAATTTGGTGCGCTGCGGCTGTCACCCGGCATGCCGGTGCGCACCATCCTCGGCGGCCAGCAGCATCAGCCGTGGCAGCGCAGCAGTACGCGTCGGCCGCAGGGCTCATCAGTGAATATTCCAACAACATCGACCCGATGCTAGCCGGCTCAAGGGGTCTAAACTTGCGTGACCTTGCAGGCTCGCCATCAAGCGCCTGCGGTCAATCGCCTTGGCCGACTTCGAACGAGAATTCGATCGCCTCAGCGTCGACTTGCACCTCGATCGCCGACCCCAGCTTCAGTGCCAGGTTCTGCGACAGCCACAGCCCCAGTCCTACCCCCGGCTGCCTCTTGGCACCCTCGGTGCGGTAATAGCGCGAGAACAATTCGTCCGCATCTGGCCGACCCGCGTCACCGAGATCGTTGCGCACCTTGAACAATACCGCGCCGGACTGGCCAGGCTGCCGCAGCGCGTGCAACTCGATCTTCGAGCCCTCGTACGAGTATTTGACGGCGTTCGTCAGCAGGTTGGTCAGGATGATCCTGAGAAATTGAAAGTCCGAAATCAGAAAATCGCTGCCGTCGTCATGGACCTCGATTCGGTCGGCATCGACCGAGCTCAACACATCCTTGAACAGGTATTTGATGCTGAGCCGCGCCGCTTTCGGGATCATGTTGCGATCGGCATCGTCTTCGATTTCAACACAGCGCTCGAGCACGTAATTCATGTCGTCGACGGACTTCTGGATGTGCAGCAAGCGCTTTGCGTCAGAGGGCGCGCCCGAGAGACTTGGCATCAAGGAGTCGGCGGCGATCTGGATGATCGACAGCGGCGTTTTCAATTCGTGCGTCAACATCGCCAGAAAATAGGATTGAATCTTGCGCCGCTGCGCTTCGACGTCGGCCAGCACCAGTGCGTCGTTCTTGAGCTTGAGCGCAGCCGCCATCTCGATCTTGCGTTCATGCTCCGAGACCATGAACAACCAGCCCATGAAGATCGGGATCAACAGCGCCCGCAGCACGAAGAAATCAATCTCGCGCAGCAAGGTCAGATGTGCTGCCAAGTTGCCCATGAACACCTGCAACACAATCGCCGCACAGATGCTGGCGAATGCCCCCATCAGCAGCAGGCTCAACAGGTTCCTGAGCCGGTTCAAGAAGTAGCACGCCAGGAATATTTGAGCCAGAAATGTATAGCTCACTCCGGTGAGCATGCCGAACACCAGCAAGCGCCTGGACCCGGCCACCAGATAGGCTGACAGCAGCACTGCAAAGAAAACCGCGAAGAACTTGCAAACATTGACAAACAGCGCGCCGGCCTTGAACCGGATTGCGCAGACCAGCATGACCGCGCTGGAGGTGCAGACCGTGAACATGTTCCAGACCCGAGGCAATTGCTTGTTGAACTCGGCGCTCGCCGACAGGCGCAAGGACAGGATGTCGGTGTGCAGGTAAAACTGAAACAGGATGATCAACAGGTGCAGGCCGAACACCAAAAATACCGGCTCCTTGTTCTGAACCCAGATCCAGATCGAAAAGATGAAAGCGGTCAATATAAAGACCGTCAGCCCGCCTTCCAGGCGTGTCTGGGTCCGGTCAAAATAGCTTGAATAGGTCTCGCTGAAGACCTGCGGCATGATCATCATCAAGCCTGCCGACTTGATCTGCAAATACAGGCTGTGGCGACCCGCCGGCAAGCTCAGGATGGTTCTGGCTTGCGCTGATCTTTCAACCAGGCTGATAGGCCCGACCAGTCTCGCGCCGAGGTCGGAATAGACATACAACTGGACCTTGTCGATGGTGGTCGGTGTCAGCCGCAATTCGGCCGCATCCAGGGCCTTTGCGAGGTCTAGCGTCAGCTTGACCCAGATGACCGAATCAGTGAAACCTTTGTTCAACAACAAGCCCATGGGCTGAAACTCGGCCGACCGGACCTGCTCGAAACTCAGCGCGCCGCGTTCGTCTTCAAGATAGCTGCGTTGGCGCACCAGATCCTGCGCCAGCACCGGCGCGGCCTGGGCTGCCAGAAAGATAAACCAACCCAACCACTTGAAAAGCCGCTTGCTCATTGGAAGATTGTAGGATGCGGCAAACACGAAAAACTCGGTAACTCAGGGCGCGTCGACGCCCAAAGCGGGCTCGACGCGGGCTCGACCCGGTCGGCCTGGTCGGGCTGACCACGCGCTCGCCAAAACCTGGACCAGCACCGGCGACGAGCGATCGTCGGCATGACTATTGCTTTTTCGGATTGCGCAACATGCCCCGCCACCCATGCCCATGCCCATGCTCATGCCCATGACCACCGCCCGCCCCAGCCGCCCGCCCGGCAATGGGCTGCTGATGCACCAGCAGCTTTACAACCCGCGATGACCTGGTCCATCCTGGCGCGCGACGCCCAAGGCCGCTTCGGCCTGGCAATCGCCAGCCGGTTCTTCGCCGTCGGTGCGCTCTGCCTGCACAGCCAGCGCAGCGTGGGCGCGCTGGCCACCCAAGCGCTGATGAACCCGCTGTACGGTCGGGCCGGCCTGGCGCTGCTGGCGGCAGGTCACTCGGCGGCCGAGGTCGTGGCCGCGCTGGCAGCGGGCGATGCGGGACGCGAGCACCGGCAGCTCCATGTGCTGGCTGGCGTCGGTGCGGGTGCAGCCCACACCGGCACAGCCTGCATAGACTGGTGCGGCCACCAGCTGTTCGACGATTTCAGCGTCGCCGGCAACATGCTGGCCGGCCCGCAGGTACTGGCCGCCACGGCCGACGCCTATCTGTCTACCGCCGGCCTGCCACTGGCCGAGCGCTTGTTGGCAGCAATGGCCGCGGGCGAAGCCGCTGGCGGCGACAAGCGCGGCAAACAGGCGGCCGCGCTGCGCATCCAGGCCGACGAGGACTATCTGCAACTCGACCTGCGGGTCGACGACCATGCCGATCCGATCACCGAGCTGCAGCGGCTCTACCAGGTCAGCCTGCAGCGCAGCCAGCCCTTCACGGCCTGCCTGGCCGGCCGCCATGACCCGGTGGGGCTGATCGACCGCGACCAGATCGAAGCCCGCATCGCAAGCTGGCAGATTGACGCACCGGTTCAAACCCAGCGATGAACGCGCTGCTCGAGGTGCGCGAGCTGCGCACCCATTTCCGGACCGATGACGGCGAGTTCCCGGCGGTCGACGGCGTGAGCTTCTCGGTCGAGGCCGGCCGCACGCTGGCTATCGTCGGTGAATCGGGTTGTGGCAAGAGCGTGACCTCGTTGTCGATCATGGGCTTGGTGCCCAATCCACCGGGGCGCATCGCCGGTGGTTCGATCCGCTTCGAGGGCCGCGAACTGGTCGGCGCGCCTGCTGCCGAACTGCAAGACTTGCGCGGCAACGCCTTGGCGATGATCTTCCAGGAGCCGATGTCCTCGCTGAACCCGGCGTTCACGATCGGCGAGCAAATCGTCGAAGGCCTGCTGCGCCACCGGAAAATCAGCCGGGCCCAGGCCAGCGCACGGGCCTTGGAGATGCTGCGCAAGGTGCGCATGCCCGCGCCCGAGCAGCGCTTCGGCGAGCACCCGCACAAGCTGTCGGGCGGCATGCGCCAGCGCGCGATGATCGCGATGGCGCTGGCCTGCGAGCCCAGACTGCTGATCGCCGACGAGCCGACCACCGCGCTCGACGTGACGATTCAGGCCCAGATCCTGGCGCTGATGCGCAGCCTGCAACAGGAAACCGGCACCGCGATCATCCTGATCACCCATGACCTGGGCGTGGTCGCCGAGGTCGCCGACGAGGTGTTGGTGATGTATGCCGGCCGGGTGGTCGAGCGTGCGACGGTGCAGGCTTTGTTCGACAGGCCCCAGCATCCCTATAGCGTCGGGCTGCTCGGGGCGATACCCCGGCTCGACAGTCAACGCGAGCGGCTGGCGGCTATCGAAGGCCAGGTACCCAGCCCGCTGCGCCGGCCAGCGGGTTGCAGCTTTGCCGAGCGTTGCCCGTTCGCCGATGCGCAGTGCCGCGCGGCAGCGCCCGAACTGCGATCCGTCGGTGAGCAACACCTGTCAGCCTGCTGGAAGGCGCCGCTCGACCCGGCGGTGCTGATGCCGGCCTCTTTCGAAGCGCAGCGGGACGAGCGCTGGGCCGCTCCCGAGCCGGCCCGCATCCCCTCGGGGGATCGCCTGACGCACCCGCCGGGCGAGGGGCAGACGTGACGCCCCTGTTGCAAGTCGACGGCCTGGTCAAGCATTTCCCGCTGCACCATGGCCTGCTGGGCCTGCTGGGCAGGCCACAAGGCGCGGTGCGGGCGGTCGACGGCGTCGCCTTCACGCTGTCGGCCGGCGAGACGCTGGGCGTGGTCGGCGAATCGGGCTGCGGCAAGTCCACGCTGGGCCGCTTGGTGCTGCGGCTGATAGACCCCAGCGCCGGCAGCGTTCGGTTCGATGGCCAGGACCTGGCTGCGCTCGACGCGCCGGCGCTGCGCGCCCGAAGGCGCGACCTGCAGATCATCTTCCAGGACCCGTACTCGTCGCTGAACCCGCGCATGACGGTGGGCCAGACCCTGACCGAGCCGCTGATGTTGCACCGCCTGCATGTCGGGCGCCAGCCCGAGCGGGTGGCCGAGCTGCTGCGCACCGTCGGTCTGGCGCCCGAACACGCGCAGCGCTACCCGCACGAGTTCTCGGGCGGCCAGCGCCAGCGCATAGGCATTGCCCGCGCGCTGGCCGGCGAGCCGCGGCTGATCGTCTGCGACGAGGCGGTGTCGGCGCTGGATGTCTCGGTGCAGGCCCAGGTCGTCAACCTGCTGCAGGACTTGCAGCGCCAGTTCGGCATCGCCTACCTGTTCATCGCCCACGACCTGGCGGTGGTCAAGCACATCGCGTCGCGGATTGCGGTGATGTACCTGGGCCGCATCGTCGAGATCGGTGACAAGGCCGCGCTGTTCGACACGCCGCGCCATCCCTACACCCAGGCCTTGCTGGCGGCGATCCCGCTGCCCGAACCCGGACTGCGCAGCGATCGGGTGCTGCTGGCCGGCGATGTGCCCAGCCCGGTCAACCCGCCGTCGGGATGCCATTTCCACACCCGCTGCCCGCACGCCCGGGCGCTGTGCGCGCAGCAAGCACCGCTGCTCGAAGACATCGGCGACCCGGCCCATAGCCTGCCGGCGCAGACTGTGGCCTGCCATTTCTGGCGCGAGCTGCCGGCGCCGGCCCGCTTGCCTGAAGCACCACCGCCGACCCCGGCCAGTCAGCGGCTGGCGCGCCTGCAGTCGGCTTTCGTCAGCACCTGCCCTGACCTGACCTGATTACCTGCCGCCTTGCTCACCACGGAGTTCATCCCATGACATCCCCAACCCGAAAATTCTGGCCAGCCCTGGCCAGCTTGCTGCTGGCGCTGGCCCCGCTGGTCGTCCCCGCGCAGACCCTGCGCATCGGCCTGGCCGAAGACCCCGATGTGCTCGACCCAACGCTGGCGCGCAGCTTCGTCGGCCGGGTGGTGTTTGCCGCTTTGTGCGACAAGCTGTTCGACATCGACGAGAAGCTGGCGATCCAGCCGCAACTCGCCACCGCCTACGAGTGGTCGGCCGACAGCAAGACGCTGACGCTCAAGCTGCGCCCTGGTGTCACCTTTCACGACGGCGAAAAGTTCGACGCCGCGGCGGTCAAGTTCAACATCGAGCGCCACAAGACCCTGCCGGGGTCTAACCGCCGCGGCGAACTGGCGCCGGTGGCGAGCGTCGAGGTGGTCGACGCCGCGACGGTGCGGCTGAACCTGTCAGCGCCGTTCTCGCCGCTGCTGGCCCAGTTGGCCGACCGCGCCGGCATGATGGTCTCGCCCAAGGCCGCGCTGGCGGCTGGCGACAAGTTCGGCGCCAAGCCGATCTGCTCGGGGCCGTTCAAGTTCGTCGAGCGCGTGGCACAGGACCGGATGGTGTTCGAGCGCTTCCCGGCCTACTGGAACAAGGACGCGGTGCATTTCGACAAAGTGGTCTACACGCCGATTCCCGACGCCACGGTGCGGCTGGCCAACCTGAAAGCTGGCCAGCTCGACTTTGCCGAGCGGGTGGCCTCCAGCGACATGGAAAAGCTGCAGTCCGACAAGAAGCTCAAGACCTCGCGCATCACCGAGATCGGCTACCAGGGCATCACGATCAACGTCGGCAAGAGCGAGCTGGCGCAGAAGAACCCGCTGGGCCGCGACGCCCGGGTGCGCGAGGCCTTCGAGCTCTCGCTAGACCGCCAAGGCCTGGCCCAGGTGGTGATGGACAACGAGGCCCTGGTGGGCAACCAATGGGTCGCGCCGGGCAACACCTTCTACGCCAAGAGGCCGCGCCGACCCGGACGGCAACCTGTTCAGCTTCCACGGCTGCAAGCAGCCGCTGAACTACGCCGGCTACTGCGACGCCGAGACCGACAAGCTGCTGGCCGAGTCGCGTACGCTGCGTGATCCCGCGCAGCGCAAGAAGGTGTTCGAGCAGATCGCGGCCCGGGTGCTGAAAGAGCGCCCGATCATCTACCTGTACCACCGCAACTGGCTCTGGGCCTACTCGCCCAAGCTGTCCGGCGTGCGCAACGTGCCCGACGGCCTGCTGCGCGTCACTGGCCTGAAATTAGCACCCTGAACCAGCAGCGACCTGCGCGATGCTCGACTACCTCGTCAAACGCCTGCTGAGCATCGTGCCGACACTGGTGTTTGTGTCGATGCTGATCTTCGGCCTGCAGCAACTGCTGCCAGGTGACCCGGCCAAGATCCTGGCCGGCGAGGACCAGGACCCGACCGTCGTGGCCTACCTGCGCGCCAAGCTTCACCTGGACGAGCCGCTACCGCTGCGCTACGCGCATTGGGTGGACGGCGTTCTGCACGGCGACCTGGGTGAGTCGGTGCGCACCCAGCAGCCGGTGCTTGGGTTGATCGCGCAAAAGCTGCCAGTCACGGTCGAGCTGGCGCTGCTGGCCTTCGCCATCGCGCTGACCATTGGCATCCCGGCCGGCATCGTCTCGGCGGTAGGCCGGGGCACGGCCTGGGACTATGGCGCCAACCTGTTCGCGCTCTGGGGCTTGTCGACGCCCAACTTCTGGCTCGGCATCCTGATGATCCTGCTGTTTTCGGTGCAGCTGGGCTGGCTGCCGGCCTCGGGCTATGTCAGCCCCTTCGAGGACCTGGGCGCCAACCTGCGCGCGATGATCATGCCGGCCTTCGTGCTGGGCAACGCGATCGCTGCGGTGCTGATGCGCCACACCCGCAGCGCGATGCTGCAGGTGCTGGCCAGCGACTATGTGCGCACCGCCCGCGCCAAGGGTCTGAGCGAGCGCAGCGTCGTGCTCAAGCATGCGCTGCGCAATGCGCTCACCCCCATCATCACCTTGGGCGCGCTGGAGCTCGGCACCTTGCTGTCGGGCGCGGTGCTGACCGAGCAGGTGTTCACCATCCCGGGGTTTGGCAAGCTGATCGTCGATTCGGTCTTCAACCGCGACTACGCGGTGGTGCAAGGCGTCGTGCTGGTCACCGCCAGCGCCTACATCACACTCAACCTGCTGGCCGATCTGGCTTACTTCGCGGTCAACCCCAGGCTCAGGTCATAGGCGCCATGCTGAGCACCCAGCCACCAAGCCCTGCCGCCGATGCCGGCCCCTGGCGCCGCGCCGCGCGCCGGCTGCGGCGCCGCCGCGGCGCCTTGATCGGCGGCGCGGTGGTGCTGCTGTTCATCGCGCTGGCGCTGTTCGCGCCCTGGATCGCGCCGCAAGACCCGATCGCCACCAGCTGGGGCGCGATCCGCAAAGCCCCCAGCGCCGCGCATTGGTTCGGCACCGACGAGATCGGCCGCGACGTGCTGTCGCGCGTCGTCTGGGGCACAAGAGCCTCGCTGCTGGCCGGCCTGGTGTCAGTGGCGATCTCTCTCGCGCTGGGGGTGCCGATAGGCCTGGCAGCGGGTTTCCTGGGCGGAGTCGTCGACGGCCTGATCTCACGCATCACCGACGCTTTCCTGGCCTGCCCCTTCCTGATCCTGGCGATCGCGCTGGCCGCCTTTCTCGGGCCGAGTCTCACCAACGCGATGATCGCGATCGGCGTCTCGGCCACCCCGATCTTCGTCCGACTGACGCGCGCGCAGGTGCTCAACATCTTGGTCGAGGACTTCGTCGAAGCCGCACGCGCGGTGGGCAACCCGCCGCTGCGCATCGCGCTGCGCCATGTGCTGCCCAACATCACCGCGCCGCTGGTGGTGCAGGCCACGCTGGCGATCGCTTCCGCCGTGATCGCCGAGGCCAGCCTGTCCTTCCTCGGCCTGGGCCAGCAACCGCCGGCGCCGAGTTGGGGCAGCATGCTCAACACTGCGAAGAACTTCATCGACAACGCCCCCTGGATGGCCGTCTGGCCGGGACTGGCGATCTTCGCGCTGGTGCTGTCCTTCAACCTGCTCGGTGACGGGCTGCGCGATGCGCTGGACCCGCGCCAGCGCTGACAATAACGACTCAACTGCGAGACACGACCATGACATTCGACTGGAACAACCCCTACCCGACGATCCGCAGCCCGCTGATGGCGCGCAACGTCGTCGCCACCTCGCAGGCCCTGGCCTCTCAAGCGGGGCTGCGCATGCTGCAACAAGGCGGCAACGCGGTCGATGCGGCGATCGCCGCAGCCGCTGCACTGACCATCGTCGAGCCGGTGTCCAACGGCCTGGGCAGCGACAACTTCGCGATCCTGTGGGACGGCAAAGCGCTGCACGGCCTGAACTCATCGGGTGTCGCGCCAGCGGCCTGGAACCCGGGCTACTTCCGCAAGAAATACGGCAGGAGCAACGGCGACAAGATGCCGATGCGCGGCTGGGACACCGTCACCACGCCGGGCGCGGTGGCGGGCTGGGTGGCCCTGTCCGAGCGCTTCGGCAAGCTGCCTTTTGCCGACCTGCTGGCACCAGCCATCGAACTGGCCGAGCGCGGCCATGGCGTGGGCGTGATCGTCGCCGACAAATGGCGCCGTGCCACGCCGCTGTTGCACGACTTGCCGGGCTTTGCCGAGGCCTTCATGCCGCGCGGCCGCGCACCCGAGCCGGGTGAGCGCTTCGTGTTCTCGGCCGCCGGCGCCACGCTGCGCCAGATCGCGCTGACCAAGGGCGAGGCCTTTTACCGCGGCGAAATCGCCGAGAAGCTGGTGGCGCATGCCCGTGCCTATGGCGGCAGCATGGCGCTGTCCGACCTGGCCAACTACCGACCCGAATGGGTCACGCCGATCCAGAAGGATTTCGCCGGCCACACGCTGCACGAGATACCGCCCAACGGCCAGGGCATTGCCGCGCTGATGGCGCTGGGCATGCTCGACAAGCTCGACCTGGGGCGTTTCCCGGTCGACAGCGTGCAGTCGCAACACCTGCAGATCGAGGCGATGAAGCTGGCTTTTGCCGACACCTACCGCTGGGTCGCCGATGCGCGCCACATGACCGAGGTGACGGCGGCCGACTTGCTGAGCGACGGCTACCTGAGCGAGCGCGCCAAGCTCATCGACCCCCGCCGGGCGATCGACTGCCAGCACGGCACGCCGCCCAAGGGCGGCACGATCTACCTGAGCGCCGCCGACGAGAGCGGCATGATGATCAGCCTGATCCAGTCCAACTACATGGGTTTTGGCAGCGGCGTCGTGGTGCCTGGCACCGGTGTCAGCCTGCAAAACCGCGGCCATGGCTTCACGCTGGACGAGACGCATCCCAACGTCGTGGCGGGCGGCAAGCGGCCTTTCCACACCATCATCCCGGGCTTCCTGACCAAGGATGGCAAGCCGCAAATGAGCTTTGGCGTGATGGGCGGCAACATGCAGCCGCAAGGCCATCTGCAGACCCTGGTGCGCATCCTGACCCACCGCCAGCAGCCCCAAGCCGCCTGCGACGCGCCGCGCTGGAAGGTCGGCACCGGCCTGAGCGTCGATTTCGAATCGACGATGGCGCCCCAGCTGGTCGATGGCTTGAAGGCGCTCGGCCACCGCTTCGAGCCCACCGCCGACAGCTACATGGACTACGGCAGCGGCCAGTTCATCTGGAAGCTCAGCGATGACCTGGAAGACGGCTATGTCGCGGCCAGCGACTCGCGCCGCGACGGGCACGC
>RGQD01000031.1 GCA_010030205.1 Betaproteobacteria bacterium
GCGCGCCGGTCGGCCTGCGCTGCGCGAGCGCATGGCCGGCTCTGCGCTGTGCGATGTCAGCGCTTATGTGCAGGCCTTCCAGGCGCTGCTGCAGCGCATGTGGGTGCAGCACTGCGCGGGTGGCGGTGGGCGGCTGCTGGGCAGCGCCCGGCGCGGCCAGGCTGCAATCCCGAGTGATGTTCGTGGCGCGACCAAGCGCACCAGTTAAACCTTCAAAATATCTTGTATGCAAACCACCGACCTGAGCAGCCCATCCTTCGAGATCACTACGTCGCGCCAGATGCTGGCCTGGATGGCTGAGCAAAAGCTGTCGATGGCGCTGACCACATACCAGATCGGCAAGCTGTTCATGCTGGGCTTGAAGCCCAACGGCGAGTTGTCGGTGTTCGAGAGAACCTTCAACCGCTGCATGGGGCTGTGCCCGACGCCGAACGGCTTTTACATGAGCAGCTTGCACCAGGTGTGGCGCTTCGAGAACATGTTCACGCAGGGCGAGCAGCAGGAAGGCCACGACCGGCTCTATGTGCCGCAGGTCGGCAACACCACCGGCGACTGCGACATCCACGACATGGCGGTCGACGCCGACGGCAAACTGGTCTTCGTCAACACGCTGTTCGGCTGTCTGGCCAGCTTGAGCGAGACGCACAGCTTCAAGCCGCTGTGGCGACCGCCGTTTGCCAGCAAGCTCGCGGCCGAGGACCGTTGCCACCTGAATGGGCTGGCGATGCGCGACGGCCGTGCGGCTTATGTCACCGCGGTCAGCCAGTCGGATGTGGTCGATGGCTGGCGCGACCACCGCGCCGGCGGCGGCATCGTGATCGACGTGCAGCGCAACGAGATCGTCGCGGGCGGGCTGTCGATGCCGCATTCGCCGCGCTGGCACCAGGGCAAGCTGTGGCTGTGCAACTCAGGCACCGTGCCGGTGACGTTTTGCGCCGGCTACATGCGCGGGCTGTATTTCCACGGCGACTTCGCGCTGGTGGGCACGTCCAAACCGCGCCACAACAAGACCTTTTCGGGCCTGCCGCTAGACGAGGCGCTGAAGTCACGCCAGGCCGAGGCGCGCTGCGGCGTGCAGGTGATCGACCTGCGCACTGGCGACGCGGTGCACTGGCTGCGCATCGAGGGCCTGGTCGACGAGCTCTACGACGTGATCACGCTGCCCGGCGTGCGCAGCCCGATGGCGCTGGGTTTCAAGACCGACGAGATCCGCCGGGTGATCAGCATCGAGGCCTGAGCGGCGCGAGGTTCCCGGTCGCAGCAGGCCAGGACGCGGGCCCACCCCACTACACTCTGTCCGATGCGGCTCACCCACGAACAAGCCCGGACCATTGTTGCGGCCACCGCCGAGCTGGCGGGCGCTGGTGCGCAGGTCAAATTGTTCGGGTCGCGTTTGCAGGACGCACTGCGCGGCGGCGACATCGACCTGTTGATTGAATGCCCCGAGCCCGTGCTGCGGCCGGTGCGGCTGGCCACTCAACTCACCGCCAGGTTGCAGCGCGAACTGGGCGACCGAAGGATAGACGTGCTGGTCATCGGACCCGGTACCGCGCTGGCGCCGGTGCACCGGGCGGCGCTGGCCGAAGGCAGGTTGCTGACGTGACGATAGCCAGCGTGCATGAGCGGCTGCGCTTCCTGCTTGAGGTCGTGACGCTGGAATTGCAGCACCTTCGAGGCACCGATCAGCTGATCTGACAGCGGTGGAGGGGCGCAGCCCGATGGCGCTGGGTTTCAAGACCGACGAGATCCGCCGGGTGATCAGCATCGAGGCCTGAGCGGGGTGAGGTGCTAGTGCAGCTTGGCCCCGCTGCGGGTCTGGTCTGACGGGTTGTCGCTGTCTTCGTGCAGCCACATCCGCATCACGGCGGTCGCGCTGGCTGCGCGGGTGATGCAGAGCTCGCGCGCTGCGGCCACCTCGGATGCCATCAAGGCATCGCCCGACGGCGGCGCAGGCTGGGTTGGCGCGGCAGTCTTCGCGGCCTCAGGTGATCTGCTCGGCGACTTGGCTGCCGGCTTGGTGGGCGGCTTGGGCTTGGGCTTGAACCAGTTGAACATGGTGGCGGTTTGGGTGGGTTGACGATGCGGTTGGGTCAGCCGCGCATCCGGCCGGCCACGGCGCGCACGCCGCTGGGTGCGGCGCGCCAGATTGCCAATGCCGAGACCACGCACAAGCCGATCACGATCCAGAACAGCGGCGCATAGCTGCCGGTGCGGTCGTACAGCACGCCAGCCAGCCAGGGACCTGCGGCGCCGCCGGAGATCGCGGCGAGCATCAGCGTGCCGAAGATGCTGCCATAGTGCTTGCCCTCGAAAGCCTAGCGCGCCCTGCGCCAACACCACCCCGTAGAGCAGCGGCAGGCTCGGCCGCCCTTCGATCAGCAGCAGTGCCACCGCGGTCAGCCCAAAGCCCAGGCAGCCGATCGCCCAGACGATTTCTCGGCCGACACGGTCTGACAAGTGGCCTAGCGCGATCTGCCCCGGCACGCCGGCCAAGCTGACCGCCCCCAGCGCCCAGGCCGCCTGCGTGGTGCTGAAACCGGTCTCGACCAGGTACTTGGTCTGGTGGACCTGGATCGCGTACCAGGCGAACAGCCCGCCGAAATAGCCCAGCGCGAGCCACCAGAAGCGCGCGGTGCGCAGTGCGCGGGCCAGCGTCCAGTCGGTGGCGGCCCAGGC
Organism: Betaproteobacteria bacterium; assembly: GCA_010030205.1. Lineage (GTDB taxonomy): Bacteria > Pseudomonadota > Gammaproteobacteria > Burkholderiales > Burkholderiaceae_C > Pseudaquabacterium. The sequence continues at coordinate 2,677 of RGQD01000031.1, forward strand.
CGCATCGACGATGTTGACGCGGCGCGCTGGTGCGCCTGCAGTGCCGGGCGCGGCATCGCCGTCGGGCTGCAGGCCGAGGTCTTCAGGCCGTCGGCGCAGCAGCAGGTTCAGTGGCACGAGCAGCACCAGCGTGGCGACCCCCAGCACCCAGCAGGCGGCGCGCCAACCGCTGTGCTCGCGATGCTCATCGCCAGCCCGCGCCGGCGCACAAACCAGGCCGGCAGGAACAGCGCCTGACCGGTGTAGCCCAAGCACACACTGCCCGCGCCGACCAGCACGCCCAGTGTCGCGTAGATGTGCCAGGGTTGGCTGGCCAGCGTGGCGAGCAGCATCCCAGCCCCGGTGGCTGCGACGCCGAACTCCATCACCACCCGCGGGCCACGGCTGTCCATCAACCGGCCCAGCGTGGGGCTCAACGCGGCCGACAGCAAAAAGCCGAACGAGAACGCGCCGGCGGTGACGCCGCGCTCCCAGCCGAACTCGGTCAGGATAGGCGGAAACAGCAGCGAAAACGCGGTGCGTGCATTGACGCCTATCGCCATCGTCACGAACACCACCGCGACGATGAGCCAGCCGTAGTAGAAGGGGAGTCGGCGTGAGAGTCTGGCGAGCAAGCTTTGCTTTCGTTGTGTGGGGTCGGCCGTCGGTGCTGGTGCGCAGTGTCTTTACCGCGTCGGACCCGTTAGACGTCCAGCGCGACGACTTGGCCGTGGCAGCCCTGGTCGTCCTTGGTCATCATCAGGGCCGAATATTCCGGCACCTCGACCCAGGTCGCGACGTCGCGCGTCAAGGGTTCTGAGGCGACGATCACCGCATTGGCGCCGGCGGGCCCGTCAATCATCTTCCATTCTCCGTCGTGCAGCCCGTAGTCGCGGCCAAAGGTGTACCACTGGCTGAGGTATTCGATGCCGCCCTGGAACGGCAGTTGGTCGAAGCGTCCGAAATCAAAGGTGAACCGGGTCGCGACCAGGTTCCGGCCATCGCCGATGATCAGGTTCACCGACGATGACCGGGTGATGCCGCGGTGCTGGCGGGCCCGCCGGATGATTGACAGCGTCTCGTCGACGGCGTGGACCAGGTCGACCGCTGCATGCGGGCCGGCAGGGTTTTCCAGCCTGGAGACCAGCAGCGCATACAGCCACGCGCTGTCGGAGGAGCCATGGATCTGGCGCAGGAACGCCGGCTTGACATGCTCGACCAGGTCGAACTTGATGGCGTGGAAATCGGCCAGGTCACCGTTGTGCGCCAGCACGATGGGCAGGCCTTCAAAATGAAACGGGTGGACGTTTTCCAGATTGACCTGGGTGTCGGCGCGGTAGGGCACGCCACGAAGGTGGGCAATCAAGCCATTGGCGCTGATCTTGCGAGCCAGCGCCTGCAGGTTCTTGTCAAAGACCGCGACCTGGGTGTTGCGGTAACACAGCGGGGCATCGGACTGGCGCCAGTCATCGCTCCAGGCCGCGAAGCCGAAACCCGCCAGATTGAGCATGCTGAGCATCTGTGCGTCGACAGTCTGTTTCAACAAGGAGCTGTCGGGCGCATAGAGCAGGTCATCGAGCAAGACCGGTCCGCCAAGGTATCCGAGCATCCTACACATGGGCCACCTCGGCTTGGTGATTGAGCGCGACCATGCTTTCCCGGCGCCCCTGGTGGCGCGACAGGCTGCGCAAGTCGCGGGTGATCTGTTTGCTGACGAGGTCTAGCAACTTGATCGCTGCGCCGCCTTGATCGTTTTCCATCGCCTTGAGCTGCGTCTGGCCCATGTGAACAAGCCAGGCATCTTCTCGAACGTCGAGGTGCACCGGGTGCGGCAAACCATCGATCGCTGCGGTGCAGCCGATGATCTTGCCGGGGCCATGGATCAGCAGTTGCTCCATCGCTTCCGGTCGGTGCAAGCTCATCCTGACAGCGCCGCGCAGCACGATGTGGATGCCGTCGGCCGGCGCGCCCTGGTCGGTCAAGGTCGAACCCGCTTGCAGGCCGAAGACCGATGCCGATTGCAAGATCTTGCCGATTTCCGCTGGTTTGAAATGGCGAAACGGGTGCAAGGCCTGCAACAAGTCGGCAATCTCAGGCCCCGACTGGGTCGGCTTGATCCGCGCTTGACCGGCACTGGAATGGCCGCGTCGCTCGGCCAGCGGCAAGGGGTCCAGCGCCAGACCGCCCAGCGTTGCCCTTGTGCGGGCCGAGGCCAGCAGCCGGATGTGCGTCGCAAGCCTGCAGGCCACCGGATCGCCGACGATCAAGAGCCGCTCGAACTGTTCACGCGCCATGAAATAGCCTGAGGTCGGCTCGACCGCCACGGCCATCGCCGATCGCCGCATGTGGTCGATCAGGCTCAGCTCACCGAAGATGTCGCCGGGCCCCATCTGCGCGAGCTCAACCAGCCCGTCAGCCAAGGTACGGCTCTTGATCGAGACCTTGCCGGCGGTGATCGCATGCATGCCATCGGCGACGTCGTTTTGGTGAAAAATGTGCTCGCCGGCCGGCACGTTGAAGGCTTCCATCGACGGGCGCAGGGCCGTCAGCAGCGAGGAGTGATGTCGCTTCGACACAGCACCACGGTCGGCATCAGGATCTTGCGGCACGGCCCACTCCTGTTCAACGGTTGGCAAGCGATGCGATGGCTTGTCGGGCCACGGCCATTTTCAAGAGGGACCCGGATGCCTTGATGGTGGATTACCGGCAGCCGCGATACCGGTCAAGCAAATACCCGGAAATCTGTAAAGAGTGTAATTCGCTTCAGTGGATTGGCAAGACCGCCTCAAGCGCAACGGTTTTCGGGCCCTGCGAGTGATGCGGAAAATAGCTTGTTTGAAGTCCCAGTGCTGGATATCAGCGCATGTCGATGCTTCGACCAGGCAGCGCCTGGCGACGCAGCCTGGCGACGCAGCTTTGTTGCCGCAGGGCCGTGCACGGCGTCAAACCTGCAGGTATTCCGGTGCTGTGTCGGGAATGTGCAGCGCGATGATCTGCGCGCCGCCGCTACCTGCGCGCATTTCTGCGGCGCCGTCTGCAGCGGGAACGAATGCCGACTCCCAGGCTTGCAGTTCCTCAGTGCCGATGTGACCGGAGCCAGACAGCACAAAAATGAACTGCCCTGGGCTGCCCTCCAGGGGCGGCGATGTCGCCAACGCCAGCGGTGGCAAACGCATCACCACGGCACCCAAGCCTGCTTTGGCGACCAACACGGTTTCCTGCTCAATTTGCGTCAATGCGGTCAAGCGGTCAAGGCCCCAGGGCTCACCGACAAAGGCTTGAGCATGTCGCTTCGGGCCACGAACCATTTTTTCGCGCGCCTGGGTCGCGGGGATGATGCCTGTGTCGAAGGCAGATCGGATGGTGAAATACTTCAGGCCGTCGGCGCCGGACTTCAGGGGTCCGTAGCCGGTGTAGGCGCCGGCGTAGTGGACCGTCACGCTGCGAACAGTGTCTGGTCCGAGCGAGCCACTGCCGTGCATGAACAGTTGAAACTGATTTTGTCTATGGAAGTGTGGCTCTAGATCGCAGTCAGGCGGTTGCTCAGCCAGGAAGACGGTTGGGGCCAGACCAGCCTCCTGACCGGAGTCCATCCACTCACTCTTGTGGAAGACGCCATTCATCATCTGCAGCGGGCGCCGCCTGGTGGTGCCCAGTGACTGTCTGCCGTATGCGATCATTTCCTGACTCCTTGACTTGGGTGAGTGTGGGGTCGCAGTATCGCCGGCAAGCCTGTCAAAGCCTACAGCGTGCAGAAAATTCATCGGGCTGGCTTGGTCTGTGCCTGCGATTCAAGCGCGCAGACCTGGCCAAAAAAATCCAGCCGGATCGGTCTGTTTCGGCTCTCAAGCAAATGTGGCTTTGCCACTTGATCCCCACGGGGGGCGGCCGGCTTCGGCCGGCCTCGGGGCGCTCAAGAGTTTCAAATTCGTGTATCGTCGTCAGCGGCGGCGGGCGATTCATTGCCGGGTGACCCAGTCTCTGACCGTCACAGTGAATTCACTGGTCAGCCTGCTTGCTTCGCAGACCTGTACCTGATGCGCCTGGGTTGTCGGCCAAGCCCGCCAGGACGGTTTTTCTCACTCACACCAACTTGCCGATTTTTGCAGGCACAAGGAACCTTATGAAACTTGCATCTCTCATACTCGGCGCCAGCGCGCTGTTCGCACTGTCTCAGCACCCCGCGCAGGCGCAGCAGAACTGGAAGGTCGCCTCGGCTGCGCAACCAGGTTCGCCCTTGATCGCCTTCGTCGACGAGATCGTGGCAAAAATCAGCAGCGGATCGAAGGGCGCGATCACTGCCGACCGCTTGTTCGTTGGCAGCGAACAGGAGATCGCCCAACAGGTCGTGCGCGGACGTATCGAAGTGGCCGGTATCTCGATGGCCGGGATCGCGCCAACCATTCCCGAGGCGGGACTGTTGACAACGCCTTACTTGTGGGTCAACTCAGCCGAACGCGATTTCGTCACCGACAACTACGCGCTGCCGGTGCTCAAGAAGATTTATGAGGCCAAGGGCGTCGTCTTGCTGGGGGTGAGCGAGGTCGGCTGGAACGATGTGGTCTGCAAGAAAGCCTGCCTGACCCCGGCTGACTTCAAGGGGATGAAGGTTCGGGTGGGCCCGGCCACTTCTTCGAAGATTTTCTGGACTTCATTGGGTGTCAATGGCGTGCAGATGCCGCTGTCCGAGCTTTACCCAGCGCTCCAGAGTGGTTTGGTCGAGTCCGCTGATCTGCCATTCCCTTATTACGTGACGACACCCGCAGCCCAGAGCGCACCGCATTACGTGACCACTCAACACCTGCACCATCCGTCAGCGTTCGTGATCAACAAGCGCCTCTGGGATACCTTGAGCGCAGAGCAAAAAGCGATGGTGCAGGCCTCGGTGCCCGACACTCCACGCATGCGTCGCGAAGTCGATGCGAGCGTCAAGCCGAAGATGGAAGAGTTCAAGGCCAAGGGCGGTTTCATCCATGAGTTGACGGTTGCCCAGCGAGCGGAATTTTCCAAGCTGGTGATTCCAAACCAGGAGCAGATGGTCAAGGATGCTGGCGGCGCCGCACCTGAGTTGTGGGCTGCGATTCAGAAGGGCAAGCAGGAGTTCAAGGCCCGCGCCAGCAAGTGATTCACTGGCGTCAAATCGGTCGGTTGAGCGTTTTTCACGCCTGACCGACAGGCTGGGCCGGCTGATCAAGGCGACGAAGCCGCTCAGTTGATGGGCGTAAAAACAAAGGGCGGCATCCGAAGATGCCGCCCTTTGTCATTGTGCGCCAGCCCCGTCCTGGGCTGAGGGCATCACTTCTTGTCGTGCTTCTCGGCCCAAACCTTCTTGCCTTCGGCCAGCGCGTCGAACACCGCTTGTGCCTTGCCGCCTATGGCTTGCACCATTTCAGACTGGCCAGGCCGGATCACCTTGGCCCAGCCTGGCGTTGCGACTCCTGTGCGGGCGATTCGGTCGATACGCCCTGAGCTTCACTTGCCGATCAGGAATAGCGACAGAGGTGGATAAACCACCACGATCACCAGCCACACCATCATGATCACGATGAAGGGAATCACCGCTTTGCAGATCGTGCCGAAAGACTCTTTGAATGCCGCCATCGCCACGATCAGGTTCAACCCCACTGGCGGCGTCAGGTAGCCGATCTCCAGGTTGGCGATCATGATGATGCCGAAGTGCAGCGGGTCGAAACCTTTGGCCACCGCGAGTGGCTCCAGCAGAGGCGCCAGGATCAGAATCGCCGAGCCCGCATCCATCAGGCAGCCAACAATCAGCAGCAAGACGTTGATGCCCAGCATCAGCACCCAGCGGTCTTGGATCGAACTGGTCAGCGCGGTCACCATCTGTTTGGGAATGCCGGAGTGATCCAGGATGGTGTTCAGGCTGCCGGCGATGCACAGCAGTGGCAGCAGCGTGGCGAGCAGCTTGGTGGTCTCCAAGATGACTTCCATCAGTGCCTTGGGCTTCATCTGTCGGGTGCCGAAGTAGTGCAAGACCTTCTGCGCCAATCCCGCGCCTGCTGGTGCTGCTTTGGCACCCTCATCCCGGTGCAGGAAGAACTCGATGAACAGCGCGTAGGCCAGCGAGACGGCGGCTGATTCAGTCGGGCTGAACTTGCCTGAGTAGATACCGCCGATCATGATGAAGGGCAGCGCCAGTGCGAAGCCACCGCTCAAGAACGACTTGATCGCTGTCACAATTTTGAACGGTATTCGCACTGTGTTCCAGTTCGTCGTGACCGCATAGACCGTGAACATCAGCGTCAGCAGCAAGCCCGGCCCGATGCCTGCGACGAACAACTTGGAGATGTCGCGTTCGGTCATGATGCCGTAGAGGATCAACGGGATCGAAGGCGGAATGATGATGCCCAGCGTGCCCGCCGAGGCGATCGATCCGAGTGCATAGCTCTTGCTGTAACCCTGCGAGATCAGCGCCGGGTACATGATCGAGCCGATCGCCAGCATCGTGACGATCGAAGAGCCATTGATGGCCGCGAAAGCCGCGCAAGACAGCACGCAAGCAATGCCCAGCCCGCCCGGTAGCGACGCGGTGAAAGCCTGCATGAAACCGATCAAGCGGGTGGCGATCGAGCCGCGCGACATGATGTTGCCGGCCAGCATGAACAGCGGTATCGACAGCAGGACCTCGCGATCGACCGTGAACCAAAAGTCCTGGATCAGAAATTCGATCTTGCTCTTGGCGATGAACATGTGGACATAGGCCGTGGCCACTGCAAGCACCAGCACCAGGCTTTGCCGCAGCAGTATCAGCGCGACGATCAACAGCAGAAGAATGAGCCAAGTCATCAAAGAGTCTCCTCTTTCGGCTCGGGCCGCAGCGCCGGCCAAGTGGCAAAAGCGATGTGCCGAAGCGCCGATGAAACGAACATCCACGGCAGAACGAGCTGAATCGGCCAGACCTGGATCGGAATGGCCATGCCGCGCTCGCCGAGTTGCATCGAGCTCATGACGAAGTTCCAGGCGAAGTAGCCCAAAAACAGGCAAATGGCCGCAGACACGACGTCACCAACGCGGTCCATGTACGGGTCAAGTGCCCGGGGCAGCCAACCGTCGGCGAACTGCGGACGCAGATGGCCTCGCTCGGCGGTGACCAGTGCGAAACCCAGCAGTCCGGCGATCGCGGTGGTCCAGACAGCGAAGCGCTGTGCGCCGAAGATGCCGTTACCGAACAGTTCTCGGCCAATCACGTCTGACATCAGCGCCAGCGCCGTCAGTGAAAACGTCAGCACACATACCGTGGCCTCGATCCGCCACAGCCATTTCAGCAACATCCTGGCAACCTGCATCGTCAACTCTCCTTGTTCAGTCGGTGGTGGGTCAATCGTGCTGCCCATTGTCTTGTCAACAAGACGTTTATCAACGGCGCCTACCTCACTCTTGCTGCCTTTGGCGGCGCCCCCATCACTGCCGACTTGGATCGCGTCACAGGGTTCGCTGGTCGATCCGTCGAGCGCCTTTGAGAGTCTGACAAGTCCTTGTTCGGAACCTGAAAATCATTGAGCTTGCTGTCATGGGTGTGGCCGAATCAACGACCTGGCAATGCCAGAACAGTGTAATTCGCTGCTTGATGAAGTTGATCGGCAAAGACCCCTATGGACCGGTCCGGTCAGCCATTGCTTGTCGACCAGATCGGGTCAATAGCTTGCCATTCCGTCACGCTCACAGGCTGGTCGGCCAGGTGGCCAGCCGATGCTCACCGACACCGCCTCGGGAGCGCTGCTGGAACACGTCGAGCATCCGGATCAACCAGTCGCGTGTCTCGCCGGGGCGTATCACCGCATGCGCGGCGAACATGCCGGCCAGCTCAAAAGGCGAGTTGCTGACCACCATGTCGCTCATCAGCGACTCGTATTCGGCGTCACCGTCCTGGGCTCGAAGGTTGTGCACCACGCTGACGGCCACCGCCGGGTCGACGAAGCCGACCTCGCCGGTGGTCATCACCGCCACCACATCGGCGACGCCACCGCCCATGTTCAGGTAGGCCTGGCCATAGCTTTTGCGCACCACCACCGCGATCTTGGGCACGGTGGCGAGCGACAGCGCGCGCAGGTTGTTCATGATCTTGCCAGCCACGCCTTCTTGTTCGGCTTTCAATCCCACCAGGAAGCCGGGTGTGTCGGCCAGCAGCACCAGCGGGATGTTGAAGCTGTCGCACAACACGATGAACTCGGTCATCTTGTCGCAGGACGGACCGTCGATCGCACCGCCTTTGGGCCAGGGATTGCTCGCGACGATGCCGACCGGGTGGCCGTTCATACGCACCAGCGCCGTCTCGAGCGCGCGGCCGTGGCGCGGCCGCCAGGGCATCACCGAGCCGATGTCGGCGACGCATTCGACCAACTTTCGGCCGTCATAGATCTGGTTGCGCGCCAGCGGGATCAGCGCCTCGAGTTCGGCCGCCGGCCGCGCGCTGACCGGGTCGTCGGACGCCGGCGCTGGCATCTTCGCATTGGACGGCAGGTAGGACAGAAAACGCCGCAGCGCGGCGATGGCCTGGGCATCGGTGTCGGTCACCAGGTCGATCTGGCCGGTGGTGTCGGCATGCAGGTCCGAGCCGCCCAGTTCTTCAGGTGTGACCACCTGGCCCAACGCGACCGAGGTGACCTTGGGGCTGGCCACCGAGAACGTGGCGTCGCGGCGCATCACCGCAAAGTCAGACTGCACGGCATACCAGGTGCCCATGCCATAGCAAGGCCCGAGCACCGCACAGACCCAGGGCACGTCACGGTCGCGGTTGGTGGCGTTGAGTTGGCCGACCCGGCCCATGCCGACGGCGCCTTGGATGTCGGGCATCCTCGCGCCCGCCGACTCGATCAGGAACGCGCAGGCGATGCCGGCCTTGGACGCGCTGAGCTTGAGGAAATTGAGCTTGCGGATGTTGGTCACCGTCGACGACGCACCCAAGGTGGTCAGGTCGAAAGAGGCGACGGCGATGTTGCGGCCATCGACCCGTCCGAAGCCGGTGACGATGCCGTCTGCCGGTGTGCGGTCCAGGTCCTCGGGTCTCGCGGAGCGGGCAAATTCGCCGATCTCGCTGAAGCTGCCGGCATCGCACAGCGCAGCGATGCGTTCTCGCGCATTCATCACGCCGCTGGCGCGTCGGGTCGCCAGCTTGGCCTCGCCGCCCATGGCGTGGATCTTGCGTCGGCGGGTGACCAAGTCGTCGGAAGGCTCGGTGCTGTTCATTTGGGGTGGTCCGATCTCGGGCGGTGAGGGTTTGCGCGCTTCATGGAAGTCGATGTGGGCATTCTCGCGTTCTCAAGCAAATGTTGTTTTGCCACTTTGCTTGACCCGCCCGGGCGGGCGGCTTCGGGGCGCTCAGGCGTCTATTGGCGGCCAAGCGGCTGCGATTGACCGGCGCTTGAGCCGAAGGCGACAGCCCACCTGAGCTGCACCGCCTATGCTGATTCGCAACCACCAAGATACACCGGAGCTGTCTACATGTCCGAGCCGACCCCCACTGTCTCGCCGCTGCCCGAGCGCGAGTACCTGCAGCATCTGGCCGAGGGGCGGTTCATGATCCAGCGCAGCCGTGCCAGCGGGCGCTTCGTGTTCTATCCACGGGTGGCCGAACCGGCGACCGGCGCGACCGACCTGGAGTGGGTTGAGGCCTCGGGCGGCGGGACGGTCTACGCCACCAGCACGATGCGCCAGCGCCCACCAGCCCAGAGCTACAACCTCGCGTTGATCGACCTCGACGAAGGGCCCCGGATGATGAGCCGTGTCGAGTCGATGGCGAGCGACGCGGTGCGCATCGGCATGCGTGTCAAAGCGCGTATCGCCGTCGAAGGCAATGCGCCGCTGGTCGTTTTCGACCCGGTGGGCTGACCCGGTCTCGGCCGCAATACTTCTCAGGAGAGTCTGGATGAACGATGGGTTTCCGCGTGGACAGTCGGCGATCGTTGGCGCTGCAACCTATGGCATCGGCGAGGCGCCCGGGCTCGAGTCGATCGACCTGGCGGCGCACGCCAGCCTGAAAGCGCTGAAGCAGGCGAACCTGACGCCGGCCGATGTCGACGGCTTGTTCGTTGGCCTGCCGCAGGACTTTCTGTCCGGGCTGTCGCTGTCGGAGTACCTGGGCATCCACCCCAAGATCACCGACAACAACCGCACCGGCGGCTCGGCCTTCCTGACCCATATGTTCTGGGCCGCCAACGCGCTGGCCACTGGGCAGTGCAATGTTGCGCTCGTTGCCTATGGCAGCAACCAGCGTTCGGGCGCAGGCAAGCTGGTGAGCTCGCAAAAAATCCCTTACTTCGAGTCGGCCTACCGACCGCTGATGCCGGTGTCGGCTTACGCGCTGGCCGCATCGCGCCACATGCACCAGTACGGCACGACGAGCGAGCAACTCGCCGAGGTCGCGGTCTCGGCGCGCAAGTGGGCGCAGAAGAACCCCGAGGCCTTCATGCGCGAGGATCTGACGATCGCCGATGTGCTGGGCGCACGCCGGGTCGCCGACCCGCTGGGGGTGCGGGATTGCTGCCTGGTGACCGATGGTGCGGCTGCGATCGTGATGTGCCGCGCCGACCGCGCGCCCGACCATGCCGCGCAACCGGTCTACCTGCTGGGCGCCGCCGCCGAGACGACGCACATGAACATTTCGGCAATGGCCGATCTGACGGTGACCGGTGCCGTGCAATCCGGGGCCAGGGCTTTTGCACAGTCGGGCTACGGCCCGGCCGACATCGATGTTGTCGAGCTCTACGACGCTTTCACGATCAACACGATTCTGTTCCTCGAAGACCTGGGCTTTTGTGCCAAAGGCGAGGGCGGCCGCTTCGTCGAGGGCGGTCGCATCGCGCCGGGCGGCGCGCTGCCCGTCAACACCAATGGCGGTGGCTTGTCGTGCGTGCACCCGGGCATGTACAGCTTGTTCACCGTCGTCGAGGCGGTGCAGCAACTCACCGGCGCGGCCGGGGCACGCCAGGTGCAGGGCGCCAAGCTCGCGCTCGCGCATGGCAATGGCGGCGTGTTGTCTAGCCAGGTCACCGCGATCCTCGGCACCCGGGAGACCCTGTGACGGATGCAGCGGCGGCAGGCCGCACCGTCCAAATTCAATCGCATCCCAGCGCAGTCGCGATCGTCTCGGTCGGGCGCTTTGTCACGTTCTTGCCATCACAGGAGTTGATCTGATGTCCGAATCAAACCATGCCAGCGAAGCCAACGAACCGCGTTGGATCCGCCGTCCGCCGGGTTCGAACTGGGGTGACTTTGGTGCTGACGACCAATGTGGCCGCATCAACCTGCTGACGCCGCAAAAGGTCAAACAAGGTGTGGCCGAGGTCCAAGAGGGGCTGACCTTTTGCCTGAGCCTGCCGCTGGACCTGCCTGGCGGCAACGTGCTCAACCCTCGGCGCTTGCCGCCGGTGTTGCGGCCCACGCTGCGCAATGGCCGGCCGAACATGAACTACCGGCTGATCACCGACAACCCGATGCACACCGACGTGATCAGCGACGACCTGGTGGTGATGCACTTGCAGTACTCCACCCAATGGGACAGCTTGGCGCATGTGGGCCAGATGTTCGACGCGAATGGCGACGGCATTGCCGAGGCGGTGTATTACAACGGCTTCAGGGCCGGTCGCCACATCCTGGCGCCGACCGAGGGCAGCGATGCGGGTGTGCCCGCGCCGGGCCAGTCACGCTCGACCTCCAAGGCCGCTGCGCTGGGCATCGAGAACATGGCCGCACGCTGCGTCCAGGGCCGCGGCGTGATGATCGACCTGCAGGCCAATCTGGGCCGGGGACGCAGCCTGGTCGGCTACGACAGCCTGATGCGCATCATCGAGGCCGACAAGGTCGTGGTCGAGACCGGCGACATGCTGTGCCTGCACACCGGCTTCGCCCAAGCCTTGATCGAGATGGCCGGCCAGCCCGATGCGGCGGTGCTAGACCAGACCGGTGCGGTGCTCGACGGCCGCGATGCCAAGCTGCTGCAGTGGATCACCGACAGCGGCTTGTCGGTGCTGATTGCCGACAACTACGCTGTCGAGGCGCATCCGGCGATCGGCCACCCGGGCTGCTGCGCGACCTTGCCGCTGCACGAGCACTGCTTGTTCAAGCTCGGCGTTCACCTGGGCGAGATCTGGCACCTCAGCGAGTTGGCGAACTGGCTGCGCGCCCATGGCCGCAGCCGTTTCCTGCTGACCGCGCCGCCGCTGCGTCTGCCTGGCGCGGTGGGGTCGCCCGCGACGCCGGTGGCAACGGTTTGAAGCCGATGTTCCGTCACCAGGCACTTCAGCCGTCGCGTCACCAGGCCTTGGCCCGATGAGCTACCTTGTCGGCAGTGGCCTGACGCGTTTCGGCCGCCACCCGGGCCGCAACACGCTGGACCTGATGAGCGATGCCGCCGACCTGGCGCTGGCCGACGCCGGTCTGGCGCGCGGCGACATCGATGGGCTGCTCTGCGGCTACGCCACGACCCAGCCGCACCTGATGCTCGCCACCGTGTTCGCCGAGCATTACGGCCTGCACCCGAGCTATGCCCACGCGATGCAACTGGGCGGGGCCACCGGTTTCGGGCTGGTGATGCTGGCGCATGCGCTGGTGGGTTCGGGCTTGGCGCGGCGCGTGCTGGTGGTCGGCGGTGAGAACCGCTTGACCGGGCAAAGCCGTGACTCCTCGGTGCAGGTGCTGGCGCAGGTCGGGCACCCGGTCTACGAGGTGCCTTTGGGCGCGACGATTCCGGCTTATTACGGCCTGCTGGCCTCGCGCTACCTGCACGACTTCGGCAGCACCGAGGCGGATCTGGCTGAACTGGCGGTGCTGATGCGCAGCCATGCGGTGCAGCATGAGGGCGCGCAGTTTCGCAGCCCGATCAGCGTCGCGGACGTGCTGGCGTCGAGGTCGATCGCCTCGCCGCTGAAGCTGCTCGACTGCTGCGCGATCGCCGACGGCGGCTGCGCTGTCATCGTCTCGGCCGAGCCTGTCGGCGCGCATGCGCTGCGCGTCGCGGCGGCGACGCAGCACCACAACGCCCAGCATGTCAGCGCGCTGGCCAGTCTGACGGACTGCGGTGCCGGCACCTGCACCGCGCGTGCGCTGGCCGCCGCCGGGCGCAGCCTGGCCGATGTCGAGGCGGCGGCGATCTACGACAGTTTCACGATCACGTTGACGATGCTGCTCGAGGAGATCGGGCTGGCGCCGCGCGGGCGCGCCGGCGTGCTGGCCCGCGAAGGGCATTTCAGCGCCAGCGGCGCGATGCCGCTCAACTTGCACGGTGGGCTGATGTCTTACGGGCATTGCGGTGTGGCCGGTGCGATGGCGCATCTGGCCGAGATGCACTTGCAGATGACCGGCCGGGCCGGCGCGCGCCAGGCCTCGCGTGCCGGCGTGGCTTTGCTGCACGGCGATGGCGGCGTGATGTCGTCGCATGTCAGTCTGGTGCTGGAGTCCGCATGAACGACGCTGCAACACAAGATCCGGCGATGGACTGGACCCGCGACTGGACCCGGGACTGGACCCAAGGCGGTGACCAACTGCTGTACCAGCACTGCTTGGCTTGCCGCCATGTCTGGTATTTCAAGCGCGGCTTTTGCCCGGCTTGCGGTCAGGCCGAACCGGCGGCAGCTGTGTGCATCGGTGCGGGCAGCGTGCAGGCCTGCACCCAGGTCGAACGCGCACCGAACGACGAGTTCCGCGCGCTGTTGCCTTACGTCATCGTGCTGGTCGACCTCGACGAGGGATTCCGGGCGATGGGCCATGGTGCGCCCGGTCTGGTCATAGGCGACCGGGTGCGCTGCGAGATCCGCACCATCGCCGGCAAGCCCTTGCCGTATTTCGAGTTGGCGGCCCGCTGAAGCTCTGCCGGGCCGCGCGGGCTTGTTGACAGTGGCGCCATGGCTGGTGGCGCTATTTCAGGTTGCGCTATAGCCGATGGCGCTATTGCAGGTGGCGCTATTGCCGGTGACGCAAGACCTGGCCGGCACGCAGCCCGGTGTGCTCGCCGTTCAACACATTGATCTGGCCATTGACCAAGGTGGCCAGGTAGCCGGTCGAGCGTTGGTTGAACCGCCGTGCACCGCCCGGCAGGTCGTGAACCATCTCGGGGTGATGCTCAGCCACTTTGGCGGCGTCGAAGACGTTCACATCGGCCCGCATGCCCAGGGCCAGCGTGCCGCGGTCCTTCAAGCCCAAGACCCGCGCCGGCATCGAGGTCATGCGTTGGATTGCCTCGCCCATTGTGAAGAAGCCGCGCTGACGCACCCAGTAAGACAGCATGAAAGTGGCCCAGCCTGCGTCCATCACCTGCGAGACATGGGCACCCGAATCGCCCAGACTGGGGAAGCAGTGGTCGCTCTTGAACATGTGGGCGAGCGCGTCGATGTTCGGGTTGAACATCCTCAGCGTGAACAGCGCCTTGCCCTGCGTTTCGCGCGACATCCGCAGAAAGGTCTCTGCCCAGTGCTCACCCCTGGCCTTGGCCATCGCAACCAGGCTCGTCTCTGGGCCGCCGGTGTAGTCAGGCGAGACGCCGGTGCCCATGTAGAACACTTGTTCGACCGGCGTGCCCAGGTTTTCCTTGAAGCCTTTGAGCCGGGCTTCCTCGATCATCGCGTCCCGCATCTGTGGGTCATCCAGCGCGGCGAGACGGTCGCTCAGGTTCGCCATGCGCTGCACCCGACCCCAGGCCGCACCGCGAACCGGCAGCGAGGCCTGCAAGCCATAGATCATCCCCGAGCCACGCACCTGCGTGATCGCGGTGATGTCGCGGCCGACGCAGGCTTCTTCGAGTGCCGTGCGACGCTGTGCCGCCGACGCGAGGTCGCCGCTGCCGGCGCCATAGCTGCACAGCACGCGGCTGGCGGTCGCGTCGGCGATGTTCGTGAGCAATCCGAGTTCGGCACCCACTGCCTGCACCAAACCCTTGCGCTGGGCCACGGTGCGCGCAATCTCGATCAGTTCTGATTCGTTGGCAAAGGTCCCGGGAATGGCCCGGCCGTCTGGCAGCGTGTGCATCGGCAGGCGGTTGATCGAGAAGCCCGCTGCGCCAGCGTCTATCGATTGCCCCACCACCTCGACCATGCGGCGCAATTCGTCGGGTGTGGCTTGCTCTTCGACGGCCCGCTCGCCCATCACATAGAAGCGCACCGCGCTGTGGCCGACCAAGCCGGCAATGTTGATGCCGGGTTGGATTTTTTCGATCGCATCCAGGTAACCGCCGTAGTCCTCCCAGCTCCAGGGCAAGCCGGTCAGGATGGCGTTGCGCGGAATGTCCTCGACGGTCTCCATCATGCCGGCCAGCAGTTCGCGGTCACTCGGCTTGCAGGGCGCAAACGTCACACCGCAGTTGCCCAGCAAGGCGGTGGTCACGCCGTGCCAGCTGACCGGTGTGCAATCCGGGTCCCAGCCAATCTGGGCGTCGAAATGTGTGTGGATGTCGACGAATCCGGGCGTGACCGTCGCGCCTTGCGCGTCGATCTCGCGGTGTCCCCGGCCGTCGACCTTGCCCATCGCGGTGATGATGCCGTTTTCGATGCCCAGATCGCCGGCGCTGCCTTCGCTGCCGCTGCCGTCAACGATGGTTCCACCGCGAATCACGATGTCATAGCTCATGTCTTGTCTCCTGAGTGAATTCGTCTCTGATGATGCCAGCCTGCGCCGCCCGGACTGGCGTGAAAACCCTCATCTGGCTTGAGTTTGCCGGCAGCCCGGCGCGCTCGCCGTCACAATGCCGCATGACCAGTTTGTTGCCGCTGTGGTTGCAGACCTGACCGACGCTGCAGCCTGCCGCAGCGCGGCGGCCAACCTGGACGGCGTCACCCATGTGCTGTTCGCCGCACTCTACGAGCTGCCGGATCTGGTGGCCGGTTGGCGCGACCCGCAACAGATGGCGGTCAACGAAGCGATGTTGCGCAACCTGCTCGATGCGCTGCAGCCGGTGGCCAAGGGTCTGCGCCATGTCTCGCTGATGCAGGGCACCAAGGCCTACGGCGGCCATGTCGAGCCGGCGCCGGTGCCGGCCAAGGAGCGTTGGCCGCGCCATGCGCATGCCAACTTCTACTGGCTGCAAGAAGACCTGCTGCGTGCGCGCCAGCCGCACGCGGCCTGGACCTTCACGGTGCTGCGGCCGCAGCTGATCTTCGGCTACGCGATCGGCAGTCCGATGAACATCATCCCCGCGCTCGGCGCTTATGCGGCGGTGCAGCGCGAGCTGGGTCAGCCACTGCGCTTTCCTGGTGGCGGGCGTTGCATCAACGCGGCCAGCGACAGCCGGCTGATCGCGCGCGCCGCCGAGTGGGCCGGCACGAACGAGATCGCCGCCAACGAGACCTACAACGTGCTCAACGGCGACATGCTGGTGTGGGAAGACCTCTGGGCCTCGGTTGCACGGCGCTTCGACATGGCCGTCGGCCCAGCGCAGCCGTATTCGCTGACCGAAGGCATGCCCGCGCAGGAAGCGGTCTGGGCCAGGATCGTTGCCAAGCACGGCTTGCGGCCCTTCACGCTCGAACAGTTGGTCGGCAGTTCGTGGCAGTTCACTGACCGCGCATTCGCCCACGGCCAGGCCAACCCGGCCGACTCGGTGCTCAGCGGCATCAAGCTGCGCCAGCACGGCTTCAACGACTGTCTCGACACCGAAGATGCGCTGCACCACTGGTTCGAGCGCATGCAGTCGCAGTCGCTGCTGCCGCGCTGATGGCCGCTGATCCAACCCAGGCTGGCGCTGTTCGCCCATGAGCATTCGTTCAACCCGCAGCCCGGCTCGGCGGCTGGCGATGCTGGGCGCCAGCCTGGCTGCGCTGGCCTTGTCTGGCACGCTCAACTTCGGCTCGACCAGCCAGGGCGGATCGCCGCACATGAGCGCTGAACTGCTCAAGACGCTGGCGCAGATCGACATCGTCCATGTGCCTTAAAAAGGTGCCGGTCCGATGCTGATCGACTTGATCGGCGGGCAAATCCAGCTCGGCTTCGACAACCTGCCGTCGTCGATCAACCAGATCCGGGCTGGCAAGGTCAGGGCGCTGGCGGTGACCACTGTCAAGCGCTGGCCTGGCGCGCCCGAGATCCCGACCTTGGCCGAGGCCGGCGTGCCCGGTTATGTCCAAGGTGGCGGCCGCGGTCGGCGTCAAGCTAGAGTGACGGATCGGGAATGGCGGTAGAGATGAGCGCAGTCTTCAGCACGGCGGCAAGGCCTGTCTTCGTCGGGCTGCGCTCGAGAAATTGGAGAATTCAATGAGGCCTTTCGAAGGCAAAGTCGCCCTGGTCACCGGCGGCAGTTCGGGCTTGGGCGCAGCGACGGCGCTGCAGTTCGCCCGCGAAGGCGCGAGCGTCGTGATCGCTGCGCGCCGCACAGAGCAGAGCGAATCCGTGTTGCAGCAGATCACGGCGCTGGGCGGCGAAGCGCTGTTCGTTCGTACCGATGTCAGCCGGGCCGTCGATGTTGCGGCCATGGTTCAGGCCACACTGGACCGGTTCGGGCGGCTGGACTGCGCCGTCAACAACGCCGGCGTCTCAGGTCCGGTGGGCAAACCGGTGGCGGACGTCAAGGAGGCGCAATGGGACGCGCTGATGAACGTCAACCTCAAAGGCGTCTGGCTCTGCATGAAGCATGAGATCCCGGCGATGCTGGCGCAGGGCGCGGGCGCGATCGTCAATGTCGCGTCGATCTATGGGATCAAACCCTCGGACCTCGGCCACGCGACTTACAGCGCCAGCAAGTTCGGTGTTGTCGGTCTGACCCAGTCGGCGGCGATCGACTATGGACAGAGGGGCTTGCGCATCAACGCGGTGGCGCCTGGCTTTACCCGGTCTGAAATGGTCAACCCCGATGCACCGGCTTCAGCCGAACGCTACAAGGTGATCGCGGCCAAGCATTCGGCGATGAACCGACTCGGTCATGCCGAGGAAATCGCCAGTGCCATCACCTGGCTGTGTTCGGACGCGGCCAGGTTCGTCAACGGAACAGTGCTGCCCGTCGATGGCGGTGCGACGAGCCGGCTGTACTGAAAGGCTTGAAACCCATGATGTCGAATCCTCCATGGCGCAGGCCCTTCGTAGTTCTGGCGGCCGGCCTGGCCGCCAGTTTTTGCGTGGCAGCTGCGCCTGACGAGGACGCTTATGGTGCGGGTCAGGGTTATTCGGCTGGCACGCTGAGCAACTGGTACACCCAGGACCACATGGTCGGTGCCTACAGTGCGATGGAGACGCTCTTTCCGGTCCGCACCGTGCGCGCAGGTCAGGCGCTGCGTGCGCTGCCGCGCAGCGATGCCGCGCCCGACTGGCCCTTCATCCAGCGCTATCTCGACAGCCATCCCGCGACCGGCTTGCTGGTGCTCAAGGACGGCAAGGTGCTGGTCGAGCGCTACCAATACGGTCGCCAGCCCGAGCACAGGTTCACCTCTTTTTCGATGGCCAAGACCCTGGTGGCGATGGCGATCGGCGTCGCCGTGTCCGAAGGCAAGATCGCCTCGATCGATGACCCGGTGGAACGCTACGAGCCGGCGCTCGCCGCCACGGCGTGGAAGGGCGTCGCGATCCGCCATGTGTTGAACATGTCCTCAGGCGTGCGCTTCGACGAAACCTACGACAAACCCAACACCGACATCGCGGCGCTGTCGCGGACATGGGCCAGGCAGGGCGGCGGTCTGCTGGCCGCGCTGGGCCGATTCCAGGACCGTGACGCGGCAGCGGGCGATCGCTTCAAATACATCTCGGCCGATACCCAAGTGCTGGCGCAAGTGCTCACCCGCGCGGTGGGGCAGCCGTTAGCAGACTATGTGAGCGACAAGCTGTGGCAGCCTTTGGGCGCCGAAGCAGACGCGGTCTGGATCACCGACCCGCAAGGCATGGAAGCGGCGTATTGCTGCATGTCGGCGCGTTTGCGCGATTGGGGCCGGCTGGGCTTGCTGCTGGCCGAGCGGGGGCAGCGCGACGGCCAATCCGTGATTCCCGCCGAGTGGGTAGACGCTGCCACCACGGTACGTCTTCGCGACGGGCACTTACAGCCTGGGCGCGCGACCCCGTATTTCGGCTATGGCTTCCAGACCTGGGTGTTCCCGGACAGGCTGGGGTTCGCTTTGCTCGGTGTTCGCGGGCAGTCGGTGTTCGTCCATCCTCGGCTCAAGCTGGTGATGGTCCAGACGGCGGTATGGCGCAGTTCTAGCGACCTCACACTGAGCCGCCAGCGCGACGCTTTGTGGCGCGACATCGTGCTGCGCGCTGAACGCCTGCCCCCGTGATCCTGGGTCGACGCGATCCAGGCTGGCAGGATGGGCGCCGCGCTGATTGACCTGCGCACCGACGGCCAGGCTGGGTCAGGTGGCGTTGGCGGATGCGGGGTGAACCTGGTACACCACCGCGCTGATGAAATCGGCGGTGCGTGCGGCCTGCGTCACCGGCAGCATGTGACCACCGTCCACCAACACGAGTTGTGCGCCGGGCAGCGCATCGGCCAGCCCTTGGCCTTGCTCGACAGCGCTGAGCACCCGGTCACTGCGTCCATACAACACGCTGACGGGCAATCGCATGTCGCCGTAGCCGCTGATGACGGTCGGCAGGTCTTGCGCCACGGCCGCCAGGTCGGTCGATGCGCCGATGAAGTGCGATGGCCGCACGCCCAGCAAGCCGCCACCGCGGGTGCCGAAATCGGCGGGTACCGATTCTGGGCCAAACACCAACGCCAAGACTGCATCGCGTTTGGCGATCGTCGCGGGCAGGGCCAAGGTCCAGGCGACCAGGCGGCGCAGCACCGGGCTGCTGATCATCAACCCATTGAAGGCGGTCGACACGGCTTTGGGCTCCTGCGTGAGCGGCGACACCAGGGCCAGTGCCGCCACCTTGCCAGGATGTCGTTGCGCCAGTGTCAAGGCGATGGCGCCGCCGAGTGAGTGGCCGACGACGACGGGGCGGCCGAGCTGCATGGCATCGATCAAGGCTGCCATGACATCGGCTTGCGCGCCGAGTGCGGCCGAAGCGCCGGCATGGCGAACCGAGTAACCCGCACCGGGCCGGTCCATCACAATCACCCGGCAATGCATGGCCAGGCGATCAACCACGCCGTAAGTGAAGTTCGCCATCTGGCCGCCCAGGCCGTGGATCAGCAACACCACCGGCGCTTGCTGGCCGGCTGACGCAGGCCCGGTGGGGCCTTTGTCGACCACGTGCAGTCGGGCGCCGGGCAATTGGCCTTGGGGTGGAAAAGCAGCTTCCACCCGTCGACTGGTGCGCCAGGTGAACCAGACCAGACCGGCCACCAGAGCGGCCACCAGAGCGGCCACCAGGCCCGCCACCACAAGCACTGCTGTCAACAGGTCGTTCATGGTCTGATCAGGCGTCGCACCGTCATCACCAGGGCCCAGGACTTCATCATCATCTCCTTGTCAGCTTTGATCAAGCTTTGATCGACGGATACACGATCGATCGCTATCATGCCTCGACTGTTGAAGTGCGCTTTGATACCGAAGCGATCACACCATGCTGTCAGCGGTGATCGCCTCGATCTCGGTCTGCAGCTCTAGCCAGCGTTCTTCCAAGCGGCCCAGTTCAGCGCTGATGTGGTTGAGCTGGCGTCCGGCCTCGGCGATGTCGGCTCCTGACAGCTTGCCGCTCGCCAGCTGGGCTTCGAGCTTGACGCGCTCGGCGCCCAGAGACTCCATCCGGCTG
>RGQD01000301.1 GCA_010030205.1 Betaproteobacteria bacterium
GGAACCACAGGAACAACTGGAACCACGGGCTCATCAGGAACCACTGGAACAACGGGTGCAACAGGAACGACAGGAACCACTGGAACCACTGGAACAACGGGCTCGACGGGTGTAACAGGTACAACGGGCACTACAGGAACCACGGGCTCATCAGGTACGACAGGTACGACAGGTACAACGGGTACAACAGGAACCACGGGCACCACGGGCACCACAGGTACAACGGGTACAACGGGAACCACAGGAACCACGGGTACAACGGGAACCACAGGAACCACAGGTACAACGGGAACCACGGGTACAACGGGAACAACAGGAACAACGGGAACAACAGGAACAACGGGTACGACCGGTGTTACGGGTGTTACGGGACCAACGGGTCATGCCGACCGATTCAACACGAGCACGAAGTATGCCATCGGATTCACGGGCCCGAATCGCCCCATGGAGGGCGGTGAAGTCAGCCTGTTCATTGGCGTCGAGCTAGCCTATCTCTCAGGAAACAGCATCTTGGTTATCGATTCTGCGAATCCGATGAATCGCTTCGAGGGTTTTGTGAAGTCCTATGACCCAGGTTCGGGTGCATTGGTGGTCTGGAAGATTATCAACATCTATGAAGATACTCCGTTTAGCAGCACCACTAGCGTGTACAATGTCAACTTGGATGGTATCGATGGTCCGACGGGAACGACGGGAACTACGGGAACCACGGGAACCACAGGCCCAACGGGCCACGCCGACCGATTCAATACGCACACGGTAGGGCCTGTGGGATTCACAGGTGCAAATTACCCTATTGAGGGCGGTGAAGTCAGCCTGATGATTCAAACGGAGCTGGCCTATCTGCCAGGAAACAGTGTGCTGGTGATTGATTCGCAGAATCCCATGAATCGCTTCGAGGGTTTTGTGAAGTCGTATAATCAAGGTTCAGGTGCATTGGTGGTCTGGAAGATTATCAATGTCTATCAAGATACACCGTTCGATGCCGCAACGGGTGTCTACAATGTCAACTTGGATGGCATTGATGGTCCGACGGGTACGACGGGAACTACGGGTGTAACGGGTCCGACGGGTCACGGAGACCGATTCAACACGGCAACGACACAAGCCGTCCTGTTGAGCCCCAATCCACATGTTGCAGGAATGAATACTATCACCATGATGGTCAAGGCAGAACTTGCGTACATCACGGGTAACAGTGTAGTGGTGGTAGATTCCACGAATCCTGTCAATCGATTTGAGGCGGTTGTCACCTCGTACAATTTTGGTTCGGGTGAATTGGTGCTGGGTAGCGTCCAACATGTTCAGGGTACATTTGATAGTGCGGTGATTTACAATGTTAACTTGGATGGTATGGATGGTCCGACAGGTGTCACAGGAACGACTGGAACCACGGGTACAACCGGTACAACGGGAACCACTGGTACAACGGGAACAACGGGTACAACTGGAACCACGGGCTCATCAGGAACCACAGGTACCACGGGCTCAACGGGTACCACGGGAACAACGGGAACCACGGGAACCACAGGTACAACGGGCACAACGGGAACCACGGGCGTAACCGGTGTAACCGGTGTAACGGGAACCACGGGAACCACGGGAACCACGGGCTCAACGGGAACAACAGGAACCACAGGGCAGACAGGTACAACGGGTACCACGGGTACAACTGGAACCACGGGCTCAACAGGCGTCACTGGTGTAACTGGTACCACGGGTACGACAGGAACCACAGGAACAACTGGAACCACGGGCTCATCAGGAACAACAGGTGCGACTGGTACGACGGGCTCAACGGGTACAACGGGTACAACGGGAACCACAGGAACCACGGGAACCACGGGAACCACAGGCGTAACCGGTGTTACTGGTGTGACTGGTACCACGGGTACGACAGGAACAACGGGTACAACGGGTACAACGGGCTCAACGGGCGTAACCGGTGCAACCGGTGCCACAGGCGTCACTGGTACAACTGGTGCCACGGGTACAACGGGTACCACGGGCTCAACTGGTGTAACGGGAACCACGGGCTCAACTGGTGTAACGGGAACCACAGGTACCACAGGTACAACAGGAACCACAGGAGTAACGGGTACAACTGGAACTACCGGTACAACGGGCACAACGGGTGCAACTGGAACCACGGGAACCACTGGTACAACGGGTACGACAGGTACAACGGGTACAACGGGATCCACAGGTACGACAGGAACCACAGGGGTAACAGGAACAACGGGAACCACAGGAACAACGGGAACCACAGGTACAACGGGCTCGACTGGCACGACAGGCACAACAGGAACCACGGGTGTAACCGGTGTAACGGGCACAACAGGAACCACGGGAACCACAGGAACAACTGGAACAACTGGAACCACAGGTACAACGGGTACAACGGGCTCAACTGGCACGACAGGAACCACAGGTACAACGGGTACAACTGGTACAACGGGTACAACGGGCTCATCAGGAACAACGGGCTCATCAGGAACCACTGGAACGACAGGAACCACAGGTACGACAGGAACCACAGGCACGACAGGAACCACGGGCTCATCGGGTACAACGGGAACAACGGGTACAACAGGAACCACGGGCATAACCGGTGCAACCGGTACAACGGGAACCACAGGAACCACAGGTACAACGGGAACCACGGGTACAACGGGTACAACGGGAACCACGGGCTCATCAGGAACCACGGGTACAACCGGCTCGACTGGAACCACGGGCTCATCAGGAACAACTGGTGCAACTGGTACAACGGGAACCACTGGAACAACAGGTACGACGGGCGCCACAGGGGTAACGGGAACCACTGGTACAACGGGTACAACAGGAACCACGGGCACGACAGGAACCACGGGAACCACGGGCTCAACCGGATCCACAGGAACCACCGGTCCCACAGGGCAGACTGGAACCACGGGTACAACTGGTACAACGGGAACCACGGGTACAACGGGAACCACAGGCACGACAGGAACCACGGGTACCACGGGTACAACAGGAACCACTGGCATAACCGGTGCAACCGGTGCCACTGGAACCACGGGAACCACGGGCTCATCAGGGACCACGGGAACCACAGGTGTGACAGGTTTTACGGGTACAACGGGCACAACGGGAACCACAGGTACAACTGGAACCACAGGAACCACGGGCACAACGGGAACCACAGGTACAACAGGTACAACGGGAACCACAGGAACCACTGGCATAACCGGTGCAACCGGTGCCACAGGAACAACGGGCTCATCAGGAACTACTGGTACGACTGGTGCCACGGGAACCACAGGAACCACAGGCACAACAGGTACAACGGGCTCATCAGGTACAACGGGTACAACGGGCTCGACGGGCTCGACGGGCACCACAGGAACCACTGGCTCATCAGGAACAACTGGAACCACTGGAACCACTGGAACCACGGGCTCAACCGGTGCAACCGGTGCCACGGGAACCACAGGAACCACGGGTGTAACAGGAACCACTGGAACAACCGGTCCCACAGGGCAGACAGGAACCACGGGAACCACGGGAACCACGGGTACAACGGGTACAACGGGTACAACTGGTACAACGGGTACAACTGGAACCACGGGAACCACGGGAACCACAGGTACGACTGGTACAACGGGAACCACTGGAACGACAGGTGTTACGGGAGTAACGGGTACAACGGGAACCACAGGTACGACGGGCACGACGGGGACAACCGGTACAACGGGTACAACGGGAACAACTGGTGAAACGGGTACAACGGGTACAACGGGCTCGACGGGCTCGACGGGCACGACGGGTACAACGGGAACCACAGGTACGACGGGTACAACTGGTACAACGGGAACCACGGGCTCAACGGGTGTAACGGGAACCACGGGCATAACCGGTGCAACCGGTGCCACTGGCTCATCAGGTACAACTGGTACGACTGGAACCACTGGCTCATCAGGAACAACGGGAACCACTGGTACAACGGGCACAACCGGTACCACGGGTACCACTGGAACAACGGGTACAACTGGTACGACTGGTACGACAGGTACAACTGGGACCACAGGAACGACAGGTACAACGGGTACAACGGGAACCACGGGCTCATCAGGAACCACAGGAACCACAGGAACCACGGGTACCACGGGCTCAACGGGCTCCACCGGATCCACAGGGGTAACGGGAACCACGGGCACAACGGGCGCAACGGGAACCACGGGAACCACAGGTGTAACGGGTCCAACGGGCTCTGTGTACCTGACCAAAACGCTGGCAACGCAGTTGAACCCGCAGCAAGACGGCGTCCTGACGACGATGATTTCTCAGGGTCTGGCCTACACAGCAGGTGATTCCGTCACGTTCTACAACGGCAGCAACGGTGCAGCGACGGTAACATCCTATTACGACAGTCTCGCCGCGCCCAGCCTCAACTACACGTTTAACAACGCGAGCTCCGTCGAGCTCTTCATGATTGCGGGCGGTGGTGGCGGTGGTTACGATGCAGGCGGTGGTGGTGGTGCAGGCGCGTACTATTACACGAATTCGACACCGCTGAACGTCGCAGCCAGCACAACCTTCAACATCACGCTCGGCGCAGCCGGCAATGGAGGCACATCTGTGCAAAATGCGGCGAAAGGCGGTGACACGTACATTGCAGTAAATGGCACGGACTTCTTACGAGTCGCGGGTGGTGGCCTGGGTGGCGGCTACACGAACGATGATGTCGCATCTGTGAAGAATGGAGGTTGCGGTGGTGGTGGTCAAGGCCATCGTAACCCGAGCCAGTCGAACCCGATTACCTTTGTGGGAGGTTCTTCGGTGCCAGGCACGAATGGAACGGGTAACGCAGGAGGTTCGGGTTACAGCGACGATTACAGCAACGCCCAAAACGGCCCCGTCTATGTCGGTGGTGGCGGTGGCGGTGCGAGCGGCAACGGCGCATCCGCCAATCCGTTTGGCACCAACGGCTGCTCCTGCAGCTGGTTTGCCCAAGGCAACGGTGCAGCTCCAGAAGCCTGCCGTGCCAATTGGTGGGCCAGTTGCTCTGCAAACGGCGGAACTTGATGAGGATGAATCAGGAGAAGGCGGTGAGGGACTCACCAATGCCCTCTCTGCGATCGGCCTTGTGGCTGCATTGGTGGTGCTGTTTTTCCAAGTGAAAACTGCCAACACTTGGATCAACGCAGAAGACAATGCTAACAAAGGCTCATGGGCACAAATTTTCGAATAAATCCTGAGTTTTAGATCCCTGATTCCATGATTCTTCCGATTATTAATACGATTCTTGCCGGTGCTGTTCTTTACTTCGCCATGATGGCTAGCGGATTGCCGCTTGCTTGATTTTCAACGAAGATACAGATAGATTCGAAAAGAGCCGCCCTGCGATCTGCAGCGCGGCTCTTGACGTTTCGAAATAAACGTGCAGTCTTTCCTTATGGCTTTAACCCTGAATGACACAAATTTTCAATCTGAAGTAATCGACTCCAATCTGCCTGTTCTCGTGGACTTTTGGGCGGAATGGTGTGGCCCATGCAAAATGATCGGCCCGGTGATCGATCAAGTCTCTGCGGACTTGGAAGGTGTGGCCAAGGTGGGGAAGGTTAATGTGGATGAGGCTCGCGATCTTGCGGTGAAATACAACGTCCGCTCGATCC
>RGQD01000302.1 GCA_010030205.1 Betaproteobacteria bacterium
GTCATCAAGGAGCATCCGGTGCTGCTGAACCGCGCGCCGACGCTGCACCGCCTGGGCATCCAGGCCTTCGAGCCGGTGTTGATCGAAGGCAAGGCGATCCAGCTGCATCCGCTGGTTTGCTCGGCCTTCAACGCCGACTTCGACGGCGACCAGATGGCTGTCCACATCCCGCTGTCGATCGAAGCGCAGATGGAAGCCCGCACGCTGATGCTGGCATCCAACAACGTGCTGTTCCCGGCTTCCGGTGAGCCGTCGATCGTGCCCTCGCAAGACGTGGTGTTGGGCCTGTACTACGCCACCCGCGAGCGCATCAACGGCAAGGGCGAAGGCATGATCTTCTCCGACATCGTGGAAGTGCAGCGTGCGCTGGACAACCACGCGGTCGAGATCACGGCCAAGATCGCGGTGCGCTTGACCGAGTGGGTCAAGGACGGCGACGGCTTCAAGCCCGAGACCAAGCTGGTCGACACGACGGTGGGCCGTGCGCTGCTGAGTGAAATCCTGCCAATGGGATTGCCGTTCACCAACATCAACAAGGCGCTGAAGAAGAAGGAGATCTCACGCCTGATCAACACCTCCTTCCGCAAGTGCGGCTTGAAGGAAACCGTGGTGTTGGCCGACAAGCTGCTGCAGGCCGGTTTCCGGCTGGCCACGCGCGCTGGCATTTCGATCGCGATCGACGACATGCTGGTGCCGCCGCAGAAGCAGGGCCTGATCGAGCGCGCCGAGAAAGAAGTCAAGGAAATCGAGCAGCAGTATGTCTCGGGCCTGGTGACTTCGGGCGAGCGCTACAACAAGGTGGTCGACATCTGGGGCAAGACCGGCGACGAAGTCGGCAAGGTCATGATGGCGCAGTTGTCCAAGCAAAAGACCATCGATCGCCATGGCAAGGAAGTCGACCAGGAGTCGTTCAACTCGATCTACATGATGGCTGACTCGGGTGCACGCGGTTCTGCCGCGCAGATCCGACAGCTCGCCGGCATGCGTGGCCTGATGGCCAAGCCTGACGGCTCGATCATCGAGACCCCGATCACGGCGAATTTCCGTGAAGGCCTGAACGTTCTGCAGTACTTCATCTCGACCCACGGCGCTCGAAAAGGCCTGGCCGACACGGCGTTGAAGACGGCCAACTCAGGCTATCTGACGCGTCGCCTGGTCGACGTGACGCAGGACTTGGTCGTCACTGAAGTCGATTGCGGCACCGAGAACGGCTTCAACACCCGGGCCTTGGTCGAAGGCGGTGAAGTGATCGAGTCGCTGCGAGACCGCATCCTGGGTCGTGTCGCTGCGGTCGAAGTGATGCACCCGGAGACGCAGGAGCTGTTGCTGCCGGCCGGCACGATGCTCGATGAAGATGCTCTGGACATTCTGGAGGCCGCTGGCGCCGACGAGGTCAAGGTCCGCACCCCGCTGACCTGCGCGACCCGCTTCGGCATCTGCGCTCGCTGCTATGGTCGCGACCTGGGCCGTGGCGGTCTGGTCAACACCGGTGAGGCCGTGGGCGTGATTGCTGCACAGTCGATCGGCGAGCCTGGCACCCAGCTGACGATGCGCACCTTCCACATCGGTGGCGCGGCATCACGGGCAGCCGTGGCCAACAGCGTCGAAGCCAAGTCGGACGGCATCATCGGTTTCAACCCGACGATGCGCTATGTGACCAACGGCAAGGGCGAGTTGGTGGTGATCTCGCGTTCTGGCGAAATCATCATCTCCGACCAGCACGGCCGTGAGCGCGAGCGTCACAAAGTGCCATACGGCGCGACGCTCAACATCAGGTCCGACCAGCAGCTCAAAGCCGGCGTGGTGCTGGCCAACTGGGATCCGCTGACACGCCCGATCATCACCGAGTTCGCCGGCAAGGCCCGCTTCGAGAATGTCGAAGAAGGCGTCACGGTGGCCAAGCAGCTCGACGAGGTGACTGGCTTGTCAACGCTGGTCGTCATCGACAGCAAGCGCCGCGGCGTTGCCAAGGTGATCAGGCCCCAGGTCAAGCTGCTCGACGCGTTGGGCCAGGAGGTCAAGATCCCTGGCACCGACCACTCGGTGACGATTGGCTTCCCCGTCGGATCGTTGATCCAGGTGCGCGATGGCTTGGACCTGGCTCCTGGCGAGGTGTTGGCGCGTATCCCGGTCGAAGGCCAGAAGACACGCGACATCACCGGCGGCTTGCCGCGGGTGGCTGAGCTGTTCGAGGCCAGGTCGCCCAAGGATGTCGGCATCCTGGCCGAACAGACTGGCACGATCTCCTTCGGCAAGGAAACCAAGGGCAAGGTGCGACTCGAGATCACCGACCCGGACGGCATGAAGCACGAAGAGCTGGTGCCCAAGGAGAAGAACATCCTGGTGCACGAAGGCCAGGTCGTCAACAAGGGCGAGCTGATCGTCGACGGTTCGGCCGATCCGCAGGACATCCTGCGCCTGCTCGGCGTCGAGGAACTGGCGCGCTACATCGTCGACGAGGTTCAGGACGTCTACCGTCTGCAGGGTGTGAAGATCAACGACAAGCACATCGAGGTGATCGTTCGCCAGATGCTGCGTCGCGTGCAGATCTCCAACTCTGGCGACAGCAGCTACATCCTGGGCGAGCAGGTCGAACGCTCGGAACTCTTCGACACCAACGACCGGCTGCGTGGCGAAGGCAAGTTGCCGGCAACCTACGTCGACGTGTTGCTGGGCATCACCAAGGCATCGTTGTCGACCGACTCGTTCATCTCGGCGGCGTCCTTCCAGGAAACCACCCGGGTGCTGACCGAAGCGGCGATCATGGGCAAGCGCGACGAGCTCCGTGGCTTGAAAGAGAACGTCATCGTCGGCCGTTTGATCCCGGCCGGTACCGGCATGGCTTACCACCAGGCTCGCAAGGTCAAGGAAGAGATGGACGACACCGAGCGTCGTGCCATTGCCTTGCAGGAAGCCGAGGAACTGGCTGCCGTGCAGATGGCGGCGGTCGACGCAGCGCCTGAATCAAGCGCCGGCGTCGCAGAGTGATGTCTGGGCGGTTGCCGAGTGCAACCGCCTCATCGACCCGAGGCGGCTCAGGCCGCCTTTTTCACGCCCGCGTCTCAGCGGCGCTATCGCTGATCCCCGGCCAAAGCGCGGGTGTTGTGATGCGGATGCCACGCGCAAGCGCTGGTCTGGCCAGTTCAAGCAGCGCGCGATCGCGGCTGAACAACCAGGCCGCGGCCGTTGACCAGGCCAAGTCGATGAACATCTGATCGTCAGGGTCTGCACAGGCAGGCGCAGGATCATCCACGCCTGGCGGGTCAGGCATCAGGCAGCAATACTTGCGCGCGCGTGCCAGCGTGGCCGTGGGATCGGGGCAGTGTTTGGCGATCAAGGGTCGCAGCAGCACCTCGGCCAGCTCGGCGATCATGGGCTGCGTCGCCACCCAGCGAAGCTGCCCTGAGACCAGGCATTGGCCCAAGCTGCGCGAGCGCGCATCGTCGAAAACCAGCCAGTCCAGCACCACATTGGTGTCGAGAACGGCCATCACAGGCGAGTTTTCCAAAGCAACACCAGAGCTAAAACGATTTCGTTGGGGGCAACACTTGCCCGACGAGACAGTGTTGCATATAATGGAAGGCTTTTCGGCATTTCATGCGCTCGCATCGCCCGGGCGCCCAACAGTCAAGATGCTTGCATCTGGCGTCGTGTCCTGCACTGTGGCGGGTCCCGGCGCCGTTTGTGCTTCGGACTCTGGGCACTGGTCAAGCGGCCTGCCGTACTGCGTGACTTCAAACGGGAACAAGTTACTTATGCCAACCATCAACCAGCTCGTACGCCACGGCCGTGAGGTCGAAGTCGTCAAGAGCAAATCGCCTGCGATGCAGAACTGCCCGCAGCGGCGCGGTGTCTGCACTCGCGTCTACACCACCACCCCCAAGAAGCCGAACTCGGCGCTGCGGAAAGTCGCGAAAGTGCGCCTGACCAATGGCTTCGAGATCATCTCCTACATCGGCGGTGAGGGTCACAACCTGCAAGAGCACAGCGTCGTGCTGGTGCGCGGCGGGCGGGTCAAGGACTTGCCTGGCGTTCGCTACCACATCGTGCGCGGCTCGTTGGACTTGCAAGGCGTCAAAGACCGTCGCCAGTCGCGGTCGAAGTACGGTGCCAAGCGGCCCAAGAAGGCCTGATTGCCTTCGGGTCCGTGTTGATCTGATCATCCGGCCCCGAGAACAGACGCCAACCCGGGTCTGAAAAACGTTTGTCACGACTGGCTGTGAGGCCGGTGCAGTGACTGTTGCGGCAAACCCCGACCAATGGTCGAGATGCCGAGTAAGTGAGAGATCCGTTGCGTGATCTCTCGGGTGCGGGCGGCACAGCCCCTGGCACCAACTGAAGCTTCATAAGGAATCGTCATGCCACGTCGTCGCGAAGTACCCAAACGCGAAATCCTGCCTGATCCGAAGTTCGGATCGGTTGATCTGTCCAAGTTCATGAACGTCGTCATGGAATCGGGCAAGAAGGCCGTCGCAGAGCGCATCATCTACGGTGCGCTCGAGCAGGTCGAGAAGAAAGCTGGCAAAGACCCGCTGGAGATCTTCATGGTCGCCATCAACAACGTCAAGCCGATGGTCGAAGTCAAGTCACGCCGCGTCGGCGGTGCGAACTACCAAGTTCCCGTGGAAGTTCGCCCCGTTCGCCGGATGGCGCTGGCCATGCGTTGGCTGAAGGAATCAGCCCGCAAACGCGGCGAAAAGTCGATGGCCGCGCGCTTGGCCAATGAGTTGCTCGAGGCCAGTGAAGGCCGCGGCGGTGCGATGAAGAAGCGTGACGAAGTCCACCGCATGGCCGAGGCCAACAAGGCGTTCTCGCACTTCCGCTTCTAAGACCTTTCCCTCAAGCCTTTCCGGCCGCCCCATCCGGGTTATTACTGACCCGAGGGCGGCTCCTGTATTTGGAGTGACACCATGGCCCGCCAGACCCCCATCGAGCGCTACCGCAACATCGGCATTTCCGCGCACATCGACGCCGGCAAGACGACGACAACCGAGCGCATCCTGTTCTACACCGGTGTGAACCACAAGATCGGGGAAGTGCACGACGGCGCCGCGACGATGGACTGGATGGAGCAGGAGCAAGAGCGCGGCATCACGATCACCTCGGCTGCCACCACATGCTTCTGGAAGGGCATGGAGCTGGCTTACCCAGAGCACCGCATCAACATCATCGACACCCCCGGGCACGTCGACTTCACGATTGAAGTCGAGCGCTCGATGCGCGTGCTCGACGGTGCCTGCATGGTGTACTGCGCCGTGGGTGGCGTGCAGCCGCAGTCGGAAACAGTCTGGCGCCAGGCCAACAAGTACAAGGTACCGCGCCTTGCGTTCGTCAACAAGATGGACCGCACGGGCGCCAACTTCTTCAAAGTCGTCGACCAGATGAAGGTCCGCCTGAAGGCGAATCCGGTGCCCATCGTGATCCCGATCGGCGCCGAGGATAAGTTCACCGGCGTGATCGACCTGATCAAGATGAAGGCGATCATCTGGGACGAGGCTTCGCAGGGCATGAAGTTCGACTACCGCGAGATCCCGGCCGAGTTGCTCGAAGAAGCCAAGAAGTGGCGCGAGAACATGCTCGAAGCAGCGGCCGAATCGTCTGAAGAGCTGATGAACAAGTACCTTGAGTCGGGCGATCTG
>RGQD01000303.1 GCA_010030205.1 Betaproteobacteria bacterium
ATCGCGTGCTTGCACCGGGTGCAGGTCCGCTCGGGCTCGCGCGGCGCCTGGGACAGCCGGTACATGAGCAACTGCTCCATCTTGTCGGCGAACTCCAGCAGGTCGACATCGTTGGCGTACATACCGCTCGGGTCGCGCATGTCGCACGCGAGGTAGACGTTCTTGACGTCGGCGGGAGTGAGCTTGTTCATGTGTTCTTTTCCTTAAGTGCTTGCTCTGTCAGCATCACTGCCCACTCAATATTTGGTGAGTTTTCAGCAATAAGTTTTGCATGTAGTTTAGTTAGCCCCTGCCACTCTTGCTTTGTGTAAAGCGGCAAAGCTCTTTGGTCCTCTTTAATATCGGTTGGGTTATCGGTTACATACACAGACTTACCGTCTTCTGTGTAAACCATCCACGCTACGGGTTCAACCACCGTTTTTCTCCTTAAGCTTTGCTTCTGCCCGCCCAATAAAGTCCACAATATCGCTCTTGAACGCAATCACATTCTTTGTGAGTTCATTTACATCATCATCCGTCAGCCCCTGCCATTGGGACTTTGCTTCTTTGATTCTCTGCTTCCACATCTCAATCTGCTGAGTTTGCTGTGCCATAAGAACATCTCTCTGGGACGATGCTTGTTGGTACAGCGCGTACAAAGTTTCAATTTGTTGGCTGTTGTCTGTCTTTGCTTCGTGTACGACGGCCCGCACCTTTGCGAGCATGTCGTCGGGGTGAACGCTGGTCGGCCAACGCCACCCCATCAGGGCCGCAATGCGTTCATCGGTCATGCCGACCACCACGTCGCCAGGGCGGCGATGCCAAAGACCACGACGATCGTGGCGATCGCGTCGGACATGCAGCTCTTGCGCACCCCCAGCAGCCCGCGCTGGATGACGAGCTCGTCCTCGGACATCTCGGTGATGTTGGGCGGGGTGTAGCCCAGGCCGATCTTTACCTTGCCTGTGTTGTAGACGGTCATACGTCCTCCTGTTGATGTGAAGTTACAGTGTATTACAACTCGGGGTTACAATGGCCGTTTCCACAAGGACTGCCATGACCCTCTCCGAGTACTTCCAAACCGACGTCATGGGCGCCAAGAGCGAGATGGCCCAGTTCCTGGGCATCACCCCCACCTGGATGAGCCTGCTCATCTCAGGCCGGCGCCAAGCCTCCCCCGTCCTTGCGATC
Source organism: Betaproteobacteria bacterium (assembly GCA_010030205.1). Lineage (GTDB taxonomy): Bacteria > Pseudomonadota > Gammaproteobacteria > Burkholderiales > Burkholderiaceae_C > Pseudaquabacterium. Next base: position 1,171 of record RGQD01000303.1, read on the forward strand.
GAGATCGAGAAGGCCACCAAGGGCCTCGTGACCCGTCAAGTGCTGCGCCCTGACATCTTCTTCTGACCCGCCTTCCTGCGGTGTTTCATGGCCTCCATGAGGATGTCCTGCACCTCCCTCTTGGTCTCCAGGCGCTGCAGCACCAGCAGGTCCACGGTGTCCCGGGCCAGGATGCGGTGGATGAACACCGGGCGGTCGTGGCCTGACTGGAGTTGCCGGGTCGGGCCGATGCGCTCGATGATCTGCAGGTGCTCCTCCAGGTTCCAGTTGACCGAGAAGAACACCAGGATGTTGCCGCCGTCCTGCAGGTTGAGCCCGTGGCCGGCGCTGGCCGGGTGGGCGAACAGGACCGGGATCTTGCCCGCGTTCCAGTCCTTGATCGTCTCGGGCTTCTTGTCCAGGTGCTTGCCCTGGGGGAAGTGCTTCAGCAGCCGGGCCAGATCCGACTTGAAGTTGTAGGCCACCAGCACCGGCATGCCGGCTGCCTCCTCGATCACCGACTCCAGGGCCTCCAGCTTGGCCGTGTGCACCTCCTGCCACGCCAGCGCCCCGTCGCCCACGTACATCGCGCCGTTGGCGATCTGCAGGCACTTCTGCGTCTTGGCCGCGGCGTTGAACGCCTCGATCTCGTCGCCCGTGTCGAGGGCGGTGTACATCTCGACTTCCATCTCCTTGTAATGCTTGCGGGCCTTCAGCGGCAGCTTGACCATGATGTTGTTGATGATCGGCTCGCGCAGGTCGAACCAGTCCTTGGCCTCGATCGTCAGGCAGACGTCGCGCAGCTTGTCCTGGATCTCGACCTGGGCGATCGCCAGCGGCTCGACCCCGTAGCCCGTCCTGTCGGGCCGGAACCACCGCTGCGAGAAGGCGGTGAAGGTGCGGCCCAGGCGCGTGCCCGCGTCGATGAACCACGCCTGCCCCCAGAGGTCCTTGAGCCCGTTGCTGGCCGGCGTGCCGGTGAGCTCGATCAGGCGCTTGATGCGGGTGTGGGTGATGCTGCCCAGGGCCTGGGCGCGCTTGCCGCCCTGGCGCAGCCTGAACCCCTTGACCTTGGTGGACTCGTCCAGGACCACCGTGGCGTAGGGCCACTTGTCGCCCCAGTACGCCACCAGCCAGACGATCTGCTCGTAGTTGGTGGTGTAGACCTGCGACGGCGACCGCACGGCGGCGATGCGCTCGCGCTCGGTGCCCACGATCGGCACGACGTTCATGCCCTTCAGGTGGTCCCATTTGAGCACTTCTTCGGGCCACGTCGTCGTCGCCACGCGCAACGGTGCTATCACCAGCGCCGGGCCGTCCTCGACCATCTGCAGGATCTCCAGCGCCGACAGGGTCGCCACAGTCTTGCCGGTGCCCATTCCGGCCCACACCGCGACGCGCTTGCCGTCCAGGATGTGGTTGATGATCAGCGTTTGGTACGGGCGGGGGGTGAACTTCTGGCGCGTGCTCATGCGCGGTACTTCGGCGGCGGCACGTAGACCCTCTCGTGCGTCGTGTACCGGACCCCACAGGCTACGCAACACCGGCGGCGGACCAGGGTAGTGTCCCGGAGCTGCCGGGTGTATATGACGTCGCTCTTGAAGTTGTTGCATTTGGGGCACATTCAGCTTTTTGGTGGGTTGAGGAGGGCGATCACGCCCTCAATGGAATCGATCACGTACACCAGCTCACCGAGCCGGCGCATGCGGTTGTGCTCGCGGACCTGCTGGGCGGTGGGCTTCTCGCCGGTGGCCTTGAGCTCGACCCAGAACGGCGTGCGCCCGGGCAGCATGACCCGGCGGTCGGGTGCGCCGGCACGCCCAATCCACTGGGCCTTGCGGGTCTCACCGCCCATCAAAATGACATGCCGGGCCAGATACTTCTCAATCGCGGATTCACGCATCACTGCTTTCGGTAGCGGTAGGTCTCGAAGCCTTTGGCGGCCAGCGGCATGTCCGCCGCCCAGGCCGGTGGCGCCGACATCAGCTCCGACAGGTGCTCGGCGTTGAATTCAATGCTGTCCGGCGCCTCGGCGATGATCTCGTCGTGCACCGTCAGGACGATCTTGTAGCCGGCGGCCTCGATCAGCGGCATGCTGTGCGCCAGGACGTCCCGAGCGATCGCCTGTACCAGATTCTCGAACAGCTTGCCGCCGTGCGTCTGGATGCGGGTCCACTTGCGCGTGAACTGGTCGATGCCCATGTACGTGATCGCCTCGTTCTTGATCTGCGGCGCCGGGTAGCACGCCAACGTACTCGATGCCGCGCGTGCCCAGGGCCTGCTTCACCAGCGTCTGCAGGCGCTTCCAGTAGTCGGTGATGTTGGGGTGCGCGTAGCGCCAGACCCGCTTGAGCGTGTCGCAGGCCACGAACGCATCGTCGGACAGGTTGAACAGCGATCGCTTCTCGCGCAGCGTCCACTCGAAGAACCGGTCGGCCTCCTCCACCACCAGCTCAGGCGCCAGCGGCAGGACCTTGGCGGCCATCGCGTCGAGGTCGATACCGTAGGCCCCCGCAAAGGTTACGAATGCCCCCACGCCGCCCGCGTAGGCCAGCGCAAGCTCTTGCACCTTGCCGACCTGCCGCTGGTCGTCGGTGACGTCCTCCGGCCTGACACCGAACGACTTGCTGTACGCCAGCTTGTAGAGGTCGGGGCCGATGCCGGCGTCGAAGTTGCGGAACGCCTGGAGCTTCCACTCCTCGTTCGCAAGCCACGCCTGGACCCGGCCCTCGATGTTGGCGAGGTCGGAGACCACCAGCTTCTTGCGGCCCATCAGCTTGTAGGGCGAGGCGATGATCGTGCCACGGATGGCCGAGCTGGCGAGTTCCATGACGTTGTCGGTGACCATGTCGGCGATGCCCGCCTTGATGGCCTCGATGCCGGCGTCGATCATGGGCTGCTTGAGCGTTGGCCTTGGTAAATTTTGGGGTTGGAATAGCCTGCCGGCCCACCGGCCCGTGCGCGCCGCGCCGTTGAACTGCAGGGTGCCCCGCAGCCGGCCATCGCCGTTGACGCCGTTGATCAGGGTCTGGTACTTCTTGGTGCTGGTGCTGCTGGCCTGCAGGCGGACCTCCAACAGCTCCTTGAGCGCATCGGGCACCGCAGGGTCGGCGAGGTACTTCTCGACCGTGCCCATCTGCAGGTCGGGCATGTCGACCCCGAACTGCTCCAGGATCTGCAGACGCAGCGCCGCGCCCTGGGTGGTGCTGCGCACCGCCCCGCCGGTGATGTCCTGGGCCTGCCGCTTCAGATCGATTTGGGCCTTGGCAACCGCCTCAATCGCAGACCGGGCCAAGAAAACGTCAATCGACACGCCCCGGTCGTTGATCGTCTGGTCGAGCTCCCACAACGCGCGCTCGGTCGGGGTGTTGTTCACCGACGGCATGCGCCGCATGCACTCGCGCATCGCGACGATGTCGTTGGCCGCGTAGGCGCGGAACCGCTCCCACTCCGCCGGGTGCGTGGCCTGAGTCGCGCGCCGCAGGATCCGGCTGTCGGGCAGCGGCTTGCAGAACAGGTGGATCAGCTTCTTGCCGTCCTTGTCCTTGGCCTTGTCCGCCGGCAGGCCCAGGACCTCGCCGAGCTGCCCCAGGCTGGGCGGCAGGCCGTGGCTCAGGGCCTGCACCATGGTGTCGTGGATCCGGCTCGTGGGGATGTCGATGCCCATGGCGTGCCGGAGGACCGTGCGGTCGAAGTGGCTGTTGTGGATGACTACCCGGACACTGGGCTCGCCGAGCGTGGCCCGCAGTTGCGCCCAACGATCGCTGTGGATCTCGTCGGGGAACTGCAGCACCTGCGGGTCGTCTTCACCAACAGCGTAGGCCAGCAGCATGACCTCGGCCTTCGCGGCGTAGGCGTGTGTACCGTGCGCAATAGGCACGGTGCAGTACGTCTCCAGGTCCAGGTAGAGGTCGATCATGTGGCTGCAACTTCCCCGGTCACTTCCCCGGTCACTTCCCCGGTCACTTCCCCGGGCACTTCCCCAGGCGCAGGGCCGCGCCGCTTGGCCGGCGTGCCGTCCTTCTTGCGGCCCCACGGTGCCTCGGGGTCGATCACCTTTGGCCCCGCAGCCTTCTTGGCGTCGCCCTGCTTCAGCTTGCGCCAATGCTTTGTGAGGGACTTCTGGATGCGCGCCTTGGTGATCGCGTTGACCTCGTCGACTGTTGGAACCGGTGTGTCAGCGGGGGTCTCCTTCGCGGCCTCTTCCGGCGCGTGCTTCTGGTTCGCGGTGACGATCTCCCAGTCGGTGGCGAACATGTCCTCGATGGTAGGGAACCAGGGCTCGGTGCCGTCCTTGCCCCGCCGGAAAAAGTAGGGCAGCGTCAGCATGCCGGTGACGGTGGGTGTCTGCATGCCCACGTAGGCACTGCTGCCCCAGCTCTGCCGCCACATGCACCGTTTGTTTTTGAACAGATCAATTGCTGTACTGAAGTTCATCTCGTCTCTCCGTCTCTTGTTGAAG
>RGQD01000304.1 GCA_010030205.1 Betaproteobacteria bacterium
CACCGCTGCGGGCGCTGCACTCGGCGGCCTCGAGGCGTGCGGCAAGTCCAGGGACGCGAAGTGAGCGGCCATCTCGCGCAGGTAATCATCGCGCTGGTGAACCAGCAAGCCAGCCATCGTGGCATTGCTGCGCCGGCCATCGCGGAAATTGAGCAGTTGGTGGTAGAGATAGGCCGCAGGTTTGCCGGCGATGCGCGGCAGGTAGCCCTCGCGTGCGGCCCGACCTTCGGCGCCATGGCAGGCGGTGCAGGGCTGCAAGCGCTGCGCCATGGTGTCGGGCGGCTGCGGCGCAGCGGCGCCTGCAGCCGCAGCGCCGCTGCCGACCAGCAGGCCGACGAGCAAGGCCAGCAAGAGCCTCAAAGCGTGCTCAAGCGTGCAGCCGGCTGTATCGCGGCACGCTGGCGAGCAAGAATTCCATCTGGTCGACGACGATGCGCCGCCCGCGCAGGATCATGTCCTCATGCAGGCTGGGTGTGTAGGGCAGGTAGAGCAGGCTCATGTTCGATTCTTCAGGCAGTCGGTTGCCTTTGCGGCCGTTGCAGGCACGGCAGGCGGTGATGCAGTTCATCCAGCTGTCGCGCCCGCCGCGAGAACTGGGGACGATGTGTTCGCGGGTCAGCAGGTCGAAAGCAAAGTGGCCGCCGCAGTAGGCGCAGACCTGACGGTCGCGGGTGAAGAGCTTGGGGTTGGTCAAGGCCGGCGCCACCCGCCAGGCCCGGCTAGGGACGGTGCCGCGCACGGCGATGATGGGGTGTACCTCGATGCGCGACGGCAGCCCGGTTCTGCGCTGGATGCCTCCGCGCAGAACCTGGCAGGGCTTGCCCACGGTCCAGGCCACACCGTCGCAAGCGTAAAGAATCGCCGCTTGTCGCGTTGCAATCCACGCTTGCGGGCGTCCGGACAGATCGAGCTGCAAAACGTCCACGGAACGAAACCTCCATTTAACTGCGCTGAGCGTACTGCATATTGTGTGACGAATCCGCCTCAAGCTCGGTTCGTTCGCTGTCGCAGCTTGGTCGCTTGCAGCCCTTGCGGCACTCCCTGGCTTTCGGTTCATGTCGACTTCGGCACCGATTTGCACAGCCAGGTTTCGCCAATAGTTGGCGAAGCCTAAAAATATCCTGGCATCGGACCGGCAAAGTGAGCGGTTAGCCTGCAAAATAGCACGATCGTTCGTTTCATTTTTTCACCGTGACTGCCACGCCACCGCCTGCATCGCCCAAGCTTTCGCCAACGCGTCCTTTCTCGCGGGTCCTGCACAAAGGCCAGCAGACCCGCGCGGTGATCCTGGATGCGGCGCTGGGGCTGGCGTCGCACATGGGATTGGAAGGCTTGTCGATCGGTGCGCTGGCCGATGTCACGCAGATGAGCAAGTCGGGCGTGTTTGCCCATTTCGGCTCGCGCGAGGAGTTGCAGATCGCGGTGATTCGCGAATACCACGCGCGCTTCGAGGAAGAGGTGTTTTTTCCCGCGGTCAGCGAGGCCCGTGGACTGCCGCGGCTGCGAGCGCTGTTCGATCGCTGGGTGCGTCGGGTGTCGGTGGAACTGGACTCGGGCTGCATCTACATCAGCGGTGCGGTCGAGTTTGACGACCGTCCCGGACCGGTGCGCGACGCATTGGCGTCGATGGTGCTGGCTTGGCAGTCAGCGCTGGAGCGCGCGATCAGCCTGTCGGTGGATGCCGGTCACCTGCGGCCTGACACCGATTCGCTGCAAATCCTGTTCGAACTCCACGGCCTGATCCTGGCCTTGCATCACGATGCTCGCTTTCTGCGCCAACCCGGCGCGATCGATCGTGCCCGCCGTGGTTTCGACCGAATCCTGGACGCCTGCTTGGCGGTCGATCCAGCCACTGTCCCGCGCATCGCAGCGCGCTGACCTTTCTTGCCGGCGGTGCCGGTTGTCCCTCCTGGAGCACTTCTCATGCCTTCCTACCATCCGCCCATTCGTGACATGCAGTTCTTGCTGCACGAGGTGTTCGGCGCTGTGGCAACGCTCAAGGGCTTGCCTGCACATGCCGAGACCGATGCCGACACGCTCAACGCCGTGCTCGAGGAGGGCGGCAAGTTCGCGTCTCAGGTGACCGCGCCGCTCAACCTGTCGGGCGATGCCGAGGGCTGCACACTGGACCAGCAAAGTCACGCGGTGCGTGCGCCGCAAGGCTTCAAACAGGCTTATGAGCAGTATGTGGCTGGTGGCTGGCCATCGCTGAGCTGTGACCCGGCCTACGGCGGCCAGGGATTGCCGCTGGTGCTCAACCAGTGCATCTACGAGATGCTGAATTCGGCCAACCAAGCCTGGACCATGTACCCGGGCTTGTCGCACGGTGCTTACGAAGCCTTGCACGCGCACGGCACGCCGGCTCAAAAAGCGATTTACCTGCCGCGTCTGACCAGCGGCGAATGGACCGGCACGATGTGCCTGACCGAGCCTCATTGCGGTACCGACCTGGGCTTGCTGCGCAGCAAGGCCGAGCCGATCGCCGACGGGGCGGCCGAAGCGAGCTTCCGCATCAGTGGCGAGAAGATCTTCATCAGCGCCGGGGAACACGACCTGGCCGCAAACATCGTTCACCTGGTGCTGGCCAGGCTGCCCGACGCGCCAGCCGGCAGCAAGGGCATCTCGCTGTTCGTGGTGCCGAAGGTCTTGGTCAATGCCGACGGCAGTCTGGGCGATCGCAACCCGATTTTCTGCAGCGGCCTCGAGCACAAGATGGGCATCCATGGCAACGCCACCTGTCAAATGCGGCTGGACGGTGCGGTCGGCACGCTGGTCGGTGCGCCGCACAAGGGCTTGGCGGCGATGTTCGTGATGATGAACGCGGCCCGGTTGGGCGTGGGCACGCAGTCACTGGGACTGACCGAGGTGGCCTACCAAAACGCGGTGGCCTACGCCCGGGACAGGATCCAAATGCGATCGCTGTCAGGCACCAAGGCGCCCGACCTGGCCGCAGACCCGATCATCGTCCATCCGGACGTTCGCAAGATGCTGCTGACCGCGCGGGCCTACGCTGAAGGCGGCCGCGCGATGCTGATGTTCACCGCGTTGCAGCTTGATGTGCTGCTCTCGTCCGACGACGAGCAAGAGAAGAAGGAGGCCGACGACACCGTGGCCTTGCTCACCCCCGTCATCAAGGCCTTTATCACTGACAACGGCTGGATCGCGACCTCGGCCTGCATGCAGGTCTTTGGTGGCCACGGCTACATCCACGGCTCGGGCATGGAGCAGTTCGTTCGCGATGCGCGGATCAACATGATTTACGAAGGCACCAACACGATCCAGTCGCTAGACCTGCTCGGGCGCAAGGTGCTGGGCGACAACGGCGCGAAGCTGAAGAAGTTCGGCCAGCGCATCGCCGAGTTCGTCGAGGAGGAGGGCGTCAGCGAAGCGATGCAGGAGTTCATCAACCCGCTGGCCGACCTGGGTGACAAGCTGACCAAGCTGACCACCGAAATCGGCATGAAGGCCTTCGGCAATGCCGACGAGGTTGGCGCAGCGGCGGTCGATTACCTGCGCGTTGTCGGTCATCTGTGCTTTGCCTATTTTTGGGCCAGGATGGCCAAGATTGCGCTGGATCAGCAGGGTTCAGGCGATCCGTTCTACACCGCCAAGCTGGCCACCGCGCGTTTTTACTTCGCCAAGCTGCTGCCCGAGACTGCAGGCCTGATCCGCAGCGCGCGGTCTGGCGTGGCGTCGCTGATGGCGATGGACGAGGCCTTGTTCTGAACAACACCAGGAGATTTCTATGATGCACAAGACTTTGATCGCCTTGTTGCTGGCCGCTACCGGCTGTGCAGCATTGGCCCAGGCCACGCCGGTGGGCTTGTGGAAGACGATAGACGACGATGGCAAGATTGAAAAATCCATGGTGCGCATCACCGAGTCGGGCGGTGCGGTCAGCGGGCGGGTCGAGAAAATTTTCGACCTGGCCAAGGCCAGCGAGGTGTGCCACGACTGCAGCGACGAGCGCAAGAACCAAGCGGTGATGGGCATGACCATCATCCGTGGTGCGAAGAAAGGCGACGACGGCGCCTGGGTCGGCGGCGACATCCTCGACCCGAACAACGGCAAGGTTTACAAGCTGCGCTTGAAGCCGGTGGACGGCGGCAAGAAGCTGGAGGTTCGCGGATACCTGGGCCTGCCGATGCTGGGTCGCACCCAGACCTGGATCCGGGTCGAGTGAGCCGTGACATCTGTACTGAATTCACCGGAGTCAACATGAACTGTTTCAACGTGCGCAAGGTGGCCGTGCTCGGCGCCGGCGTGATGGGCGCGCAGATCGCCGCGCATCTGGTCAATCTGCGGGTGCCGGTGTTGCTGTTCGACCTGGCGGCGAAAGAGGGCCCGAAGAACAGCATCGTGCTCAAGGCCTTGGATGGGCTGAAAAAGCTCAAGCCTTCACCGATCGGCGTGGCGAGTGACCTGGCCTTGATCCAGCCCGCCAACTACGAGGAGAACCTAGCCCTGCTGGCGGCTTGTGACTTGGTGATCGAGGCGATCGCCGAGCGCATGGACTGGAAGCGCGACCTCTACACCTTGGTCGCGCCGCACATTGCGCCGCACGCGATCGTTGCCAGCAACACCTCGGGCTTGTCGATCACCGCGCTGTCAGCGGTGTTGCCCGAAGCCTTGAAGCCGCGCTTTTGCGGCATCCACTTCTTCAACCCGCCGCGCTACATGCAGCTGGTTGAATTGATTCCGACCGCCGGCACTGACCCAGTGATCCTCGACCAGCTCGAGACCTTTGTGACCCGCGGTCTGGGCAAGAGCGTGGTGCGCGCCAAGGACACGCCCAACTTCGTCGCCAACCGCATCGGCACCGCCGGCATGCTGGCCACATTTGTTGAGGCGGATCGCTTCGGCCTGGCATACGACGTGGTCGACGACCTGACCGGCAAAAAGCTGGGCCGAGCCAGCTCGGGCACCTTCCGCACCGCCGATGTGGTGGGCCTTGACACCTTGGCGCATGTGGTCAAGACGCTGCAGGACAAGCTGCAGGACGATCCCTTCCATGCCAGCTATGCAACGCCTTCGGCGCTGGCCGCGCTGATCAGCGCCGGTGCACTGGGCCAAAAGGCCAAAGCTGGATTTTTCAAGAAGGTCGGCAAGGATGTGCTGCGTTTCGACCCGGCCAAGGGCGACTATGTGCCCGCTGGTGGCAAAGCCGATGCGCTGATCGACCGCATTCTGAAGAAACCGGCGGCCGAGCGCCTGAAGCTGCTGCGAGAGTCCAGCAACCCGCAGGCCCAGTTCCTGTGGGCGATCCTGCGCAACGGTTTCCACTACGCGGCGGTGCACCTGGCCGAAGTGGCCGATTCGGCGCGCGATGTCGACCTGGCGATGCGCTGGGGCTTCGGCATGAAGCAGGGCGTGTTCGAACTCTGGCAGGAGGCCGGCTGGCAGCAGGTGGCCGCTTGGGTGAAGGACGATATCGACGCCGGTAAGGCGCTTTGCAGCGCCCCGCTGCCGGACTGGGTGTTTGACGGGCGTACCGGCGTTCATACCCCTGAAGGCTCATGGAGCGCAACGCTTGGACAGACCATCCCGCGCTCGACGTTGCCGGTGTACGCGCGTCAGCGTT
>RGQD01000305.1 GCA_010030205.1 Betaproteobacteria bacterium
CCGAGGCCGCCAGCGCCTGGTTCCTGCCGCGCATCGTCGGGCTGCCGCAGGCGCTGCGCTGGTGCTACTCGGGCCGGGTGTTCGACGCGGCCGAGGCCTTGCGCGGCGGTCTGGTCGAGTCGGTCGAGTCGCCCGAGGGCTTGCTGGCGCAGGCCCGGGCGATTGCGCGTGAGATTGTCGAGAACACCGCCCCGGTCGCGGTGGCGCTGACGCGCCAGATGCTATGGCGCTTCAGCGCCGAGGCCACGCCCTGGGACCTGCTCAAGCTCGACGCCGCGATGAACATGACGCTGGGCGCAGGCGCTGACGTCCGCGAAGGCGTGGCCTCTTTCATCGGCAAGCGGGCGCCGAACTTCCCGGGTCAGGTGTCAACCGACATGCCGCCGCAATACCCCTGGTGGAGCCGAACTTGAGCGCTCAGACCGGCGCAACGATGAACGCCGACACCTTCGCGCAGGCGCTGCGCTCGCTGGTCGCCAGGATCGTGCCGGGCGCCGACCGGCTCGAGGGCCTGCGCCGTTTGTCGGGCGGGGCGACGCTGCAGACCTGGTCGTTCGACGCGGTCGGTGACCGATTGCGGATGCCGCTGATCCTGCGCAGCTCGCCCGGCGGCCCACGCGGTGCCGAATCGCTGTCGCTGCCCGCCGAGGCTGACCTGATCCGGGCCTTGGCGCCCAGCGGCGTGCCGCTGCCCAGCGTCATCCACACGCTGGTGGCCGAAGACGGCATCGGCGACGGCTTCTTGATGACCCGCATCGAGGGCCAAACCATCCCGCGCAAGATCCTTCGAGACCTCGAGTTCGCTGCGGTGCGGCCCCGCTTGGTGGCGCAGTTCGGCGCGGTCCTGGCTGCGATCCACGCCGTGCCCAGCGCCAGCCTGCCGCCCTTGCCACTGCGATCACTGAGCATCACGCTGGCCAAACTGCAGCATCGCTACCAGGCGATGGGCCGCCCGAGCCCAGTGTTCGAGCTGGCGTTTCGCTGGCTGCTCGACCGCCAACCGGCAGAGCTGCCCCACCCAAGCCTGGTCCATGGCGACTTCCGCCACGGCAACCTGATCATCGGCAACGACGGCCTTCGCGCCGTCCTCGACTGGGAAGTCGGCCACCTCGGCGACCCGGCCGAAGACCTGGCCTGGATCTGCCTGCCGCCCTGGCGCTTCGGCCAGATCGACCAGCCGGTGGGCGGACTGGGCCAGCGCGAAGAACTGTTCAGCGCCTACCAGGCCGCATCCGGCACAGCGGTCGATCGCGAGCGGGTCCGCTACTGGGAAGCCATCAGCAGCCTGCGCTGGGGCCTGGGCTGTGCCGGCATGAACGACTGGTTCGCCAGCGGCCGCGACCCCACGGTCGAGCGCGCGATGATCGCCCGGCGGGTGTCCGAGAGCGAGCTCGACCTGATGCGATTCTTCGCGAGGAGGCCTTGAGATGATCGATGCTCCCCATGGCGCCGACATGTTGGACGCCGTCGCCCGATTGCTGCGCGACACCCTGATCCCGCAACTGCCCGCCGATACGGTGTTCCAGGCCCGGGTTGCCGCCAACGCGGTCGACCTGGTGGCCAGAGAAATACGCTTGAGCGCTGCAGCGCAGACCGACGCCACGCTCAGGCTCAAAGCGCTGCTGTCGCTAGACGCCAGCCTGCCTGCGCTCGAAATCGAGCTCGCCAAGCGGATCCGCGAAGGCCAGGTCGGTGCTGACACGCCAGGGCTGATGGATCACCTCTGGGCCACGACGCTGGCCAAGATGGCGATAGACCAGCCCAGCTATGCAAGCTACAAGCGCGAGATCGAACTGCGCGCGGCAGACTCTTCATCCCAACCCAAACACCCAACCAAGGAGTGAGACCCCGATGGACTTCAACCTTCCCCCCGAACTGATCGCCTACCTGGCAAGGCTAGACGCCTTCATCACGGCCAAGATCAAACCGTTGCAAGCGCAGGACGACAACGAGCGCTTCTTCGACCACCGGCGCGAATGGGCGCGCACCGACTTCGACAACGGCGGTCTGCCGCGGCCCGAGTGGGAGGCCTTGCTCGAGCAGGCCAAAAAGCTCGCCGACGAGGCCGGATTCTTCCGCTTCTCGCTGCCCAAGGAGTTCGGCGGTGACGGCGGCAGCAACCTGTGGATGTCGGTGATCCGCGACCACCTCGCCTCGCAAGGCCTGGGGCTGTTCAACGACTTGCAGAACGAGCACTCGGTGGTCGGCAACTTCCCGCTGATCGTGATGCTGCGCGACTTCGGCACGCCGGCGCAAAAGGAAAAATTCATCCGCGGCTCGCTGGCGCGCAAGATCCGCATCACCTTCGGCCTGACCGAGCCCGAGCACGGCTCCGACGCCACCCACATGGAGACCACCGCAGTCCGCGAGACCCGCAATGGTCAGGCCGGCTGGCGCATCGACGGCGCGAAGATGTGGACCACCGGCATGCACACCGCCAGCCACTGCTGCGTCTTCGCCCGCACCAGCGGCGAGCCCGGCGCGGCCAAGGGCATCACTGCTTTCTTGGTGCCGGCCGAGACCCCGGGGCTGAAGATCGAGGAATACCTCTGGACCTTCAACATGCCCACCGACCACCCGCGCATCAGCTTGACCGATGTCTGGGTGCCCGAGGACGCGATGTTCGGCGCGCTCGACTTCGGCCTCGCGCTGGCCCAGGCATTCGTGCACGAGAACCGAATCCGCCAAGCCGCCAGCTCGCTGGGCGCGGCCGCGTACTGCGTCGCCGAGAGTGTGAAATATGCGCGCGAGCGCAAGCCTTTCGGCAAACCTCTGGCGACCAACCAAGGCATCCAATTCCCGCTGGTAGAGCTCGCGACCCAGGTCGAGATGCTGCGTCTGTTGATCCGCAAGACGGCTTGGGAGATGGACAGCATGCCGCACCCCGAGGTCGAGAAGCGGCTGTCGGACAAGGTCTCGATGTGCAACTACTGGGCCAACCGCCTGGTCTGCGAAGCCGCCGACCGGGCGATGCAGGTCCACGGTGGCATTGGCTACTCGCGCCACAAGCCTTTTGAGCACATCTACCGCCACCACCGCCGCTATCGCATCACCGAGGGTTCGGAGGAGATCCAGATGCGCAAGGTCGCCGGCTACCTGTTCGGCTTCATGGGCCCGAACCGCCACGACTGATCCCTCATTCGATCCACAGGAGACACAGATGACACACCCAAATCGACGCTCTATCGTGCTGGCACCGCTGGCGGCCGTCGCGGCCGGCGCGATGCCGCTGGCCGCGCTGGCGGAAAAGAAATACGGCCCCGGCGTGACCGACAGCGAGATCAAGATCGGCCAGACCATCGCCTACAGCGGCCCGGCATCGGCTTACGGCCAGCTCGGCCGCGCCGAGGCCGCGTATTTCAAGATGCTCAACGAGCGCGGCGGCATCAACGGCCGCAAGATCAACTTCATCTCGGTGGACGATGGTTTTTCACCGCCCAAAGCCGTTGAGCAAACCCGCCGACTGGTCGAGCAAGAAGAGGTCGCGCTGATGTTCGGCATGCTGGGCACGCCGCTCAACACCGCCACCCGCCCCTACCTCAACTTGAAGAAAGTGCCGCAGCTGTTCATCGCCGCGGGCTCAGAGACTTTCGCGAATCCGGAGAAATATCCCTGGACCATGGGCTGGCAGCCAACGCTGCGGCTGGAGGCGAACTTCTACGCCAAGAACATCCTGGCCACCCACGCCAACGCCAAGATCGGCGTGCTGTATCAGGATGACGATTTCGGCAAAGAACTGCTCAACGGGTTGAAAGAGGGCCTGGGTGCCAAGGCCGCCACGATGGTCATCGCGGCAGAGAGCTTCCAGGCCACCGACCCGACCGTCGACTCGCAACTCATCACGCTCAAGGGCGCGGGCTGCGACACCGTGATGCTGTTCACTTACGCCAAGCAAGGCGCGCAGGCGATCCGCAAGATCTTCGACCTGGGCTGGAAGCCCGACACCTATTTGCACCTGGGGTCGGCATCGGTTGGCGCGACGCTGACACCGGCGGGACTGGACCGATCGGTCGGCATCAAGACCGCCGGCTTCATGAAGGACGCCACCGACAAGCAGTGGGCCAACGACGCCGAGCTCAAACCCTTCTTCGAGTTCATGAAGAAGTACATGCCCGAGGCCAACCTCAACGACTCGCTGAACCTGGCTGGCTGGGCTTATGCGCAGATGATCGAGCAGGTGCTGCGCCAGTGCGGTGACGACCTGACGCGCGAGAACATCGTGCGCCAGGCCGCCAACCTGAAGGACTTCCGCAATCCGGCGCTGTTGCCGGGCAGCCTGATCAACACCAGCCCGACCGACTACCGGGTGGTCAAGTACATGAAGATGCAGCGCTTCAGCGGCCAGATCTGGGAGTTCCTCTAAGCGTCCCGAGGCCGGCCGAAGCCGGCCGTCCCCCCATGGGGGTCAAGCTGCCAAGCCACATTTGCTTGCGCGCGTGCCGCGCCAGCCCGCGCTGTTCAGCCGCGCGCCGCACCCTGGGTGTTGACGTAGAGCGAATACAGCGACTGGCTGGCGGCCATGAACAGCCGGTTGCGCGCCGGTCCGCCAAAGCACAGATTGGCACAGCGCTCGGGCAGCGCGATACGGCCTATCGGCGTGGCGTCGGGTGCGAAGACCGTGACGCCGTCGCGGCCTGCTCCCGTGCCCCAGCCGGCCCACAGGTTGCCATCGACATCGCAGCGAAATCCGTCGGGCGCGCCGTCTTCATCGGCGGTGAAGAACAGCCGGTCATTCGACAGATGGCCCAGCGCATCGACATCGAAGACACGGATCCGGCGCGGCAGCACACCTGACTCCACGACATAAAGCCGGCGCTCGTCAGGCGAGAACGCCAGCCCGTTCGGGCGTTCGATCTCGCTGCACATCACCGCCAGCTCGCCGCTTCGCGGATCGAAGCGGTACAGGTTGGTCGGCAGTTCCACCTCGGCCCGGTAGCCTTCATAGTTGCCCAGGATGCCGAAAGGCGGGTCGCTGAACCAGACCGTGTCGTCGGACTTCACGACCACATCATTGGGCGAGTTCAGCCGCTTGCCGTCGAAGCTGTCGGCGATCACGGTGATCGAGCCGTCGTATTCGGTGCGGATCACGCGCCGACCACCATGCTCGCAGCTGATCAGCCGGCCCTGGCGGTCGCGCGTGTTGCCGTTGGCAAAACCCGAGGGCTGGCGAAAGGTGCTGACCTGGCCGCTAGACGCCTCCCATTTCAGGATGCGGTTGTTCGGGATGTCGCTCCACAACAGGTAACCGCCGTCGCCGAACCAGACCGGACCCTCGGCCCAGCGGCATCCGGTGTGCAGTCGCTCGACCGCGGCCGCATGCAGCCGGTAAGGTTTGAAGCGCGGATCGAGGATCTCGATCGCCGGGTCGGGGTAGCGGGTGGCGGCTTGCCAGCCTGGGTCTTGCGGCATCGTCGATCTCCGGTTTCGGCGCCGATCAGCGCGCCGGGCCAGATGACCATTGTCACCCGGGCAGCCTGCTTGGAGCCGCCGTGCAGCAGGACCGACAAGGCGATCGCCGGCCGCGCGCCGT
>RGQD01000306.1 GCA_010030205.1 Betaproteobacteria bacterium
GGACAACGTGGCGAACGCGATCTACCAGTTCGTCTGGGACGAGTACTGCGACTGGTACCTGGAGATCGCGAAGGCGCAAATCGCCGAAGCCGCCAGGTCAGGCAGCTTGCCCGAGCAGCGGGCCACGCGCCGAACGCTGCTGCGCGTGCTCGAGACCGTGTTGAGACTGCTGCACCCGATCACGCCCTTCATCACCGCCGAACTGTGGCACACGGTGGCGGTGGTGGCCGGGCGCAAGCCGGCCGACGCAGCATCCGCCATGGCCACCGTGGCCAGCGCCGCCTACCCGCAAGCCCAGCTTGAGCGGGTGGACGCGGCATCAGACGCCTGGATGGCCAGGCTCAAGTCGCAGGTGGCAGCGTGCCGCAGCCTGCGCAGCGAGATGGGCCTGTCACCGGCCGCCCGCGTGCCGCTCTACGTCATCGGCGAGGCCGAATTCATGGCCCAGGCCGCACCGCTGCTGCAAGCCTTGGTCAAGCTGTCCGAGGTGAAGATCTTCAGCGACGAGGCCGAGTTCGCCCAAGCCAGCAAGACATCGCCGGTGGCGGTGCAAGGCGGCGTGCGCATGGCCTTGTTCGTCGAGATCGACGTCGCCGCCGAGCATGCCAGGCTGGCCAAGGAGATCGCCCGCCTGGAAGGCGAGGTCACCAAGGCCCATGCCAAGCTCGGCAACGAGAGTTTCGTCGCGCGGGCGCCTGCGGTCGTGGTCGAACAAGAGCGCGCACGGATGGCCGAGTTCAGCCAGACCCTGGTGCGGCTGCAGGATCAGGCACGTCAACTGCCGCCGATCTGAGCTATTGCCAGGACGGTTCGGCGGCCTGCAGCCCGCGACAGGCTGTGAGCCCGCGCCAACAAGCGATTCGCGGTGGAGTACATCGTGACTTTGCCCGCACAGCGTTTGCGCAAGCATCGCAAACACCGTGTGAGAATAAAAGTCATTCCACTGTGTAACGGACCTCCTCCATGTTGGTGAAGAAAGCCATCTTTCCGGTCGCCGGTTTAGGCACCCGGTTCCTGCCGGCCACCAAGGCTCAACCCAAGGAAATGCTGCCAGTCGTCGACAAGCCGCTGATCCAGTACGCGGTGGAAGAGGCTTACGCCGCCGGCGTTCGCGAGATGATCTTCGTCACAGGCCGCCACAAGCGCCCGATCGAAGACCATTTCGACATGACCTTCGAGCTCGAAGTCGCGTTGGAGCAAGCCGGCAAGACTGGGCTGCTGGAGGTGGTTCGCAGCGTCAAACCGCACGACATGGAGTGCATCTATATCCGTCAGGCCCAAGCGCTGGGGCTCGGCCATGCCGTGCTGTGCGCCGAACGTCTGGTCGGCAATGAGCCTTTCGCTGTGCTGCTCGCCGATGACCTGATGGTCGGATCACCGCCGGTTCTCAAGCAGATGGTCGACCAGTTCACCGAATGGCGGACCTCGATCCTGGCGGTGCAAGAAGTGCCGGCAGATCACACCAGGCGCTACGGCATCGTGGCCGGTACACCCGTCAATGACCGCATGGTCGACATCAGCTGCATCGTCGAAAAGCCAGCCCCCGAGGACGCGCCGTCGCGCCTGGGCGTGGCCGGACGCTACATCCTGACGCCAGGCGTGTTCCACGAGATCGCGACCCAACCGCGCGGCGTGGGCGGCGAAATTCAACTCACCGACGGCATCGCCTCGCTGCTGAGGCGCGAAAAAGTGTTCGCCTACCGCTACCAGGGGCAGCGCTACGACTGTGGCAGCAAGGAAGGCTGGCTGCAGGCGAATGTGGAACTGGCGCTGTCGCACCCCGAAGTATCAGAGTCCTTCCGCGCCTACCTCAGGGGCCTGGAACTCTGACAGCGCCAGGGGCTGGGCCTCGCGGCCATATGCCCCGAATGCCCCGAATGCCCCGAATGCCCCCCGAATGCCCAGAAGCCGCAGCGCCTACAGACGGTCCAGCCTACCGTGCTCAGCGCCGACGCAGGTAGTGGATGAACTCATCGCCGACCGTCTGCTGCTCAAGCAACTCATGCCCGGTCTGGCGAGCAAAAGCCTGGAAATCACGCATTGAACCCGGATCGGTGGACAGCACCTTGAGCAGCTCGCCGGCCTGCAGTTCGGCCAACGCTTTCTTGGCCTTCAGGATGGGCAGTGGGCAATTGAGACCGCGGGTATCGACTTCCTTTTGCACGTCCATGGGCGAGAACTTTCAGCTGTAAAGACAAGATTTTAGGAGCGGCGTGGCATGTCCATGTAGCGCGGCTCGATGCCGCGCCGCCGCAACCATTCAGCCAGCGCGTGGCCGGTGCCTGCGGGCCAGCACACCAGATCGGCAGGCGCAAACAACTTGTACTCGGAAAGTTCCGGCGACAGCCGAATATCGCCGCGCGCCAGCGCATGGTAAGCAATGATCACCTGGTTCATGCGCTGGAAGTCGTAGACCCCGATCAGGTCCAGCGACAAGACCTCGAGCGAGGTCTCCTCGGCCACCTCTCTGGCGATGCCCTCCTCGGCCGTCTCGCCAGCCTCCATGAAACCCGTGATCAGCGCGAACATCCGGCCCGACCAGGCCGCGTTACGTGCCAGCAGCACCTGGCCATCCCGATCAGCGCATTCGATCACCGCCGCCAGCACCGGCGTCGGGTTGTTCCAATGGGTCCAGCTGCAGGCCGGGCAACGCAGGCGGGTCTTCAGACCACCATCTTCGAGTTGTTCGACAGGCTGCAGTTCGGTGCTGCAACTCGGGCAGAAACGGTAAGGGTTCGACATGGGACGCAACAGCTCCTATCAGGCAGGAAATCAGGTGGGGAATCAGGCCGAGATCAGGCCGGGAAGACGCCCGTCGACAGGTAACGCTCTCCCCGATCGCAGACGATGAACACGATGGTAGCGTCGCGCACCTGCTGCGCGATCTGCAGCGCCACCCAGCAAGCACCGGCAGCCGAGATGCCTGCGAACACGCCTTCCTGACGCGCCATCTTGCGCGCCATGTCCTCGGCATCCGCCTGGCTGACCAACACGAGCTCGTCCACCTGTGCCGGGTCATAGATGGCAGGCAAATAAGCCTCAGGCCATTTGCGAATGCCCGGGATGCGCGAACCATCAGCCGGCTGGGCGCCGACGATGCGCACGCCTGGCTTGCGGCTTTTGAGGTAACGCCCCACGCCAGAGATGGTGCCGGTGGTGCCCATTGCGCTGACGAAATGGGTGATCCGGCCATCGGTCTGCTGCCAAAGCTCAGGGCCAGTGGTCTCGAAGTGGCTGAGCGGGTTGTCACCATTGGCGAACTGATCCAGCACCCTGCCCTTGCCGTCACGTGCCATTTGCTCGGCCAAGTCTCGGGCGTATTCCATGCCACCCGATCGCGGCGTGAGGATCAATTCGGCGCCATAAGCCTTCATGGTCTGGACCCGCTCGATCGACAAGTCCTCGGGCATGATCAGCACCATGTGATAACCGCGTATAGCAGCGGCCATCGCCAGCGCGATGCCGGTGTTGCCCGAGGTGGCTTCGATCAGCGTGTCGCCTGGCGCAATGTCGCCGCGCTCCTCAGCGCGACGGATCATGCTGATCGCAGGCCTGTCTTTGACCGACCCGGCCGGGTTGTTGCCCTCGAGCTTGCCAAGGATCACATTGCCACGATCCGAGCCAGCAGGACCTGGCAAGCGCTGCAGACGAACCAGCGGCGTGCCGCCAATCACATCTTCGATGGTCTGGTACGCCGGGGCAGCAGGGGGAACAAGCTTCGAAATGGACTTGGGCAAATTGCACCTCCAACCCCGATTGTGTCAGCCGCGGCTCAAGCTCGCTGTTGCCCCCATGACATAATCCCTGTTCTACTTCGCACCTCCCGGTGCGACCTGCCCTCGTGACGGAATCGGTAGACGTAGCGGATTCAAAATCCGCCGCCGCAAGGCGTGCCAGTTCGAGTCTGGCCGAGGGCACCATTGGAATTGCAGCATCTAGCTAAAAAAGCTAATGCCGACAAGGCGTTACAAGCGCCCCAAACTGCGACATCAAGACTTCACCCAGTCTTCATGTCGCTTTTTTATTTTTCAGGCGTTGCACAGTCGTTGCACAAAATATTTTTCGGCTATACACTGAAGTCTAGGCCAGCGTATCGCTGACTGCTAGCTAACTCATTGTCATGCCTGAGAAATCACCGTACACAATCCACATCTTGGAAGGCAAGGCAACGCTCTTCACGCGACCCACTACACCCCAGTGGCATGTGCGATTCAAAGCTCACGGTAGGTGGGAGCGCATGTCCACCAAGCAAGAAGATATCGCCAAAGCCACATCGGCTGCGGTGGACATCGTCATGAACGCATGGTTCCGCGAAAAGAACGACCTCCCCGCCATCAGCAAGAAGTTCAAGTCGGTGGCACGACTCGCGATTGAACGCATCAACGGCTTGCAGAAGGCAGGACAAGGCAAGGCGACCTACAAGACCTATGTCCAGGCGCTCAACAACTACTTGATCCCATTTCTGGGCAACCACAATGTTGATCGCATTGACGCCCCAGTGCTCAACGAGTTCTCCACTTGGCGCATCAACGCCATGAAGCGCACACCCAGCGCCAGCGTCTTGAACAACCACAACTCGGCGCTCAATCGCGTCTTTGAGGAGGCACTGATCAGGGGCTACATGACCAAGCTCCAGGTGCCCTATCTCAGAAACGACGGCATCAAGACCGAGAAACGCCCAACCATCACGGTTGAAGAGTACGCCGTCATCCATCGCCGACTCAGACCTTGGGTGTCCAAAGCACGCAAAGGCAACGAGTCACGCATGCGGCAGATCTTGCGTGACTACATCTTGATTCTGGCGAACACAGGCATCCGACCAGGCACCGAAGCCATGAACTTGAAATGGCACTCGGTGTACTTCTTTGAAAAGGACGGCGAAAGATATCTGGCACTGAAAGTCAAGGGAAAGACAGGCGAACGAGAGGTCACAGCTAGGCATGGCGCAATTCGCTGGTTTGATCGCCTGCGTTCCATGAACCCCGAATGGGCATCGCTGTCGTTTGAAGAATTTCTCAAGAAAGAAATTGACGCCTATGTCTTTCGCGTTGACGACAAAGACATGACCACTGCTTTCGGCAAGATGTTCTCTCGTTTTCTTGAAGACGCAGAACTGCTGATTGACAAGTCAACGGGTAAGCACAGGACACTTTATAGCTTACGCCATTTGTATGCTGTTTTCGCGTTGACCTATAACCGCATGAGCGTCTACACGCTGGCTAAGCATATGGGCACTAGCGTTGCCATGATTGAACAACACTATGGTCAAGTGCTCCTACGCGATAACGCAGCCCAGATCGCAGGACATCATCGCGAACTGGTCACTGAACAACGAAGCACTCGTTCAAGCAAGCCCGCTGTACAGAAATAAGAAGTCATCAAGCCAGCATGATTTTTTCATCAACCGAAAAATCCTAACCTTTTCGGTTGTCCTTTCTGATTGCAGGCAACACAATCGCTCTGTTGATTAACCACAGGAGAGAGCGATATGTCGCAAATTCTAAGTTCATTGAAGGTCGT
>RGQD01000307.1 GCA_010030205.1 Betaproteobacteria bacterium
GCCTCGCGTCAAACGTGGTGTTACCGCCCGCGCTCGTCACAAGAAGATCCTGGCTCTGGCCAAGGGTTACCGCGGCCGCCGCAAGAACGTCTTCCGCATCGCCAAACAGGCGGTGATGAAGGCGGGCCAATATGCCTACCGTGACCGCCGTACCCGCAAGCGCGTGTTCCGCGCTTTGTGGATTGCCCGTATCAACGCCGCAGCGCGTGGTCTGGGCATCACCTACAGCAAGTTCATGGCCGGCATGAAGAAGGCCTCGATCGACATCGACCGCAAGATGTTGGCTGAACTCGCGGTCAACGATCCGGCCGCTTTCGGCAGCATCGTTGCCAAGGTGAAGGCCCAGCTCGCTTGATCCGTGCCGCGTCAGTCCGCAAGGGCTGGCGCAGTTGCCGACCAAGGCCAACGCGCTTTGTTCGGCAGCGATCAACGCATTCGAAGGTCGTCACCCGTGGACGACCTTTTTTGTTTCTGCCCCGACATGAACGATCTTGATCAACTGGTGAGCGCGGCGCTCGCCGAATTCGCCGCAGCGCCTACGCCCGCCGAACTGGAGAACGCCAAGGCCCGCTTCATGGGCAAGTCTGGCCGCGTCACCGAACTGCTCAAAGGCTTGGCGGCGCTTTCCCACGACGAGAAGAAGACTCGTGGCGCCGAGATCAACCAAACCAAGCAGCGCATCGAGGCGGCACTCGCTGCTCGGCGCCAGGCGATGGCGGCTGAACAGCTCGAGGCTCAGCTCAAAGCCGAGGCGCTGGATGTCAGCTTGCCGGGCCGCCAGCGTGGCGCCGGCGGTCTGCACCCGGTGTCGCGCACCATCGAGCGGATCGAGGAGATTTTCGGATCGATGGGCTTCGATGTCGCTGAAGGGCCCGAGATCGAGACCGATTGGATGAGCTTCACGGCGCTGAACAACCCCGAGAACCACCCCGCGCGCTCGATGCAGGACACCTTCTACGTCGACATGAAAGACGAGCAGGGTCAATGGCTCAATCTCAGGCCACACACCTCGCCGATGCAGGTTCGGTACGCCCGCGCCCACGCCGCGCGGTACGCCAACGAGCTGGCCAGTGGCCAGCCCATGCCAGAGATCCGCGTCATCGCGCCAGGCCGCACCTACCGGGTCGACAGTGACGCCACCCATTCGCCGATGTTTCACCAGTGCGAAGGCCTGTGGATAGGGGAGAACGTCAGCTTCAAGGACTTGAAGGTGGTGTTCACCGATTTCTGCCGCAAGTTCTTTGAGAGCGACGAGTTGCAGCTGCGATTCCGGCCTTCGTTCTTCCCATTCACCGAACCCTCAGCCGAGATTGACATCGCGTTCGCCAGCGGCCCGCTCAAAGGCCAATGGTTGGAGGTGGCGGGTTCGGGCCAAGTCCATCCGAACGTGGTGCGCAACTACGGCCTCGACCCCGAGCGCCACATCGGCTTTGCCTTCGGCATGGGACCGGATCGGCTGACGATGCTGCGCTACGGCGTCAACGACCTTCGGCTGTTCTTCGACGGCGACCTGCGCTTTCTGCAGCAGTTCCGTTGAGACGGCGCGCAGGAACCTGCTGCGCAATCCGCGATCGCGATACCACTTCCTTTCAAGACCATGCAATTCCCTGAATCCTGGCTGCGCGAGTTTTGCAACCCACCGCTGTCGACGACCGAGTTGGCCCACTTGTTGACGATGGCCGGCCTCGAGGTCGAGTCCTTGCGGCCCGCCGCGCCGCCGTTCACCGGTGTGGTGGTGGCCGAGATCGTCGAAGCCGAGCAGCACCCCAACGCTGACCGCTTGCGGGTGTGCAAGGTCGATGCCGGTGCGCACTCGGCGGCTGGACTGCTGCAGGTCGTCTGTGGTGCGCCCAATGCCAGGGTTGGCATCAAGGTGCCACTGGCGTTGGTGGGCGCGCAACTGCCGCCAGCCGAAGGTCAGGTGCCTGAGGCCCAGGCTTTCGAGATCAAGCTCGGCATGTTGCGAGGGGTCCAAAGCCAGGGCATGCTGTGCTCGGCGCGCGAGCTCAAGCTCAGCGAAGACCACGGTGGCCTGCTCGAACTGGCGCCAGACGCCAAGCCTGGCGCCGACCTTCGTGAATGGCTGGCGCTGGACGACACCTTGTTCACGCTCAAGCTCACACCCAACCTCGCCCATGGTCTGAGTGTCTACGGCATCGCCCGCGAGGTCTCGGCGCTCACAGGCACGCCGCTGAAGACGCCTGGCATTGCGCCGGTGGCCTTGCGGCACGATGCCAAACTGCCGGTCCGCATCGAGGCGCCCGACCTGTGCGGCCGCTTCTCGGGCCGTATCGTCAGCAAGGTCGACACCAAAGCCAAGACGCCGGCCTGGATGGTCGACCGGCTGGCACGCTGCGGCCAGCGCTCGGTCACGGCGTTGGTGGACATCTCCAACTACGTGATGTTCGAGTTCGGACAGCCCTCGCACATCTTCGACCTCGACAAGATCCACGACCACCTGGTGGTGCGCTGGGCAAAGGCTGGCGAGACGCTCAAGCTGCTCAACGGCAACACCGTCGAGCTTGATGCGCAGGTCGGTGTGATCGCTGACGCTAATGGCGTTGAGTCGCTGGCCGGCATCATGGGCGGCGATGCCACCGCAGTGTCTGACGATACGCGCAACGTCTATGTCGAAGCGGCATTCTGGTGGCCCGAAGCCGTCGCTGGCCGTTCGCGCCGCTTCAACTTCAACACCGATGCCGGCCATCGCTTTGAGCGTGGTGTAGATCCGGCTCGAACTGTCGAGCAGATCGAGCGCATCACTGGGCTGATCATCGCGATCTGCGGCGGCGAGGCCGGACCGGTCGACGACCAGCAGGTCAATGTCCCGGAGCGAGCGGCGGTTGCGCTGCGTATCGATCGCGCCGCCAAAGTGATCGGCATGCCGGTCACGCAAGATCAATGTGCCGAGGTCTTTACCCGTCTGGGTCTGGGCTTCGTCCAGCAGCCTGGCCGCTTGCTGGTGACGCCGCCGAGTTGGCGCTTCGATCTGTCGATCGAGGAAGACTTGATCGAAGAAGTGATACGGGTCATAGGCTACGACCAGCTGCCCGATACCGCGCCGCTGGCGCCGGTCACCCCGCACATCCGCCTCGAATCCCAGCGCAGCAGTTTCGCGGTACGCCATGCTTTGGCCGCGCTCGATTACCAAGAAACCATCAGCTTCAGCTTTGTCGAGACGCGCTGGGAGCATGAACTGCATGGCAACGCCGACCCGATCATGGTGTTGAACCCGATCGCTGCACCACTGGCGGCGATGCGGTCTAGCCTGATAGGCAGCCTGATCCAGGTGTTGCGCCACAACCTGGCACGCAAGACCGGCCGAGTACGGGTGTTCGAGCTCGGCCGGGTGGCGATGCGCGATGCCACTGTTCTGGCCGGTGACAGCACGGTGGCAGGCATAGACCAACCAATGCGCGTGGCTGGCTTGGCCTATGGTGCTGCGGTCCCTTCTCAGTGGGCTGCCGCTGAGTGTGATGTCGACTTCTATGACGTCAAGGGTGATGTCGAGGCCTTGCTGGCGCCGCTCAAGCCGGTGTTCGAGCCGGTGCAGCATCCTGCGTTGCACCCGGGTCGCAGCGCTCGCGTGATCGTCGATGGCGTTTCCGTCGGCGTGCTTGGCGAACTCCATCCGCGTTGGTGCCAAGGCTACGAATTGCCACAGGCGCCGGTCGTTTTCGAGTTCGACCTGTCAGCCGTGTTGTTGCGGCCTGTGCCGGCGTTCAAGCCTATCGCGCGGCATCAGAGTGCCTGGCGCGATCTGGCGTTGGTAGTGCCGGAAACTGCCACCCACGATGGCTTGATCAATGCGCTGCGCGCAGACCCCAGCGGCCTGGTGCAGTCGGCCACGCTGTTCGACGTTTACAAGCCGGCCAAGGCCAGCACCGATGTTGGTGTTGGAGAAAGAAGCATGGCCGTGCGCTTGGAATTGCTCGACACCAGTGCTACATTGACCGACGATAAGATCGACGCAGCGGTTGCATTGGCCTTGGGTCGCGCGTCTCATGCCCAAGGTGCCAGGCTTCGCGGCTGATGCCGTCCCACTCCCAATCGAGCACAATATGAGCACCGAGGACACAGTCGCCGATCGGACAATACTGCCGTCGCTGGAGACGCCCACGCTGACCAAGGCTGAGCTGGCCGATATGTTGTTCGAGCGGCTTGGCTTGAACAAGCGCGAATCGAAGGACATGGTCGAAGCATTCTTCGAGTTGGTTCACAGCACCTTGGTCCAGGGTGAGGACGTCAAGCTGTCGGGCTTCGGCAATTTCAACATCCGTCGCAAGGCGCCGCGCCCTGGTCGAAATCCGCGAACCGGCGAATCGATCCCGATCAATGCCCGCAACGTCGTGACCTTCCATGCCAGCCACAAGCTCAAGGCGATTGTTCAGGGCGATGCCCCACCTGCGCAAGACTTGGCGTAGAGTCTGAGCTTCCATCCTTAGCGCATTGATCTTCATGGAGAAATTGCTGCCAGCGATTCCAGCCAAACGCTACTTCACGATCGGTGAGGTCAGCGAGTTGTGCGGCGTCAAGCCCTATGTGTTGCGCTACTGGGAGCAGGAATTCAGCCAGCTCAAGCCGATGAAGCGCCGCGGCAACCGCCGCTACTACCAGCACCATGAAGTGTTGCTGATCAGGCGGATTCGCGACCTGCTGCATGAGCAAGGCTTCACCATCAGCGGAGCACGTAACCAGTTGGGTGACAACGGCGGTGGTCGTGGTGGCGCTGCGGTCCATGAGCTTGTGAGCGAGCAGTCGATGATGTTCACTGAAAGCGACATGATCGGCCCTGACGGTTTGCCACCGTACGCGCCTGAGGCCGCGAGTCCCGCGACGCAAAGACCGGAACTGGCAGCCGCGCAATTGCGTGCTGAACTTTTATCGATACGAAATCTGCTGACAGTCTGAATCGCTGGCGTTTCCACCTATAATTTGAGGCTCAGTCGGGGCGTAGCGCAGCCTGGTAGCGCACTTGCATGGGGTGCAAGGGGTCGCGAGTTCGAATCCCGCCGTCCCGACCAACTAAATCAATGGGTTAGCTCTCACAAGGGGCTAGCCCATTTGGCTTTTTGGGGCTTGCAAGCCGCTCTGGTCGCCGTTCGGTAGCCGTTCGCTGCTCGCTGCGTCCAGCAAGTTCAGTCGTTGTTGCCGTGCTCACCGATGCCGGGTAGCTTCCTGTTGCGCATTGGACGCATTGACGCGGCCGTGCTGCATCGATTCCACGGAAGGTTGAAGGGGGTAGGGGGTGAAGAAATCCAGATCTCCAGACCCCACCACCCGGGGTACACCCCATTACCCAGAATGGGACCCCTTCTCAGCCTACGCTCTGATCTGCTCAGTCAAAGATGATGGCCAGGGCTGAAATAACGTCACATAAGTGCGTACAAGCGATGCTCCTGGGCAACGTCCTGAGCGGCTGTGTTGGTCCATAGGTCTAAGATCATCCTGAAGGGCCGTAGAAGGCCAATAACCACGCA
>RGQD01000308.1 GCA_010030205.1 Betaproteobacteria bacterium
CGGCCGGCTTCGGCCGGTCTTGGGGCGCTCAAGAGCTATAGCGACGGTGGAATCATCTCTGCCATCAAGCCCTGGTCCAGGTCTGGCGGCGGTTCAACGAACGCCGCTGTTAGCATCCCGACCCCATGAACTGGCCCTATGAATGGCAGATCGGCTGGCGCTACACCAGGGCTGGGCGTGCCGGCCGGCGCAACGGCTTCATCTCCTTCATCTCCTTCGTGTCGATGCTGGGCATCGCGCTGGGCGTCGCGGCGCTGATCATCGTGCTCAGCGTGATGAACGGCTTCCAGAAAGAGGTGACCGACCGCATGCTCAGCGTCGTGTCGCATGTCGAACTGCTTGACGCCCAGGGCCAGGCGTTGGCCGATTGGCGCGCCACGGCGGCCCAGGCCCGACGCAACCCGGCAGTGCTGGCGGCTGCGCCTTTCATCGCGGCGCAGTCGCTGATCGCTCGCGGTGACGAGATGCGCGGTGCGGTGGTGCGTGGCATCGACCCCACCGAGGAAGCCCAGGTCACGCCGCTGGCCGCGCAACTGCGCGACGGCGTGCTGGCGCAGTTGCAACCCGGCGCCTGGCGCATCGTGCTGGGGCTGGAGCTGGCGCGAACGCTGCGGGTTCGGGTGGGCGACACCGTCACATTGGTGGCCCCCGGCGGGCAGATCACGCCGGCAGGCACCGTGCCGCGGCTCAAGAGTTTCACGGTGGCTGGCACCTTTGAGGCCGGGCATTACGAATACGACAGCGGGCTGGCGCTGATCCACCTGGCCGACGCTGCCAAGCTGTACCGGCTCGACGGTGCGAGCGGTGTGCAATTGCGGCTGGCCGATCTGCACCAGGCCCGCGCGGTGTCGCAGCAATTGATCGAGCAGATGCCGCCCGGGCTGCTGGTGCGCGACTGGACCCGCACCAACCGCAACTGGTTCGACGCGGTGCAGTTGGAAAAGCGTCTGATGTTCATCATCCTGACGCTGATCGTCGCGGTCGCGGCTTTCAACCTGGTCTCGACGCTGGTGATGACGGTGACCGACAAGCGCGCCGACATCGCGATCCTGCGAACCCTGGGCGCGAGCCCGCGTTCGATCATGGGCATCTTCGTGGTCCAGGGTGCCGCCAGCGGCGTGATCGGCACGCTGGGCGGCGTGGGTTTCGGGCTGCTGGTGGCTGTCAACATCGGCACCTTGGTGCCGGCGCTCGAGCGCTTGCTCGGCACGGTGTTCCTGCCGGCCAGCGTCTACCTGATCAGCCGCATGCCCAGCGACCCGCGCGCGGCCGACGTGCTGCCGATCGCGCTGATCTCGCTGGCGCTGGCCTTTGTCGCGACGCTGTACCCGAGTTGGCGCGCAAGCCGGGTCAAGCCTGCCGAGGCGCTGCGCTATGAGTGAACCGGTGCTGCAATGCCGCGGTCTGGCCAAGCGTTTCACCGAAGGTGGGCTGGACGTGGCGGTGCTGCAAGGCGTAGCCCTGCAGGTACAGGCCGGCGACACGCTGGCGGTGGTGGGGCCTTCGGGCGCTGGCAAGAGCACGCTGCTGCATTTGCTGGGCGGGCTGGACGCGCCCAGCGCCGGTCAGGTGCTGCTGATGGGTCGCGATTTGGCCAGCCTCAGTGCTGCCGAGCAAGGCGTCTGGCGCAACCGGCACCTGGGCTTTGTCTACCAGTTTCACCACCTGCTGCCCGAGTTCAGCGCGCTCGACAACGTGGCGATGCCGCTGCGCATCCGCCGCGAGACGGTGGCCGCATCGCGCGCCCAGGCTGCTGCGATGCTGGCCCGTGTCGGCCTGGCCGACCGCGCGGCGCACCATCCGTCGCAGCTCTCGGGCGGTGAGCGCCAGCGCGTGGCGATCGCCCGCGCACTCGTCACGAGGCCGGCCTGCGTGCTGGCCGACGAGCCCACCGGCAACCTAGACCGCAGCACCGCCGACGCGGTGTTCGCGCTGATGATGGACTGCGCCCGTGAACAGGGCACTGCTTTCGTGGTCGTCACGCACGACGCGACGCTGGCCGCACGCTGCGGCGCGACGTTGACGCTGGCGCGCTGAGCTGTTCGGCGCGCCGGGGGCGAGGCTGCAGGCGAGGCTGCAGGCTTAGGGCGTTGCCCGCGCTGCGAACACTTTTTGTGCCACTTTCCACTGGCCGCCCACTTTGAGCAGGTTCAGGTAATCGGTGAAATAGCGCGGAGGGATCTGGCAATGGACCTTGACCAGGGCGGTCGTCGGTCCGGACTGGTCGATCAGCAGGATCGCGTCGTCGCGCGCCAGGCCATTGGCTTTGGGCGCCGGCCGCTCGCGCACCGCCTTCAGCCACTGCGCCAATGTCAGCACGCTGAGCTTGCCGTCTTGCTCGAAGGTCAACGCGCTGGTGTCGTGAAAAATGCTGGCGAGCTTGTCGGCATCGCCTTCGTAGAGTCCATCAAAATAGGTTTGGATCGTCTGCCCGATCGCTTGGCGGTCTTCGCTGTTCATCGCTGGGTTCTCCTGAAGTCCGGAGATCGTACTGCAGGCGCGCCGCTCCCCGCTCAGTCCGAACCCTTGGGCTGGCGCCGGTACGCACGCCGGTACGGACCTCAGCCGCCGCCGTCTTGGGCGCCGCAACTGCTGCCTACAATCATCGCGATGCATTTCGTCCACTTGCGCACCCACACCGAGTACTCCGTCGTCGACGGCACGTTGAGGATCGACGACGCGGCATTGGCGGCCCGGGCCGATGGTCAGCCTGCGCTGGCGATCACCGACCTGTCCAACTTGTTTGGGGCGATCAAGTTCTACAAGGCTTGCCGCGGCAAGGGCGTCAAGCCGATCATCGGCGTCGACATTTTTCTCGAACCCGAGGCCGCGGCCTCAGGCCCATCCAGCGACAAGCAGGCCAGCCGGCTGCTGCTGCTGGTGCAGAACCGCCAGGGCTACCTCAACCTGTGCGAACTGTTGGCCCGCGGCTGGGTCAAGAACGCCCAGCGCGCCCAGGCCTGGATCAAATGGGACTGGCTGGAAGAGCTGGGTGGCGGACTGATCGCGCTGTCGGGTGCCGATTTCGGCGCGGTCGGTCTGGCCTTGCTGGCCGGTGATGCCGAGCGGGCTCGCAGCGCAGCGAGGCGGCTGTCGGCTTTGTTTCCGGGTCGTTTCTACATCGAGTTGCAGCGCGCCGGGTTGCCCACGCACGAGGCCCATGTGCGCGCTGCGGTGCCGCTGGCGGCTGAGCTCGGCCTGCCGGTGGTGGCCACGCACCCGATCGAGTTCGCCAGCACCGATGACTTCGATGCCCACGAGGCCAGGGTCTGCGTCGCCGAGGGCGAGGCCTTGGCCAACCCCAAGAGAGTCAAGCGCTTCTCGCGGGAACAGTATTTCAAGACCCAGGCCCAGATGGCCGAGTTGTTTGCAGACCTGCCGTCCGCGCTCGCCAACACGCTGCAGATCGCGCAGCGCTGCAACCTGACGCTGGCGATGGGCAAGAACTACCTGCCCGATTTTCCGACGCCCTTGCTGACCGAGGGCCCGGACCAGGGCACGCCGATGCCCATGGGCGACTATTTCCGGCAGGTCAGCTTCGACGGGCTGGAAGAGCGGCTGGTCACGCTGTTTCCCGATCTGGCCAAGCGAGACGCCGAGCGGTCGCGTTATGTCGATCGGCTTGATTTCGAGATCAACACCATCCTGAAGATGGGTTTCCCGGGCTACTTCCTGATCGTGGCCGACTTCATCATCTGGGCCAAGACCCACGGCTGCCCGGTCGGCCCGGGGCGAGGGTCGGGCGCTGGCTCGCTGGTCGCTTATTCGATGAAGATCACCGACCTCGACCCGCTGCGCTACAACCTGCTGTTCGAGCGTTTCCTGAACCCCGAGCGGGTCTCGATGCCCGACTTCGACATCGACTTCTGCCAGGCCAATCGCGACCGGGTGATCGACTACGTCAAGGACAAGTACGGTCGCGAGGCGGTCGGCCAGATCGTCACCTTTGGCACCATGGCCGCCAAGGCCGCGTTGCGCGACGTTGGCCGCGTGCTGGGCATGGGCTATGGCCATGTCGACTCGATCGCCAAGCTGATCCCAGCGCCGCCGGGCAAGTCGGTGACGCTGGCCCGGGTGCCGGTTCTGCCGGACCTGCCAGACCCCGGTGTGATCTACGCCCGCAAAGAGGCGCCCGAGCTCGAGCAGCGCGAGGCGGCCGAGGAAGAAGTGGCCGAGTTGCTGAGCTTGGCGATGCGGGTCGAAGGCATCGTTCGCAACATCGGCATGCATGCCGGTGGTGTGCTGATCGCGCCGGGCAAGATCACCGATTTTTGTCCGCTGTATCAGCAACCGGGCAGCGATTCGGCGGTCAGCCAGTACGACAAGGACGATGTCGAGGCGATCGGCCTGGTCAAGTTCGACTTCCTGGGCCTGGCCACGCTGACCATCCTGGAACTGGCCAAGGACTTCATCGTCGCGCGCCACCCCGGGCGCGAGCAGTTCAGCTTCGAGACGATTGCGCTCGACGACCCCAAGGTTTACCGCTTGTTCTCGGACGGTCTGACCGAGAGCGTGTTCCAGTTTGAATCGCGTGGCATGCAGGCGATGCTGAAAGAGGCCAAGCCGTCCAGGCTGGAGGACCTGATCGCGCTCAACGCGATGTTCCGGCCCGGCCCGATGGAGAACATCCCGAGCTTTTGCGCCCGCAAGAACGGTCGTGAATCGATCGAATACCCACACCCTTTGCTCGACATCGTGCTGGCCGAGACTTACGGCATCTTTGTTTACCAGGAGCAGGTGATGCAGGCCGCGCAGGTGCTGGGCGGCTATTCGCTCGGCGGCGCCGACCTGCTGCGCCGCGCGATGGGCAAGAAGAAGGCCGAGGAGATGGCCGAGCACCGGACGATCTTCCGAGACGGCGCGGCCAAGAAAGACATCTCGACCGAGACCGCCGACAAGGTCTTCGACCTGATGGAGAAATTCGCCGGCTACGGCTTCAACAAGAGCCATGCTGCGGCCTACTCGCTGCTGGCCTACCACACCGCGTGGTTGAAGCTGCACTTCACGGCCGAGTTTTACGCCGCGAACATGACGGTCGAGATGGGTGACACCGACAAGCTCAAGGTCTTGTTGAGCGATGCCAAACTGTTTGGCATCAGCTTTGAGCCGCCGGATGTCAACCGCGGCACGCACCGTTTCGAGCCCGTCAGCGCCAAGGTCGTTCGCTATGGTCTGGGCGCTGTCAAGGGCAGCGGCCAGAGCGCGGTCGAGGCGATCGTCGAAGCCCGCGACCTGGGCGGGCCGTTCCGCAGCTTCTTCGACTTCTGCGCCAGGGTCGACCGCAAGCGTGTCAACAAGCGGGCGGTCGAGGCGCTGATCAAAGCCGGAGCTTTTGACGCGCTGCCCGGCGCGGCGTTGAACGCTGCGGCCGACCCCACCGCCGGGCGGTCGCGTCTGCTGGCCAGCGTCGGTCTGGGCTTCGACTTCGCCGACCACCAGATTGTCAACGCGTCGCAAGGCGGTTTGTTCGACGACGCCG
>RGQD01000309.1 GCA_010030205.1 Betaproteobacteria bacterium
CCGCCGTGGGTTTCGCTGCTCAGTGGCACGGTGGCTTCCTGGAGGAAATTCAATGCGGTGGTGTCCACGCTGCTGAGGTCGGGCCGGGAGCCGCCGCGGTGGCCGGGGCCATTGGCATAGCCCAAGGTGGTCCAGGGTTGGCCGTTCTTGTCGAGCGACAGCTTGGTGGCCGCACCGTCGATATTGGGCACCGGCTTGACCAGGCCCAAGATCGGGTTGCCGCGGTGCGGGTAGCCGGCGATCGTGAAGGCGTGGCTGTGGTCGGCGGTGACGATGATCAGCGTGTCTTGTTCGCGGGTCATCTCCATCGCACGCCGCACTGCGTTGGACAGCTCGACCGTGTCCTCCAGCGCGCGCCTGGCATTGCCAGCGTGGTGGGCGTGGTCGATGCGTCCGGCTTCAACATGCAGGAAGTAACCCTTGTCGCCACCTCGCTGCAGCAGGCGGATCGCTTTGTCGGTCATCTCGGTCAGCGAGGGTTCGCCGGCTGGATCCTGCGCTCGATCGGCCTCGTACTGCATGTGCGAGGGCTCGAACAATCCCAGCACCGGTCCGCTGGTGGCGGGGTCGATCGCGTCGAACCCGGCCTTGTTCCAGACATAGGCCGCGCCTGTGCCGCGGCTGGCCAACCATTCGGTCGTCAGGTTGCGACCGTCGTTGCGGCGGCCCCGGGTCGTGGGGTACTCGGGATCGTTGGCCGTCTTGGGCAGAAAATAGGTACGGCCGCCGCCCATCGCAAACTTCAGGCTGTCGCGCACCGTCGGCTTGAGCTCGACCAGCTGCCGGGCGATGTCCACGGTGGTGCAGCCGGCCAGCTTGATGTCGCTGTCGGATTCCCAGTCGCGAAATGGCGTGTGCGCGTAGGTGGCCGCTGGCGTGGCGTGCGTCAGCCGGGCGGTGGACACCACACCGGTGGCGCGGCCGCTGGCGGCGGCGAGCTCCAGGATGCTGGGCACTGATCGGGCGGCCACTTTGGCTGCGTCACACTCGTAGCGCGCCGTATCGTGGTCGACCGACAGCATGCCCTCGCGCGTTTTGTAGCCGGTGAAGATCGCGGTGGCGGTAGGCGCAGAGTCGGAAGTCTGCTGGTCCCACGAATAGGTTTTCGACAGCGCGCTGTACGGCAAGGTCTCGAACGACAAGCGGTTTTCCTCTCCGGTCTTGCCTTTGAGCTGGCCTTCGAAGATTCGCGCTGCGGTCTGCGTGGCGATGCCCATGCCGTCGCCGATGAAGATGATCACATTCTTCGCCTGGCGGGTGTTGTCCTGCAGCGACTTGCCGCTGGCGATGAAGGCCATGCCGGCGTTGTTCCAGTCGGCCACACTTTCAGGGCCTTTGACGGTGGGCTCGGCGGCCTGTGCGACGGTCCAGAACAGCAGCAGGGCTGCAGCAATCGGCGATCTCTTGGTGGGCATGTCTCGGTGCGCCTTATCCAATCCGGCCAAGCAAGAGGTACTCCATCAGCGCCTTTTGCACATGCAGCCGATTCTCGGCCTCTTCCCAGACGACCGACTGCGGGCCATCGATCACCTCGGCGGCGACCTCCTCACCGCGGTGCGCCGGCAGACAGTGCATGAACAGCGCGTCGGGGCGCGCCAGCGACATCATCTGGGTGTCGACACACCAGTCGGCAAAGGCCTTCTGGCGCGCTTCGTTCTCGGCTTCATAACCCATGCTGGTCCAGACATCGGTGGTGACCAGGTGCGCGCCCTCGCAGGCGGCGAACGGGCTCTTGAAGGTCTTGACGCAGGCCGGGTTGTTGACGCCGCCCAGCAGCGGGTCGACCTCGTAGCCGCGGGGCGTGCTGATGTGCAGCGTGAAGCCCAGGATGTCGGCGGCCTGCAGCCAGGTGTTGGCCATGTTGTTGCCGTCGCCGACCCAGGCCACCACCTTGCCTGCGATGTCGCCTCGCTGCTCGATGAAGGTGTAGATGTCGGCCAGGATCTGGCAGGGATGGAACTCGTTGGTCAGCCCGTTGATCACCGGAACTCTTGAGTTCGCCGCAAATGTGGCGAGCTTGCTTTGCTCGTAGGTTCGGATCATCACCAGGTCGACCATGCGGCTGATCACACGGGCCGAATCCTCGATCGGCTCGGCACGGCCCATGTGGCTGTCACCGGTGGTCAGGTGCACCACCGAGCCGCCCATCTGGTACATCCCGGCCTCGAAGCTGACGCGGGTGCGGGTGCTGGCCTTCTCGAAAATCATCGCCAGGGTTCGGTCGACCAGTGGTTGGTAGCGCTCGTAGTTCTTGAACCGCGTCTTGATGGTGCGGGTGCGCTCAAACAGATAGGCGTATTCCTCGGCCCGCAAGTCCTTGAACTGGAGGTAATGTTTCATCAGGCTGTGCCCAGGTTTCATGCCGGATTCAAGGCTTGGGCGCGGCCAGGAAGTCACGCACCAGCGGCACCAGGATGGCTGCGATCTCGTCGATCTCGGCCGCGTTGATGATCAGCGGCGGCAGCAGCCGGATCACCGTGTCGGCCGTGATGCTCAGCAACAGACCGGCTTGTGCCGCCTTGAGCAGCAAGTCGTTGCAGTTTCGGTCGAGTTCGATGCCGACCATCAGGCCCTGGCCGCGGATCTCTTTGAAGCCTGCCAATGAGCCCAGGCCCTCGGTCAGGCGCAAGTGCAGCCGCTCACCCATCGCTGCGGCGTTGGCCATCAGACCGTCCTCTTCCATGATGCGCAGCGTCTCGATGCCGGCACGCATCGCCAGTGGGTTGCCGCCGAATGTGGTGCCGTGGTTACCGGGTTGCAGCACGTTCTTGGCGCGCGGGCCGGCGACGATGGCGCCGATCGGCACGCCCGATCCCAGGCCCTTGGCCAGCGGCATCACGTCGGGCTGGATGCCGGCCCATTGGTGCGCAAACCACTTGCCGGTGCGTCCGATGCCGCACTGCACCTCGTCGAGCATCAGCAGCCAGTTCTGCTCGTCGCAGATCTGGCGCAGGCCACGCAGCGTGTCGATGTGGGTCGGGTTGATGCCGCCTTCGCCTTGGATCGTCTCGAGGAAGATCGCCACCACATTCGGATTTGTCCGCGCGACCTCGCGCACCGCGTCCAGATCGTTCAGCGCGAGCCTGACGAAGCCTTCGACCAGCGGGCCGAAACCGGCTTGCACCTTCGGGTTGCCGGTGGCCGACAGCGTGGCGATAGATCGACCGTGGAAGGCCTTGTCGTAGACGATGATCTCAGGCCGGTCGATGCCGCGGTCATGGCCGAACTTGCGCGCAATCTTGATCGCGCCCTCGTTCGCCTCCAGGCCCGTCGAGCAGAAGAACACAGCGTCCAGCCCGGACAGCTCGCACAGTTTGGCTGCCAGCGTCTCCTGCATCGGCGCCGCATAGTAGTTGCTGCAATGGATCATCTTGGCCACCTGGTCCTGCAGCGCAGGCACCAGCTTGGGGTGGCCGTGGCCGAGGGTGTTGACGGCAATGCCTCCCAGGCCGTCGAGATACTCGCGGCCTTCGGTGTCCCAGACCCGGCAGCCTCGGCCGTGCGACAGCGCAATAGGCAGCCGGCCATAGGTGTTCATCAGGTGGGAAGTCATCGAATTGCTCCGTTCTATTTGAGGGGCTTGACCATGAAAAAGCCGGTGTCTTGCCACCAGGGCAAGCACCGGCCAGTGGAAGCGAATTCTAAGGTGCCCGCGAGGGCCACGCCCGCAGCCTGTCGTCTCCCGGGCCAGCCTCAAGTCTGCTGCGCCGCCGCATTTCCACGGCACAATGGCAGCCATTCGCGGTGGTGGTGCGGCTTGAGCCGCTGGTTTTGACCATCGGCCCGCCCGTTCACCTGCCATCGGTACGCATGTCAGCCCCCAAACCGCGCGAGTTCCTGATCCGAGGCATCACTTTGGCAGGAAGCCAATTTCGCCCCAGCGACTGGTCTGAGCGACTGGCCGGTGCGCTGTCGAGCTTTCGACCCCACAGCGGGGTGGTTGGCATAGGCGCGCACATCGGCTACTCGCCATACTGCGTGCCCCAGGTGATCGAAGGCGTCAGGTGCGTGATCGTCAACGAAGCGCTGCGCGACCTCGAACTCATGGCTTGGGACTTCGTGATGAACTTTGCGCGCGACAACGAGCTCCAGGTCTCCCCGATCTGTTCGCTGCAAGAACTGCCGCCGCCGGATCAAGCGCCAATGGTCTGAAGTCGCCAGTCGGGCAAGGCCAGACCAGCCGACTCGATGCCAAGCAGTACGCTGGGCACCCATGAAAAAGCCCGCTGATGCGGGCTTTTGACTCAGGCGCTGGAACGATCAGGCGGCAGCAGAAGCGGCAAGCGCCTTGATCTTGGCAGACAAGCGGCTCTTGTGGCGAGCGGCCTTGTTCTTGTGGAAGATGCCTTTGTCTGCAACCGAATCGATCACCGACTGTGCTGTCTTGAACAACTCTGCAGGGGCAGTCTTGTCGCCGCCGGTGGCGGCCTTGTCCAGGGCTTTCTGCACGTTCTTGACGACCGTGCGGAACCTTGAGCGCAGCGCCGTGTTGGCGGCATTCAGGGCGACGTCCTGACGGGCGCGTTTACGACCCGACGCCAGGCGGACTGTTTTTTTCTTGGCTTTGGAAGCGGTGGCCATTGCTGTACTTTATCCTGAACGTTTATTCGGGTGGGGCAAAGAGAGCGAGTATAGCATTGGCTTGCCGACCAGGCCAAGCTCTGGCCGCTGGCGTTCTTATAATGCGTCCTTGTCCCGTTTGACTGCAAGCCCTGCCGGTCCGGGCCACAAGCCCGCATGAACCTGTTCAAGGCTGCATTCTCTGTCTCTGCGCTCACGCTGTTGTCACGCATCACAGGGCTGGTGCGCGAGCAGATCGGTGCTGCGCTGTTCGGCACCTCGGCGATGATGGATGCGTTCCAGATCGCCTTTCGCATTCCCAACCTGTTGCGACGCTTGTTCGCCGAGGGCGCTTTCTCGCAGGCCTTCGTACCCTTGCTCGCAGCCACCCGCAGCGCCGATGGTGACGACGCCACGCGCTTGCTGGTCGACGCGGTGGCCACCGTGCTGGCCTGGGCGCTGCTGGTCACCTGCATCGTCGGTATCGCCGCCGCGCCGGTGCTGGTCTGGTTGTTGGCATCGGGTTTCGCACCGGCCACCGAAGATGCCGCGACGGTGATGACGCGCTGGATGTTTCCCTACATCGGTTTCATGTCTATGGTCGCACTGTCCTCGGGCGTGCTCAACACCTGGCGTCGGTTTGCGGTGCCGGCATTCACCCCGGTGCTGCTCAACCTCAGCGTGATCGGCGCCGCGCTGCTGGGCGCGCCGGTGCTGCGTGCGCGCGGCATTGAGCCGGTCTATGCGCTGGCGATCGGCGTGATGGTCGGCGGGGCGCTGCAACTCGCGCTGCAACTGCCTGCGCTGGCGGCAATCGGCATGTTGCCGCGGCTGGGTGTCACGTTGGCGCGCTTGCGGGCGGCCTGGACCCACCCGGGCGTGCGGCG
>RGQD01000310.1 GCA_010030205.1 Betaproteobacteria bacterium
CCCAGCACGCAGGCCAGGCCCAGCACCAGCGCCAGCCCATGCGAGGGCCGCAACAGCGTTCGCAGCGCAGCGCTGAAGTCGATGCCCTGCAGCCCGGCTTGGCCGGCGTACATCGTCAGCGCGGCGTCGAAGCCGTGGGCACGGAACACCGTCCAGGCCAGCATCACAAACAACAGCGTCAAGGCGCGCGACAACCAGGCCGGCGGCGCCGGCCAGCCCGCTTGAGCCCAGGCCCGGGCGATGCACAGCGCCGCGCCATGGGCAGCGCCCCACAACAAGAAGTTCCAGCTGTCGCCGCCATGCCACAGCCCGGCGATGGCCATCGTCAGCAGCAGGTTGACGTAGACCCGCAGCGCGCCAACGCGGTTGCCGCCAAACGGGATGTAGAGGTAGTCGCGGATCCAGCTCGACAGCGACAAGTGCCAGCGGCGCCAGAAATCCTGGATGCTGCTGGCCAGGTAGGGTTGGCGGAAGTTCTCCGGAAATCGGAAGCCCAGCATCAGGCCCAGCCCGATCGCCATGCCGCTGTAGCCGGCGAAGTCGAAGAACAGCTGCAAGCTGTAGGCGATGCAGCCGGCCCAGCTGTCGGCCAGGGTCGGCGCCGGCAGGCTGAACACCAGGTCGGCCAACGGCGCCAAGGTGTCGGCGATCAGCACCTTCATGCTCATGCCGACCATGAAGCGGCGTGCGCCCAGCGAAAACTGCGGCCAGTCGAAAGGCCTGGCGACCAGCTCGCGTTTGACCCACTCGTAGCGGATGATAGGCCCGGCGATCAAGTGCACGAACATCGACTGGTAGGCCCCGAAGCTGGTGAAGCTGGGGTCGGCCGGCACGGTGCGCCGGTAGACATCGGCCAGGTAGGAAATCGACTGCAGCACGATGAACGACAGGCCGATCGGCAAGGCCACGCGCTGCCAGTCGGCCGGCATCGCGCCGGGGCCCAGCAGCGCGGCCAGGCTCTCGACGACGATGTTGGCGTACTTGAACCAGCACAGCAGCCCCAGGTTGATGGCAATGAACAGCGACAGCGCGACGCCGCGGCCCTGCCCCTCGGCCAAGCGCGCGATGACCAGACCGCCGACCCAACCCAGCCCGGCCAAGCCGATGAACATCAGCAAGAAGGTCGGGCTCCACCAGCCGTAGAACAGCCAACTGCCGAACAGCAGCAAGGCATTGCGCTGCGCCGGTCTGACCAAGGCGTAAGCGCCCAGGAACAAGGGCAGGAACAGCGACAGGAATTCCAGCGACGCAAAGACCATGGTGACAAGCTCTGTGGTTGGGTGGCGAGAGGTCGCGTGTCAGCGCGCCACGCTGTCGGCGGCCATGAACAGCCGCGGCGCGGCTGCTGCCGGCATCACGAAGACGCTGTAGCGCTGGCCGGCCTGCAAGTTGCCCAAGGCCAGCGGGGTCGCGGTCGGCTTGCCGCCGCAGCGCAGCTGCACCGAGATGCTGACCGGGTTGAGGGCCCGGCGCTGCAGCGTCCCGCTGGGCACGGCCTCGAACAGCGCAACGCTGCGCCCGACCACGCTGAGTCCGGCCGACGCGCAGCGCGGGTCGAGGTTGTAGAGCGCCAGCGAAGACTTCAGCGCGTTGAAGTCGTCGGGCTGCTCGCGCAGCACGGTCTGCGTCACCGCGCCGGCGCCAGGCAGCGCGACGACGGTGGCGAACTCACCGGGCTTGACGCTCAGCGCGATGTCGCTGCGCTGGCTGCCGGCATGGAAAGCGCCCTTGACCTTGGCACCGGCGTTGACGCTGAAGAACGCCGTCGCCGGCGCACCGAGATCGAGTCGGCTGCGCGCCTTGGACCCGGCGGCGCTGAGCTCGAGCGCGTCGCTGCCGGCATTGACGAAGCGAACGAAAGCCGCGTCCTGGCTGGGCCCGGTCTCGTAGAGCGGAATCTCGGCGGCTTGCGCGGCCCATCCCGCGCTCGCCAGCGCCAGCGCCATCCCAAGCCGTCGCTGCGGCCTCATGACTTCTTCAGCGCCTGCACGGCCGGCAGGTCGGCCAGCGCCTTGGTGATGGCCTCGCTCCAGGACTTGTAGCCCGCGAGCGAGAAGTGCTGGCCGTCAAGCGTCGTCCACTGCCCGGGCTTGGCCATCTTCAGCGAGTCCACATAGGCGCAGGGTGCAACGTTGCTGGCCAGAAAGCCCGACATCATCTCGACCCGCTGGTCGTTCTTCTGGTACTTGCCGCCGGGCTGACCCCAGGGCGGGCCGACCCAGACGCAGGGCGTCTTGGTGCTGCCGACTTCCTTGACCAGGCTCGTCACGCCCTGCCAGGCCCAGGCCCGGGGAAAGGCCGGCTTGTCGTAGGACGCCATGGTGTCGCCGATGATGATGACGACGAGGTCGGGCTTGTCGGTGGCGATCAGCTGCGTGATCGGCGTGGTCATCGAGTCGCGGCCCTTGATGACGGCCGCGCCACTGCTGCGGTCGCCGCTACAGGGCACGGCGATGGTCTTGAGCCAGTCGCCCGCGCTGGCGCCGCAGGCGCCCACGGCATGGACCTTGGCACCCTGCGCGCTGAGGCTATCGTGCAAGGGGTTGATCAAGTAATTGGACTGCGACAAATGGCTTTCGCCGATGACCAGCAAGGCCAGTCCGGCCAGCGCGGTAGCGGGCATGGTGTGAACTCCGAGATGTAGTTGCTAAGTGGAATTTGGTACGGGCTTGGCCGGTCTAGTGCATGGCCGGCAAAGACAGCCCGGCGATCGCCTTGCCCAGCGCGACGCCCCAGGCCTGGTAGCCGGCCGGGTAGAGGTGCTGGCCGTCGACCGTGGGCCAGGTCTTGGGCTGGCTGAGCTTGAGCGAGTCGATGTACTGGCAGGGCGCGACGTTGGCGGCCAGGAAGTTCGACATCTGCTGCACCCGGGCCTCGGTCTTGCCGTACTGGCCGCCCTCGCCCCAGGGCGGGCCGACCCAGACGCAGGCCGCGCCGCTGCTGGCGATCTCCTTGCTCAGGCTGGTCACCTGCTGCCAGGCCCAGGCCTTGGCGAAATCCTTCTTGTAGTTGGCCATCGTGTCGCCCATCACGATGACCACGAGCTTGGCCTTGTCGGCGGCGATCAGCGGCTTGACCGGCTGGGTGCTGGCGTTCTGGACCACCAGCGTCACCGGGCCGTTGCCGATGCGCTCGGCGCCGCAGACCATCTTGGCCGCGCCCAGCCAATCGGCGGCCGACGCACCGCAGGCCGACAGCGAGTGCACCAGCGCGCCCTGGCGGCTCAGTTCGTCATGCAGCGACTTGATCAGGTAGTCGGGTTTGGACAGGTGGCTGTCGCCGATCACCAGCACCGAGGCGCCGACGATCAGGGTGGAGAGCAGTGGCATGGAGGGGTCCTGATTTCAAGAAGTGGCGGGTCACTGGCCGAACGGCGAGGCCGGGCTGCTGAAGGGCAGCGACAGCGGCGCGCTGATCGGGTGGAAGCTGTAGCGCAGCGTCAACCCGGCGGCCCATTGGCGGTAGCTGCCGCTGGCGTTGTTGTCGCTGCGCAGGCTGGCGTCGACCAGCCAGTTCGGGTTGAACTGGTATTGCGCGCTGGCGGCCAGCTTGTAGGCGACGCCCGACGACGACACAGTCTCTAGCGCGATGCCAGCACCGCCGGCCCCGACCCCGACCCCGGCGATATCCTGGCTGAACTTCTGGAAGCCCAGCGCGCCCTGCACCAGGTAGCTGACCGGCCCGCTGCGTTGGGCCCAGTTCAGCGGCACTGTCAGCGCGTTGTAGCGTTGCGGACTGAAATAGCCGCCCTGGCCGAAACCAAACTCGCCGAGGTTCTTCTGGTAGGACAGGCTGTTGAGGTCCAGCCCCATGCTGAGCTGGCTGTCGGCGCGGCTGCGCAGGCTGAAATAGCTGCCCAAGCCGAATTCGCTGCGGCCGTTCGCTGCCACCTCGCGGCCACGCAGCTCGTGCCGGGCCGCGCTGCCATAAAAGCCGTAGCCTCCCAAGTCCTTGGACAGGTCGACGCGAGCGCCGCTGGCGACCACCCCGCCCCAGACCTTGCCGCTGACGCTGTCGCGCACGCCGGCGAACGACAGCAAGCTGTCGGTGACCGGCCGCCTCGACAGGTTGACCCGGTAGCGCAGCGAACCGTCGTCAGCCAGCGCGCCATCGACCTTGACGCCGCCAACGGTGTTGCTGTGCGCAAAGCCTCTAGGCGTCTGGCCGAGGTCGACCGCGATGCCAGGAGCCGCATAAGCCACCGCCAGCGCGACGCCCGAGGCCTTCTGGGTGATCGTCGCTCCGGTGGCAGACGATCCAGCGTCCAGCGACACCTCGGTCAGCTGCAATTTGACCTTGCCCTCGCCCAAAGGCAGCCGCAACTCGACCGGCAACTCGGTCTGGCGCAACGCGCTGGTGCCGGCCACGCCGCTGCGCTTTCGGCCGTGCAGGCCGACCGATGCTTCGGGGCTGAGAGCCTGGCGGATCTGGTCGAGCTCGTTGCGCAGGTTCGGGCCTGCGGGCTGCTCAGCGGTGGCGACCTCGGTCGCTGCAGCGCTGGTCGCGGCCAACAGCGTGGCCGACGTGCCGCCGGCGACGGCGCGAGTCGCCGTTGCGGCCTGCTGCAGCGCTGCGTTGGTCCTGACCGGCGCGCTGCGCCAGTAGTCCACCGGCGCGGTGGGCGGCAAGAGCAGCGCTGCGGTCCGCAACTCGGCGCGACCGCTGCGGTCTTCGAGCAAATTGGCCGGGTCGCCAGCCGCCTCGCCCGCCGCCGCCAAAACCGCCTGGTGTCCCGGAGCAGGGGCGTTTTGCAACGCGATGGCACGTTCGAACAAGGTCGCCGCCCGGGCCGACTGACCCTGGTCGCGGTACAGCCGGGCGGCGCGAGCCATCACCTCGGCGTCATCGGGGGCCAGGCCCAGCGCAGTCTTGAGCGATGCGGCGGCCAGCTCGGTGTCCTTGAACCGGGCGGCCAATTGCGCCGCTGTCAGCTGAATCTCGACGTTGTCGGGATGCCTGGCAGCCAGACTGCGGGCGGTCTCCAGCCCGACACGCTTGTCGCCAGCGGCCATTGCCAGCCTGGCCAGCACGGCGTCGCCCAGCGGGTCGCCGGGTCGCTGCAACTGCAAGGGGCCGAGCAAGGCGCGGCCGCCGGCCAGGTCGCCGCGCTCGCGCAGCAAGTCGGCCTGACGCAGGCCTTGGTGGTACATCAGGTCGTCCAGGCGCTTTCGGTCGCCAGCGCTCAGCGTGCGAGTGGCCAGGTCCTGCAGCACGCCGGCGCATTCGACGTCCTGTTGGGTCTTGAGCAGCAGGACAGCGTATTGCAAGGTGTCGGCCGCGCTCGGCTGGTGGCTGCGCGACAACAAGTCGCGCAGCAGCCCCAGGCCGCGGTTGGGTGCGCCAGCATCGACATAGGCCTCGGCCAGCACGCCCAGCAGGTCGCGGTTGCCAGTGGTCAAAGGCTCGGCCTGGTCGAGCAGCGCCAGCGCCT
>RGQD01000032.1 GCA_010030205.1 Betaproteobacteria bacterium
ATCGCCCCCCCGAACCGGCGAAGATAGGTCAGTAATTACCCTGATGAGCCCGCCAAAGCCCGAGAGGCCGCAGGCTGCGGCTGAAGGTCCAGCCCACCACCCGCCAGCCATCCCTTCGGCCCGTCGGATTGAAATATCATCCAAAACTCATCGAAGTGATGTCGCAGCGCCTGGCTGCAGCGCCGCATTCCAAGCACCGGACCGCCGGAGACAAGGCCAAGCGATATGGAAGTCCAGTTCACCGAAGAGCTGACCCAACTTCGCCTGGGCGCTGGCGCAGTCTTCCACGGCGAAAGCATTCTGGCGATCACCAAGGCGTTGCTGCAGTCGGGTGTGAGCTATGTCGGCGGCTACCAGGGCGCGCCGGTGTCGCACCGGCTGGAGGCGCTGGTCCCGGCCAAGCCGCAGCGAGCTCGGGCTGATCGTCCCTGCGGGGCTTTACAACTCGCTGCAGCATGGCTTGAGTCCGCCGGGTCTGGCCGATGGGTTTGGCCACAGCGAGCTGCCGCTGCTCGTGATCAAGGTCAGCTACCCGCTGGTGCCCGACCAGATCATCGATTTCTGCGCGACCAAGCGTGCAGTGATGGTGCTGCCAGGCCAAGCCAATGAATTCGATCCACTGATGAGAATTCTGGGCATAGACCCTGGACTGCAGCGCACCGGTTTCGGCGTGATCGAGGTCGAAGGCTCGCGGCTGCAGTACGTCGCGAGCGGCACCATCAGCACGCTGGAGCTCGCGCGCGGCAACCTGCCGGGGCGCATCAAGCTGATCTACGAGGGCGTGGCCGAGGTCAAGCGTCGCTACCAGCCGCAGGCAGCGTCGGTGGAGATCGTCTTTGTCAACGTCAACCCGCAGTCCACGCTGCTGCTGGGCCAGGCCCGCGGCGCGGCGCTGGCAGCGCTGGTCAGCGACGAGATGCCGGTGGCCGAGTACACCGCGCTGCAGATGAAAAAAGCCGTGGTCGGCCACGGCCTGGCCAGCAAGAACCAGATCCAGGAGATGGTGATGCGCCTGCTCAAGCTGCCCGGCCTGCCCGGCAAGGATGCAGCAGATGCGCTGGGCTTGGCCATCACCCATGCCCATGCAGCGCGCAGCTTCGAGGCCATGGCCGGCGCCAACACACCGCGCAGCCATGCCCGGTTCAAGGCCGGCCGCAGCTACTGAACAAGGCCGGCTGACAAAAGCTAGCATC
This sequence comes from Betaproteobacteria bacterium, assembly GCA_010030205.1. GTDB lineage: Bacteria > Pseudomonadota > Gammaproteobacteria > Burkholderiales > Burkholderiaceae_C > Pseudaquabacterium. The sequence continues at coordinate 1,194 of RGQD01000032.1, forward strand.
GACCCACTTCAACCCCTGGCCGCCGAACCAACATGAACCACCCCGTGCACACCCAATGGATCAAGCTGCCCACTGCCGACGGCGCGATGGACGCCTATCTCGCGCTGCCACCGGGAGGCCGAGGCCCCGGGCTGCTGCTGCTGCAAGAGATCTTCGGCGTCAACGAGCACATCCGCGCAGTGGCCGAGCAGTACGCCCTGGCGGGTTTTGTGGTGCTCGCACCCGACGTGTTCTGGCGTCAGGCGCCACGCGTCGAACTCGGCTACGAAGGTGACGACCGCCAGCGCGGCGTGGCGCTGGCCGGCGCGCTGCAGCCCGCCGAACTGCAGGCCGACCTGCAGGCCGCGGTGACAGCGCTTCGCGCCAGGCCAGAAGTGGCCGGGTCAAAGATCGGCGCGATCGGCTACTGCCTGGGGGGACGGCTGTCCTACAACGTGGCTGCGCTAACCGACGTCGACGCCGCGGTCGCTTACTACGGCGGCGGCATCGCTGGCCAGCTGGCGCTGGCCCCGAAAGTGAGTTGCCCGATCCAGTTCCACTTCGCCGCCAGCGACGCCCACATCCCGCCCGAGGCCGTGGCTGCGGTGCGCGCCGCGTTTGCCGGCAAGCAAGCCGAGGTTCACGAATACCCGGGCTCGCTGCACGGCTTCAACTGCTGGGCCAGAGCCAGCTACCACGCCCCGAGCAACGCACTGGCGCTGGGCCGTAGCCTGGTGTTTCTGGCACAGCATCTGTTTTGAAAGGCTGTGCGACGCTGCGCTTGATGGCGGCCGGGTTACAGCAGCAGCGCCAGCCGCTCGAGAATCAGCACGCCGAAAAATCCAGCCGCAGCGATCAGCGCCCATTTCAGGATCTTCACGCCGCGGCGCCGCCAGACCGCGTCACCGGTGCCCACGCCCATCGCGAAGCACAGCACGCAGCCCAGCAGCAACAGGCCGAAGACGAGGCGGAAGATCAGCATGTTGCGGACGAAATAGGTCTGGCGCTGGGCCGGCCTCGACCATAGGCCGAGGCCCCTCTGCAGGCGACAGCCAGTCCGCAGGGACTGGCTGTGTCCGGCCTCGGCCCCAAGCCGGACCCTCCCCCTCGGGGGGACGACACCGAAGCTGTCTTGGGGGCAAACATCACCGGTCCGGCGCCGGGCCGCCCCAAGCCGGACCCTCCCCCTCGGGGGGACGACACCAAAGGTGTCTTGGGGGCAAACATCACCACGCCGGCGCCAGTTCAGCAAAGCCCGCCGGCGCCAGCGCCGCATCGTCGAAGCTGACGATCTCCCAGGCCTGCGGCCGCGCCAGCAACTCGCGCAGCAACAGGTTGTTCAGCGCATGCCCGCTCTTGAAGCCTGTGTACTGCGCCAGCATCGGGTGGCCGACGTTGTAGAGGTCGCCGATCGCGTCGAGGATCTTGTGTTTGGCGAACTCGTCGTCATAGCGCAGACCGCCTGCGTTGAGCACGCGCGAATCGTCGACAACGATGGCGTTGTCCATGCTGCCGCCCAGCGTCAGCCCGCGCGACCGCATCGCCTCCACATCCTTGCTGAAGCCGAAGGTGCGGGCGCGCGCGATGTCTCGCTTGTAGCGGCCCGACCCCATGTCGAAGCTCACGCGCTGCCCGGTGGCGTCGACCGCCGGGTGGTCGAAATCGATCTCGAAACTGAGCTTGAAGCCGTGGCAGGGTTCGAGCCTGGCCCACATCAGGCGCTTGCCCTCGCCTTGGCGAACTTCCACGGTCTGCTTGACCCGCAGAAAGTGCTTGGGCTTGTCCTGCAGCGCGATGCCCGCGCTCTGCAGCAAGAAGACAAAGCTGGCCGCCGAGCCGTCGAGGATAGGCACCTCATCGGCAGTGATGTCGACCTGCAGATTGTCCAGCCCCAAGCCGCAACAAGCCGACATCAGGTGCTCGATGGTCTGCACCTTGGGCGCACCCGGATCGCCGCCGACCGAGATCGTCGAGGCCATCCGGGTGTCGCTGACCGAGTCACACCGAACCGGAATGTCCACCGGCACGGCCAGATCGACCCGGCGAAAAAAGATGCCGGTGTCGACGGCTGCGGGCCGCAGCGTCAACTCGACTTTCTGGCCACTGTGCAGGCCCACACCGACGGCACGGGTGATCGACTTGAGGGTGCGTTGCTGGAGCATGAAGATCTATTTTCGCCGATCCGCAGTCAGCGCGCATCGGCACGTGCCCCGCCCCCGACACAGGGGCGGGATAACGCGATCAATCGGCTTGCTTGCGCAGGAAAGCCGGTATCTCGATCTCGTCCATGCCGTTCGACGACAAGGCCTCGACCTTGGCTGCCGCTTGGGTGCGTGGCGAACGCCAGACGCTGGGCGTGCTCAGCGCGCTGTAGTCGCTGCGTCCAGCGCCGACCGGCTTGCCGCCAGTGACGTTGAGGATGGGCATGTTGTCGGTGCCCGTGCGCAGGGTGGGCTGCACCATGGTCAACGGCGGCGCCTGCAACCGGGTCCGCGACAAACCGGTGGCGATCACCGTGACGCGCAACTGGTCACCCAGGCTCTCGTCGTAGGCCGCGCCGTAGATCACATGGGCGTCCTCAGCGGCAAAACGGCGGATGGTGTTCATCGCCGCACGGCTCTCGTTCAACTTAAAGTTGGCCTTGCTGGCCGCAATCAGCACCAGAACGCCTCTGGCGCCTGACAGGTCGATGCCTTCGAGCAAAGGACAAGCAACCGCAGCCTCGGCCGCCTTGTTGGCGCGGTCGGGACCGCCGGCCACCGCCGTGCCCATCATCGCCTTGCCCGGTTCGCTCATCACGGTCTTGACGTCCTCGAAGTCAACGTTGACCAGACCGTGCATGTGGATGATGTCGCTGATGCCGCCGACCGCGTTCTTGAGCACGTCGTTGGCATGTGCAAAAGCCTGATCCTGCGTCACGTCGTCGCCCAGCACATCGAGCAGTTTCTCGTTGAGCACCACGATCAGGCTGTCGACATTGGCCTCGAGTTCGGTCGTGCCGGAGTCGGCCTGCTTCATGCGGCGCGGGCCTTCAAATTCGAAGGGCTTGGTGACAACCCCCACCGTGAGAATGCCCATCTCCTTGGCAATGCGCGCAACGATAGGCGCCGCGCCGGTCCCGGTGCCGCCGCCCATGCCGGCGGTGATGAACACCATGTGTGCGCCTTCAAGCGAGGCCCGCACGCGGCTTTCCGCTTCCTCGGCAGCAAGCCGCCCTTTGTCGGGCTTGCCACCCGCGCCCAGGCCGTTGTCACCGAGCTGGATCAGCTGGTGGGCGCTGCTGCGGTTGAGCGCTTGCGCGTCGGTGTTGGCACAGACGAACTCGACCCCTTGCACCCCCTGGCTGATCATGTGCTCGACGGCATTGCTGCCGCCGCCGCCCACACCCACCACCTTGATGCGGGTTCCTTGGTCGAATTCTTCGATCATCTCGATAGGCATTTCAATCTCCTCTTTCGTCGTCAAGCGGTTGCCAATGAAAACTCTGTTGTCAAATCAAAGAGCGCGGGGCGAGCCATCACCCCGGTGATGCGGAAAACTTCAAAAATTACCTAGAAACCAGTCCTTGGCGCGGCCGAAAAAGGTCTGGACCGATCCCGCCTGCAACGCCACTTTTTGGCCACGCGCTCTTGCTGCGCGGGCTTCTTCGAGCAGGCCCATCACGGTGGCCGAGCGCGGGTTGGCGACCATGTCGAACAGCGAGCCGTTGTAGGTCGGCAAGCCCTTGCGCACTGGCTTGAGAAAGATGTCTTCGCCGAGTTCGACCATGCCGGGCATCACCGCGGTGCCACCGGTGATCACGATGCCCGAGGACAGCAGCTCTTCGTAGCCCGATTCGCGGATCACCTGGTGCACCAGCGAATAGATCTCCTCAACCCTGGGCTCGATCACACCCGCCAGCGCCTGGCGCGACAACAAGCGCGGCGCGCGGTCGCCCAAGCCAGGCACTTCAAGGTTCTCGCTAGGGTCGGCCAGCATCTGCTTGGCCACGCCGTACTCGACCTTGATCTCCTCGGCGTCCTTGGTTGGCGTGCGGAGCGCCATCGCAATGTCGCTGGTGATCAGGTCACCGGCGATCGGGATCACCGCGGTGTGGCGTATCGAACCCTCGGTGTAGATGCTGACGTCGGTGGTGCCGGCGCCGATGTCGACCAGCGCGACGCCGAGCATCTTTTCGTCTTCGGTCAGCACGGCTGCGGCACTGGCACTGGGGTTGAGCACCAGGCGATCCACCTCGAGGCCGCAGCGGCGCACGCATTTGAGGATGTTCTCGGCGGCACTCTGGGCACCGGTGACGATGTGAACCCTGACCTCGAGCCGGCTGCCACTCATGCCCACGGGCTCTCTGACCTCATGGTTGTCGATCACGAACTCCTGCGGCTCGACCAGCAACAGACGCTGGTCGTTCGGGATGTTGATCGCCTTGGCGGTCTCGACCACCCGGTGTACGTCCAGCGGCGTGACCTCTCGGTTGTCGCGAACGATCACCATGCCGGTCGAGTTCTGGCCCCGGATGTGACTGCCGGTGATGCCGGTGTAGACGCGCTCGATTTTGCAGGCGGCCATCATCTCGGCCTCTTTCAGCGCCGCCTGGATGCTTTGCACCGTGGCATCGATGTTGACCACCACGCCGCGCTTGAGGCCGTGCGAGGAGGCCACGCCCAGACCGGCCAGCCTGAGCTCGCCCGAGGGCATCACCTCGGCGGCGACCACCATCACCTTGGCAGTGCCGATATCGAGTCCGACGATCAAGTCTTTGTATTCTTTGGCCATGGGTGGGCTGTCTCCAGTGTCTAGCGTTTGGCCGGCTTTGCTGCCGGCGCATAGGTGACGCCCTTCAGGCGCAGGGCAAAGCCATCGGCGTGACGCAAGTCGGCCGACGCCAGCGCATGTTGGAAGCGCGCACCCACTCGAGGCATGGTGCGAACAAAGTGGTCGGTGCGGGCGATGACCTCGTCGTCACTGCCGCGACCGAGCTCTATCGTCGCGCCTTTTTCGAGATCGGCACGCCAGGAGCCGCGCGCTGATAGTGTTAGCAATACCAGATCACCCGCATTCAAAGGCGCCAGCAAGACGCTGAGCCGACGCTGCATCGCCAGCATCTGCGCAGCGCTGCCTTCGGGGCCGGACAGGCTGGGCAACTCGTCGTCCTCGACATCGCCGACGTTGGCCTCGAAAACCTCGCCGAAGCTGTTGACCAGGCGATCGTTGCCGTCCGCGCCGGTCCACAGCGCGACCGGCTGGTGCTCCTCGAGTTGCACCGACAGTCGCAGCGGCCAGATCCGGCGCACCACAGCGCGTCGCACCCAAGGCACTGACTCGAAAGCGGACCGGCAATCCTGCAGGTCGATCGTCAGAAAGTTGCCGCTCAATCTATGCAAGGTGTTGGCCCGCAGCGTGCTCTCGCTGTTGCGCGTGACTTGGCCCTCGACCCGCAGGCCCTGGATTGCCAACACCGGCAGCCTCGAAGCCCACCACAGCGCGACCGCACAGGCGGCCAGCGCGACCAGCGCAAACAGCACGTCGGCAGTGGCTTGCATCAGGCGCACCTCGGCCGGCAGGCTGATCGGGGCGACGAACGGGGCAGCGCGGGCCATGGCGGATCAGCTGCGCGGGCCGCCTGCGGGCTTGGTGCCCGCAGCATGGTCCAGGGTTGCGGTCGACAGCAGGTACAGGCAAAGCTGTTCGTAGGAAATCCCCGCCGCGCGGGCCGACATCGGCACCAACGAGTGCCCGGTCATGCCGGGCGAGGTGTTCATCTCGAGCAGGAAGGGCTGGCGATCGGTGGCGCGCAGCATCAGGTCAGCGCGGCCCCAGCCACGACAACCCAAGGCCCGGTAAGCGGCGACGACGATGCGTTGGATTTCGCGCTCTTCGGCCGCCGGCAGGCCGCTCGGACAAAGATAGATCGTGTCATTGGTGAAGTACTTGTTCTGGTAGTCGTACTTGCCATCGGGCGCAAGGATGCGAACCACTGGCAGCGCCCTGGCTTGGGCGCCGCTGCCGATCACCGGACAGGTGAGCTCTTCGCCTTCGATGAAGGCCTCGCACAGCAGGTCGGGGTCGTAGGAGGTGGCCAGCTTGACAGCGTCGCCGAGCTCGGAATAGCCACAGACCTTGGTGATGCCTATCGACGAGCCTTCACGCGGCGGCTTGACGATCAGCGGCAGGCCGAGTTCGTCGGGCACGGCGCGCACCCGCTCACGCGACTGCTCATCGGCGTCCAGCCAGACAAAGCGCGGCGTCGGCAGCCCGACCGCGCCCCAGATGCGCTTGGTCATGGTCTTGTCGATCGCGATAGCCGAGGCCATCACACCAGACCCGGTGTAGGGGATTGCCATCAACTCCAGCGCGCCTTGGACCGTGCCGTCCTCACCATGGCGGCCGTGCAGTGCGATGAAGACGCGGTCAAAACCCTCGCGCTTCAAGTCACCCAGATCGCGGCTGGCCGGGTCGAAGGCCTGTGCATCGACGCCTTGGCTGCGCAGCGCCGCGAGCACGCCGCCACCCGACAGCAGTGAGATCTCGCGCTCCGCGCTGCTACCCCCCAGCAACACGGCGACCCGGCCCAGCGCAGCGGCTGCTATCGTCGGCAACGAGAAGTTCGCGCTCATGAGGACACCGCCTGCTCCAGCACCCGGCCCGGCACCGCGCCGATCGAGCCCGCGCCCATGGCGATCACCACATCGCCGGCACGGGCCTGGCGCAAGATCGCTTCGGGCAATCCGACCACGTCGTCGACGAACAAGGGGTCGACCCGGCCCGCCAGACGCAGCGCTCGGGCCAGCGCCCGGCCGTCGGCAGCGACGATCGGTGCCTCGCCCGCAGCGTAGACCTCGGTCAGCAAGACCGCGTCGGCGCTGCCCATGACCTTGACGAAGTCCTCGAAGCAGTCACGGGTGCGGGTGTAGCGGTGCGGCTGGAAAGCCAGCACCAGGCGTCGGCCCGGAAATGCCCCGCGCGCTGCGGCGATCACCGCAGCCATCTCCACCGGATGGTGGCCATAGTCATCGATCAACGTGAATTCGCCGCCGCCGTTGCGCGCCGACGCCGGCACCTCGCCGCATTGCTGGAAGCGGCGACCGACACCCGCGAAGCCAGCCAAGGCTCGCAGCACCGGCGCGTCAGGCAGCTCAAGCTCGGCGGCCACCGCGATCGCCGCCAACGCGTTGCGAACGTTGTGCTCGCCAGGCAGGTTCAGCGTGATGTCCAGATCGGGCATCCGCGCGGCTTCATGCGCCGAATACCGACGTTGGCAGACGAAGCGCATCTGGCCGCCCGCCAGGTGCCGCACATCGACCGCGCGAACCTGCACGTCAGCGCCCAAGCCATAGCTGACCACCGGTCGCGAAAGCATCGGCAGGATGGACCGCACGCCAGGGTCGTCGCCGCAGACGATCGCCGCACCGTAGAACGGCATGCGGTGCACAAAGTCGACGAAGGCCGCTTTCAGGCGCGCAAAGTCGTGGCCATAGGTGTCCATGTGGTCGGCGTCGATGTTGGTCACGACGCTCATCACCGGCAGCAGATTCAGGAACGACGCATCGCTCTCGTCGGCCTCGACGACGATGTAGTCGCCCGACCCCAGCCGTGAATTTGCACCCGCCGAATTGAGCTTGCCGCCGATCACGAAAGTCGGGTCGACCCCGGCTTCGGCGAGCACGCTGGTCACCAGCGAAGTGGTCGTGGTCTTGCCGTGGGTGCCGGCAATCGCGATGCCGGACTTCAGTCGCATCAGCTCGGCCAGCATCACCGCACGCGGCACCACCGGAATTCGACTGGCGCGCGCAGCGACGACCTCGGGGTTGTCACCGCGAACCGCGGTGGACGTGACGACCGCCTGCGCACCAGCGATGTGCTCGGCAGCGTGCCCTAGGAAAATCCGCAAGCCCAGCCCTGCCAGCCGGCGCGTGCTGGCACTGTCGGCCAGGTCCGAGCCCGAGACCGTGTAACCCAGGTTGTGCAGGATCTCGGCGATGCCGCTCATGCCCGCGCCGCCCACGCCGACGAAGTGAATGCGCTTGACTGCGTGCTTCATGCCCCCACCTCCCGCAAACCAGTGCCGGCGCTCGTCGGCAAGCCCGAGGATGCGACGAAGTGAATCCGCTTGACTGCGTGTTTCATGGCTTGCTCACCAGGCGTTCGAGTTCGTCGGCGACCCGCGCTGCCGCATGGGGCCGTGCCAACGCACGGGCCTTGTTGGCCATCGCCAGCAACACCTCTCGGCTCAAGGTGTGCAGCTCAGCGCAGAGCGATTCGGCGGTCAAACCAGATTGCGGCCAGTGCAGCGCCGCACCATGTCCGGCCATGTACTCGGCGTTGTCGCGCTGGTGCGCGGTGGTGCTCAAGACCAGCGGCACCAACAAACTGGGCACACCGGCCGCGCACAACTCGCTGACCGTGACCGCGCCAGCGCGGCAGACGATCAAGTCGCAGACCGCCAGCCGCGCGGCCATGTCTTCGATGAAAGGCAAGACCTCGGCCTCGACGCCATGCAGCGCATAAGCCGCGCGCACCGCATCGAGTTGCTGCGTACCGGTCTGGTGCACGACCCGAGGCCGTTGCTCGGCACGCAACAGCGCCAGCGCGGCCGGCAATGTCTGGTTGAGCACCTGCGCGCCCAAGCTGCCACCCACGACCAGCAACTGCAAAGGCCCGCTGCGGCCGGCAAATCGCTCGGCCGGCGCCGGCAGCGCCTCGATCTCGGCACGCACCGGGTTGCCGGTGACCAAGCCTTGCCGGACCGCCGCCGCAGGACCCTCGAAGCCAAAGGCCACGCGGTCGGCGAACCTCAGCAAGACCTTGTTCGACAGCAGCAGCGCAGCATCCGCATTGACCAGCAGCAGCGGCTTGCGCAGCAGGCTGGCCATCAGGCCGCCGGGCAAACACACATAGCCGCCCATGCCCAGCACCGCGCTGGCACCGCGCCGGCGCAGCACAAGCGCAGCGTCCCAGAAAGCTCGGATCAGCCGCAGGCCACCGCCCAGGCTGTGCAGCAAGCCCTTGCCACGCATGCCGCTGAAAGCCAGGCGGTCCAGCGCGATACCGGTCGGTGGCACCAGACGGTTCTCCATGCCGGTGGTGGTGCCGAGCCAGCTCACGCTCCAGCCGCGACGCTGCAGTTCGCGGGCGACCGCGATACCGGGGATGATGTGGCCACCAGTGCCAGCGGCCATGATCACGAGGTGGGGCATCATGCGCGGCCTCCGCGCATCAATTGACGATTCTGGCTACGCCGGAGCAGGCTCGCGCCGCTGCGCGCCCGCGCCATGCTGCGCACGGCGCTCATGCGCGGCCTCCGCGCATGAGTTGCCTGTTCTGGCTTCCGCCTAAGCAGGCTCGCGCCGCTGCGCGTGGCCGCCGTGCTGCGCACGCCGCTCATGCTCGGCCTCCTCGCATCAGTTGCCTGTTCTGGCTTCGCCGGAGCAGACAGCCTGCGCTGCGCGCAGCCGCCCTGCCCGTGCCGGGCAGGGCGCTCATGCGCGGCCTCCGCGCATGAGCTGTCTGTTCTCAATATCCACTCTGACGACGATTGCCAGAGCGATCAGGTTCATCAGGATCGCCGAGCCGCCGTAGCTCAGCAGCGGCAGCGTCAGACCCTTTGTCGGCAAAGCACCCAGCGTGACACCCATGTTGATCAGGGTCTGGCCGCCGATCCAGATGCCGATGCCCTGCGCCATCAGACCGGCAAAGACGCGGTCCATCGCCACCGCCTGACGACCAATCACGAAAATCCTGCGGGTGAGCCAGAAGAACGCCAGGATCACCAGCGCGACGCCAATGAAACCCAACTCCTCGCCGATCACCGCCATCAAGAAATCGGTGTGCGCCTCAGGCAGGTAGTGGAGCTTCTCGACACTGCTGCCCAGGCCTTGCCCAAAAATCTCACCGCGGCCGAAAGCGATCAGCGAATGGGTCAGTTGGTAGCCCTTGCCTGCCGAATACACCGGGTCCCAGGGGCTCATGAAAGCCAGGATGCGCTCGCGCCGAAACGGGCTGGTGGCGATCATCAGCCCGAACGCAGCCAGCAGCACCGCAAGGCTGAGGAAGAACATCTTGCCGTTGACGCCGCCCAGGAAAAGCACACCCAGCGCCATCAGCGCGATCACGACGAAAGCGCCCATGTCAGGCTCGGCCAGCAGCAACACACCGATGAAAGCCAGCGCCAGTGCCATCGGCCACACCGCCTGGATGAACCGCTCCTTGACGTCCATCTTGCGAACCATGTAGCTGGCCGCATACATCGCCATGCCCAACTTGGCCAATTCGCTGGGCTGGAAATTCATCACGCCCAAGGGCAACCAGCGCCGCGCGCCGTTCACACCCTTGCCCACATGCGGAATCAGCACCACGGCGAGCAGCAGCAGAGAAAACACAAAAATCCTGGGCGCCCATTTTTCCCATGCCTTGACCGGCACCTGCACCGCCAGCAGCGCAGCCACAAACGCGATGCCCAGCGACAGCGCATGGCGGTTGAGAAAGAAGGTCGGCGAATAGCGCGCGTACTTCGGGCTGTCGGGCAGCGCCACACTGGCCGAATAAACCATCACCAGACCCAAGGTCAGCAAGCCCACCACGCACCACACCAGCGCCGGGTCGAAGCCGGCGATCCGGGTCGGTTGATCGGTCGCCTGGCCATCCCAGTTGCGAATCGGCAAGCGGTTCTCGCGCGCGCTGCGCCAAGCCTGCAGGCGTTGCATCCAGGGCGCGAGCCCAATCGCCTGAGCCAGCTTGCTCACAGCACCGCCTCGCCGCGCTCGGCGGCCCGGGCCCGCACCGCCGCCACGAACACCTCGGCCCGGTGAGCGTAGTTGCGGAACATGTCCAGGCTGGCGCAGGCCGGGCTCAGCAGCAGCGCATCACCGGCCTGCGCCTGGTCGAAGCACCAGTTCACCGCGTCCTCCAGGCTGTCGTGGCGTTGGCGCGGCACCGCAGCCGAGGCCGGGTCAGCGGCCAACGCAGCGTCGATCGCACCAGCGTCACGCCCGATCAAGGCCACCGCCCTGACATGCCGGGCCACGGGCTGGGCCAGCGCAGAAAAATCCTGACCCTTGCCGTCGCCACCCAGGATCGCCAGCAATTTGGCCGGCGCTTGATCAGCGCCCAATCCCAGCAGCGCAGCCACGGTGGCGCCGACATTGGTGCCCTTGCTGTCGTCGAAGACCTCGACATCGCCAACGCGAGCGACAAACTCGACCCGATGCGGCTCGCCGCGGTACTCGCGCAAACCATGCAGCATCGGCGCCAAGGGGCAACCGATCGCGCAGGCCAGTGCCAGCGCAGCCAGCGCGTTGGCAGCGTTGTGACGGCCACGAACGCGCAACGCGTCAGCCGGCATCAGCCGCTGCAGGTAGATCTCTTCGTCCTGATCTTCACCTCGACGACGCTTGAGTGTCTCGTCGACCTCGCGCGCCCGCACCAGCCAGGCGATGCCGTTCTCGACCACCAGACCGAAATCACCAGGCCGCTGCGGTGCATCAAGTCCGAAACGAAACACCTTGCGACCGACCGATCGGGTCGGTCGGCCTCGGCCGCCTTTGACGAGAACAGGCGCGGGGACCATGGCTTCGACCTGCAGGTCATCGCGGTTGATGACCATCACGCTTCGCTCGCCAAAGACCTTGGCCTTGGCCGTAACGTAAGCGTGCATCGAGCCATGCCAATCCAGATGGTCCGGGCTGAGATTGAGCACGGTCGCGGCGTTTGGCTCGAAACCCTGCACGTTGTCGAGCTGGAAACTCGACAATTCGAGCACCCAGACCTCGGGCAAGTGCTCGAATATCGGTCCGGCAGGCACGCTGGGCGAAGGCTCCGGATCCACGGCCGCAAGCTCATCGGCTGCATCGGCTGCATCGGCCGCATCGGCGGTCGGGCCGGGCGACAGCTTAGCTAGACAGGGATCAGCGACCTTGGTCGTCGACTCGATCGACCCGGCGCTTGACGTGTCGATTGACGCGTCGATTAGCGTTTTGCAAGCTGTGGCCAGCATGCCAGCCTCTTCAACCTGGGCGGGACGTACCGGCTCCAAGGCCAGCGCCTGGGCCAGGGTGTCGAGCATCGTCGGCCCGATGTTGCCGGCCACCGCGACCCGAATACCGCATCGACCCACGAGCAAAGCACACATCGCGGTGGTCGTTGTCTTGCCGTTGGTACCGGTGATCGCTAACAGCTTGGGTGAATATCCTCGCTCTGCCTTGAGCTCTGCCAGCGCAGCGACAAAAAGGTCTAGCTCTGCGGCCACCACAATGCCCTGAGCCTGAGCGGCAGCCAGCAAGGGCGCGATCCGCTCATCGCCGGGCGCCAGGCCCGGGCTCTTGAGCAGCAGTTGCACGCCAGCGAGGTCGGCCACACCCGGCAGCCCGCTGCGCAGGCCGACCTCGGGCAAGGTGTCGCGCAGCACCGCCGCCTGGGGCGGGTCTTCGCGCGAATCCCAGACCTGAACCTTTGCGCCCCGGCTGGCGCACCAACGCGCCATTGCCAGGCCGGAATTTCCGAGGCCCAGCACCAGCACGCGGAGGTCAGCCAGTGGCTTCATGTCACGATCACCGCAGCTTCAGACTGGCCAGACCGACCAGGCACAGCAGCATCGTGATGATCCAGAACCGGATCACGACCTGGGTTTCGGTCCAGCCGCTCTTCTCGAAATGATGGTGCAGTGGCGCCATCTTGAAGATGCGCCGACCCACGCCAAAGCGCTTTCTGGTGTACTTGAACCAGCCCACCTGCAGCATCACCGACAAGACCTCGGCGACGAAGACCGCGCCCATCACACCGAGCACGATCTCCTGCCGGGTGATCACCGCGACCGTGCCCAGGCCGCCGCCCAGCGCGAGCGCACCCACGTCGCCCATGAACACCTGCGCCGGGTGGGCGTTGAACCAGAGAAAAGCCAGCCCTGCGCCGGCCAATGCACCGCAGAAGATCAACAGTTCACCGGCCCCCGGAATGTAGGGAAACAACAAGTACCTGCTGTAAACCGAATTGCCAACGACATAGGCAAAGATGCCCAGTGCGCTGCCCACCATCACGACCGGCATGATCGCCAGACCGTCGAGCCCGTCGGTGAAGTTCACCGCGTTGCTGGTGCCCACGATCACGAAGTAGGTCAGCGCGATGAAGCCGTACACCCCCAGTGGATAGCTGACGGTCTTGAAAAACGGCAGCATCAGGTCGGCCTTGGGCGGCAGATCGTTGGAAAACCCGCTTTGAATCCAACGCACGAACAACTCCAGCACCCTCAGGTTGGTCGTCTCCGACACCGAGAACGCCAGGTAGAGCGCAGCGACGCCGCCGATCAGCGACTGCCAGAAGAACTTCTCGCGCGAACGCATGCCCTCGGGGTCTTTGTTGACCACTTTGCGCCAGTCATCGACCCAACCCACCGCGCCAAAACCAAAGGTCACCAGCATCACGACCCAGACAAAGCGGTTGCTCCAATCGAACCACAGCAGCGTGGACACGCCCACGCCGATCAGGATCAGCACGCCGCCCATGGTCGGCGTGCCGCTCTTGACCAGGTGCGACTGCAATCCGTAGTCGCGGATCGGCTGACCGATCTTCAACTCGGTGAGCTTGCGGATCACCATCGGGCCAAATGACAGGCCGATCAACAGGGCTGTCATCGCCGACATCACGGCGCGAAAGGTCAGGTACTGGAACACGCGCAAAAATCCCCATTCGGGAAACTGCGCCAGCAACCACTGACTCAGACTAAGCAACATGGTCAAGCCCTTCCAAAGCCTGCTGCTGCAGGGCCGCCACCACCGTGGGCATGTGCATGAATTTCGATCCCTTGACCAGTACAGCGCCGACCGCAGGGGCTTGCGCGATGGCGGCAATCACCGCCGGCGCGTCGGTGAAGTGCAGCGCGCCTGGCCCGAAAGCCGTTGCCGCATGAACACAGGCCGGCCCGACGGCCCAAAACTTTTCGATACCTGCGGCACGTGCATAAGCACCGACCTCGGCATGGAACACAGGGCTGCGGTCGCCAACCTCGCCCATGTCGCCCAACACCAGCCAGCGCGGGCCGGGCAGCGCGGCCAGCACGTCGATGGCGGCACGCACCGAATCGGGGTTGGCGTTGTAGCTGTCGTCCACCAGGCTGACATCACGGCCGGCCCAGCGCAGCGGCAGCAGACGCGAGCGGCCAGCCACCGGACGAAAGCTGGCCAGGCCCTGCGCCACGGCAGTCAACGGAACACCCGCAGCCAGCGCGGCGGCGGTGGCCGCCAGCGCGTTGTGCAAGTTGTGGCGGCCAGGGATGTGCAGTTGCAAGCCGGCAGCGCCTACAGGGGTCTGCACGCGCAGCTGCCAATGGCCGCCATCGGCATCACTGACCCAGACTGGCGACGATGTCGCTTCCACCGTCACATCGGCAGCGCCGGTGAGCGCAAAGCTGATGCTGCGGCGGGCACCGGCCAGCGCACGCCAGACCGCAGCATGGGCATCGTCGGCCGGGTAGACCGCGATGCCATCGGCCGCCAGCGCCGTGATCACCGCGCCGTTCTCCTGCGCCACGGCTTGCACCGTGTGCATGAACTCCTGGTGCTCGCGCTGGGCATTGTTGACCAGGGCCACGGTGGCTTGGGCAATGGCCGCGAGCTGCGCGATCTCGCCGGGGTGGTTCATGCCCATTTCCAACACCGCAATGCGGTGCCAGACCACCGCGTCCTGCCTCAGTCTCAGCACGGTCAGCGGCAGGCCGATGTGGTTGTTGAAGTTGCCGGCGGTGGCCAATGCAGCGTCGCCAACCCAGGCGCGCAGGATAGACGCGATCATCTGCGTCACAGTGGTCTTGCCGTTGCTGCCCGTCACCGCGATCAGTGCCAGTTTCATCCGGGCCCGCCAGGCCGCTGCGAGTTGCTGCAGCGCGACCAAGGTGTCAGGCACCAACAGCCCCGGCAGGCCGGACTCGGCCAGTCCTCGCTCAGCCAGTGCCGCGACAGCGCCTGCGGCGCGGGCTTGATCCAGGTAGTCGTGGGCATCGAAGCGCTCGCCGCTCAGCGCAACAAAAAAGTCACCCGCCTGCAAGCTGCGGGTGTCGCTGTGCACACGCAGCAGCGGTGTTGCGCCGTCACCGACCAGCGTCGACCCGGGCAGCATGGCCTGGGACTGGGCCAGCGTCATCATCGCGGTCACTGCAAACCCCTTCGCGCAAGCGCTTGTGAGGCGATCTGCTGGTCGACGAAAGGCCGTTTGACACCCGCCAACTCTTGGTAGTCCTCATGGCCCTTGCCCGCCAGCAGCAGCAGGTCAGCGGCGCCAGCTTGGTCGATCGCGCGGTCGATCGCGGCACGGCGGTCTTCGATCACCTCGACAGGCACCCCATCGGCAACACCGGCGCGAATCTGCGCCAAGATCGCTGCGGGGTCTTCGTCACGCGGGTTGTCGCTGGTCAACACGACACGGTCGGCCAAGCGCCCGGCCATCGCGCCCATCAGCGGCCGCTTGCTGGCGTCGCGGTTGCCGCCACAGCCAAACAAGCACCACAGCCTGCCGCCGCGTGCGTCAGCCAGCGGGCGCAATGCGGTCAATGCCTTGTCGAGCGCATCTGGCGTGTGGGCAAAGTCGACCACCACTTCGGGCTGGCCGGGCCGGGCAGCGACGCGCTCCATTCGTCCTGGCACTGGCGTGAGCCGCGGCAGCACCGCCACCGCGCGCTCCAGATCCACCCCCAGCGCGCGCAGCGCGCCAAGCACCGCCAACAAATTGCTGACGTTGAAATCGCCGACCAGGCGGCTGCGCACCGCCAGCCTTGCCTGTCCCTCGACCACGGTGAACGCCAGGCCACCGTCGACATAGCCCAGATCGCTGGCCTGCAGGCGCGCCTTGCCAGCCACGGCGGTGGTCCACAGGTCGAGTCGGGCGTCAGCGCAGTCGCGCGCCAGCGCAGCGCCCTGCGGGTCGTCGAGGTTGACCACCGCAGTCCGCAGTCCGGGCCAGCTGAACAGTGTGCGTTTGGCGGCCCAGTAAGCCGCCATGTCGCCGTGGTAATCGAGATGGTCTTGGGTGAAGTTGCTGAACTGTGCGACCGCGATCTGCGTACCGGCCAAGCGCTGCTCGGCCAGGCCGATCGACGACGCCTCGACCGCGCAGGCGGCAAAACCGGCGTCGGCCATGCGGCGCAATGCGAGTTGCAATGTGACCGGGTCGGGTGTGGTCAGGCCGTTGTGAACCAGCGTCGACGGCGAGTCCTGCAGCGGCGGCTCGCCAATCCCGAGCGTGCCGACCAAGCCGCAGCGCTGGCCCAATGCGGACAGCGCCTGCGCCGTCCACCAGGCTGTGCTGCTCTTGCCGTTGGTGCCCGTCACAGCGATCACCTGCACAGCGCTGGCTGGCTCACCAAACCAGGACGCAGCCAGCGGGCCGGTCGCGGCCTTCAGGCCCGAAAGGCCGGCAACACGCGGGTCGCTGCTATCAAAGTCAAAGGCCTCGACGCCCTCGGCCTCGACCAAACAGGCCGCAGCGCCGGCGGCCAGCGCCGCGCGCACATGGCGGCGGCCATCGCTGGCATGGCCTGGCCAAGCGATGAAGGCATCGCCTGGCCGCAACAGCCGGCTGTCGGTGCGCAGCCGGTCAACGCCTGACTCGCCCAGGCGCTGGGTCAGCCAAGTCCTGGCCTCGGTGACGCCTGACAACGTGCGCGCCATCAAAAGCTCTCCTGCTCGGCCGGCACCGCATTGGCCACCACGCCCGACTTGACATCGAGATCGGGGGGAACATTCATCATGCGAAGCGTCTGCTGGACCACTTGACTGAACACCGGCGCGGCCACATCGCCGCCGAAGTACTTGCCGTTGGTCGGTTCATCGACCATCACCGCAACGATGATCCGCGGCTTGCCGATGGGCGCCATGCCGACAAACCAGGACCGGTACTTGTTGCTGTCTTGCCACCGACCGAATAGCCCATGGTCTGCGCCAGCGGGCCAGTGCCGCCCGGGCCTGCGGCCAATTGCAGCATGGTGCGGATTTCCTGCGCGGTTTGCGCCGACAGCACCCGCCTGCCAGTGACCGGGTGGTCCTGCTTGAGCATGCTGACCGGGACCACTTCGCCGTCGCGGGCGAAGACGGTATAGGCCTGCGCCATCTGCAACAAGGACGCCGACAAACCGTAGCCGTAGGCCATGGTCGCTTGCTCGATGGGCCGCCAGGTCTTGTAGGGCCGCAGCCGGCCTGTCACGGCGCCAGGAAAGCTGATCTGCGGCTTCTGGCCATAGCCCACCGCCGAGTACAGCTCCCACAGCTCGCGCGGCGGCATCGTCATCGCGATGCGCACGATGCCGATGTTGCTGCTCTTCTGGATCACCTCGCGTGCTGACAGCGCCGCGTGGCCATGCGCATCCTTGATCGAGATGCCGCCGACCACCACGCTGCCCGCGGCGGTGTTCAGCACAGTCTCGGCTTTGATGCGGCCGGTCTCCAAGGCCAGCGCCATGACCAGCGGTTTCATCGTCGAACCGGGCTCGAAGATGTCGGTCAACGCACGGTTGCGCAGTTGCTCGCCACTGCGCCGGCCACGCTCGCCCGGGTCATAGCTAGGGAAATTAGCCAACGCCAGCACTTCACCGGTCTGGACATCAAGCACCACCACGCTGCCGGCCTTGGCCTTGTGCTCGGCCACCGCGTCGCGGACACGCCGGTAGGCAAAGTACTGGACCTTGGCATCGACCGACAGCGCGATCTCGGCGCCATCGGTCGGCTCGATGTGGGTGCCCTGGTCTTCGATCACCCGGCCAAGCCTGTCTTGCAGAACGCCGCGAGCGCCGTTGTGGCCTTGCAGCTGCTTCTGGAACGCCAGCTCGATGCCCTCTTGGCCCTGGTCCTCGATGTTGGTGAAACCCACCACATGCGCCGCCGACTCGCCCTCGGGATAGCGCCGCCGGTATTCGCGGCTCTGGTGCAGCCCTTTGAGCCCCAAGGCCTGGATCTTGGTCCAAGCATCGGTCTCGACCTGGCGCTTCAGCCAGGCGAAATTGCTGCTACCGCTGGTCAGCTTGGCCTCGAGGTCCTGCGGCGCCATGCTCAGCAGTTGTGCAAGCTGGGCGCGTTGACCGACGTTGGCTTGAAACTCCTTGGGGATCGCCCAGACACTGGGCACCGGCACGCTGGTGGCGAGCAACTGTCCGCTGCGGTCGACAATGCGCCCACGCGTGGCGGGTACCTCCAACGTGTGGGCGTAGCGCTTTTCGCCTTCCTTCTGGAAGAAGTCGGGTCCGATGACCTGGATGTAGCCAGCGCGTCCGAGCAATCCGGCAAAGCCCAGACCGACCGCCGCGACGACCAGGCGACTGCGCCACTTGGGCGTCTTGCTCGCCAGCAAGGGGCTGCTGGCGTAGTTGACACCACGCACACTGGCAGGGTTAGACGGCTTCCTCACCAACCGGCCCCCGCACGTCCGATTGCCGCACCGGTTGGCGATCCTTGCTGGCCTTCGTACATCGTCACCGCTGGCGTCGCGGTGCTCATCTTCAAGCGCTCGCGCGCCGTGCGCTCGACCCGCAGATTGGTGGCCTGCAGTTGCCGGTCGGCCTCCAGTCGCCGATGGTCGCCTTCGAGTCGCAGCGCCTCGGTCTCGGCGCGGTGGATCTCACTGAACAAGCGCCGCGCGTCATACGCCGTCTTGACCAGCAACAGCGCGCTGGCAGTCAACGCGAGCAGCAGCAGAATGTTCCAACGCATCATGCTGGACCGTCCTGCACAGCACTGCGCTCAGCCACCCTCAAGGTGGCCGAACGGGCGCGCGGATTGGCCCGCACCTCGCCTTCCGAGGCCTTGATGCGGCCGAGCGCGACCAGCTTCATCACCTTGGGTGGGGCGTACAAGCTGGGCGCGCGTGGGTCAACCTGCTCGCGGCTCTCGCGTGCGATGAAGGTCTTGACAATGCGGTCTTCGAGCGAGTGAAAACTGATCACTGCCAGCCGCCCGCCGGGTGTCAACAGGCCCAGCGCGGCGCTCAGTCCCCGCTCCAGCGCTTCGAGCTCGGCATTGACGTGAATCCGAAGCGCTTGAAAAGTGCGCGTGGCGGGGTTTTGGCCCGGCTCACGGGTCTTGACCGAACGAGCCACGATTTGGGACAGCTCGAAAGTGGTTCGAAGCGCTGCGCCGCCTTCCCGGCCAGCAACAATCGCCTTTGCAATCGGTACAGCAAACCGTTCTTCGCCGTAGTCACGGATGACCTCCACTATTTGGCGCTCTGAGGCGCGGGCCAGAAAATCCGCCGCGGTTTCGCCGCAGCTGGTGTCCATTCGCATGTCAAGCGGCGCATCGAAGCGGAAGCTGAACCCCCGCTCGGGGTTGTCGATCTGCGGCGAGCTCACGCCCAGGTCGAGCAACACGCCGTCGACCCGGCTCAAGCCGCGCGCAGCCAGCGCCTCGGCCATGTCGGCAAAGCTGTCGTGGAGGATCGCGAAACGCCCGTCGGTGGCCGCCAAGACCTGGCCTGCCGCCACCGCCTCCAGGTCTTTGTCGAAAGCCAGCAAACGTCCGGTCGGCGCCAAGCGCGCCAGCAGTGCGCGGCTGTGGCCGCCGCGACCGTAAGTGCCGTCGACATAGACACCGTCGGCGCGGTGGACCACCGCGTCGATCGCCTCGCTCAGCAAGACGGTCCGGTGCTGCCAGTCGGTGTCCTCGGCCATCAGAAGACGAAGCTCTTGATCGCGTCGGGCATGCCCGCGGCCATCACCTGGGCTTGGTGTGCGGCGTAACGGCTGGCGTCCCACAGCTCGAGTCGCTGGCCCATGCCCAGCAACAGCACATCCTTGTCGAGCCCGGCCATCGCCCGCAACTCTGGCGGCACCAGCAAACGCGCCGCCGAATCGACCTCGACATCGACCGCGCTGCCGACAAAAAAGCGCCGCCAGCCGTCGGCCTCCATCGGCAGACCGAGCAACTGGGTCCGAAAACTTTCCCAGTTCGGGCGCGGAAAAACCAGCAGACAACCCACCGGGTGCTGGGTCAGCGTGAGCTGGTTGTCAGACAAAGCGGCCAAGGCATCGCGATGGCGAACCGGGACAGCCATGCGCCCCTTGCCATCCAGCGTCAATGCAGACGCGCCTTGAAAAACGAATTGCGCCACTTTCGCCCACTAAATCCCACGATGCCCCACTTTATCGTAAAAAACGGGGCCTGGCAGCTGTGAGCGCTAGAAACAATCAATAAAATCAATCACTTAGCCTTGGTCTTGAAAGTCAAAAACAAGGCCAATAGGCATTTAAAAATAGAGACTTACACGGGCTTGTGAAAGCAAATCCTGAGAAGTTTCAGGCGCTGCGAGCCCGTTCACTAGACTGGGGGGTGGCCACCGGCGGCCCAGAAAGAGAGCCCCGTAGGCACTTCGGCGGCTGTTCAGCGCCGGGTGAACTCGGGCTTGCGCTTGTTGAGAAAGGCATCCATGCCTTCTTGCCGGTCCTCGGTGCCGAACAGCGCATGGAACAACCTGCGCTCGTACATCACACCATCGGCCAGCGTGCCCTCGAAAGCACGGTTCACACACTCCTTGGCCGCCATCATGCTGGGCCCGCCCAGGCGGTTGATGACCTGAGCCGCAGCCAGCGCCTCATCGAGCAGTCTGTCGGCCGGCACGACGCGCGACACCAGCCCCGCTCGCTCGGCCTCGGCAGCCTCCATCATGCGCGAGGTCAGCACCATGTCCATCGCCTTGGACTTGCCAACCGCACGCGGCAGACGTTGGGTGCCGCCGGCGCCGGGAATGATGCCGAGCTTGATCTCGGGCTGGCCAAACTTGGCGTTGTCGGCTGCGATGACGATGTCGCACATCATCGCCAACTCGCAACCACCACCCAGCGCAAAACCTGCTACCGCGGCGATCACCGGCTTGCGCACCGAGCGTATGGCCTCCCAATTGCGAGTGACCAGGTCCTCGGTGTAAGCGGTGACAAAGCTGTGCTTGGCCAACACGCTGATGTCGGCCCCTGCAGCAAATGCCTTGTCGCCGCCGGTGATCACGATGCAGCCGACGCCCGGATCGGCGTCGAAAGCCTTGAGCGCGGCACCCAGCTCGTCCATCAGCTCGTCGTTCAGCGCGTTGAGCGCTTTCGGACGGTTCAAGGTGATCAGTCCGGTGCGGCAATTGCCGTCACCGCGAAGTTCGGTGAGGATATTTTCGTAAGTCATGGTGGGCCTGGGTTGAAGTGGTGCCAGCAATCTACCCCAAAGCCCTGGATCGTCAGCGCGCTGGCGGCACAGCCGATGCCTGCAAGGGCGGCGAGATCAAGCTCAGGTCGACCCAGCTGTCCGGTGGTTGGCGGATCAGGATGCGCACGGGCAGGTATTGCAGCGTCGGTGCGAACCAGATCTCTGCGCTGAGGTCGCCGCCGCTGGCCTCACGCCGAGGCTTGACATGAAAAGTCGGCACAGCGCCGAACGAAAACTGCAGCAACTCCTCGGCCACCACGTCGTAGATCCAGCGTTCGAGCTTGCGGCTGATGGCCAGCGGCAGCTCAACCGTCTGGCCCACTTGCAGCCGCTCGGGCTGCGTGCTGAACAACCAGGTGAGCTGCACGAACTGGCTGGCCTCGTCCTGCGCACCGGGCAAGGTGTCGACCTCGCGGCCATCGGACAGCACGACGCGATCAGGTGCGAAGCGCAGCGACCAACGCCGCGCAGCGCGGAACAAGACCTTCTGCTCACCGTCGAATCGACGCGGCACCAACCCGGCAGCACCAATCTCACCTTCGCTGACGATATTGCGCGACAGCATCGGTCCCACCGAGGTGCCCATTCTGACTTGGTAGCGCTGGCCAGAGCGCAGCCATTCGACCCGGGCGCTGCCGTCTATCGCACCGCGGTAGTAACCACTGAGCCGGTAGTTCATCTGGGTCGACGGCGGCCACTCGAAAGCGGCGGCGCCACTCGCCGATGCTGCGGCTGCCATCGGCGCGGGCACCAGGGCGGGCATCAGGGCGGGCATCAG
>RGQD01000311.1 GCA_010030205.1 Betaproteobacteria bacterium
CCGCTCTTGGGGTCGCGCAAATAGTTGTAGCTGTAAGCGACATCCTTGGCCGTCATCGCCGCGCCGGTGTGGAACTTCACGCCGCTGCGGATCTTCATCGTGTAGGTCAGGCCATCCGGCGATGTCTCATAGCTCTCGGCGAGCAGCGGCAATGCGCGGCCGTCTGCACCTTCGTAGAACAAGCCCTGGTACATCAGCACGGTGAATCGGATGCGTGCGTCCGACCCCTGGTGGTAGGGGTCTAGACCCGGCGGCTCGACCAGCGAGCCGAAATTGAGCGTGCCGCCCTGCACCGCGTTGGCGGCAACCGGACCATACAGATCGGTGTCGGCCGCCTGGCTGGGCGCCGCGAGCAGTGCGGCACCGGTCAAGAAGATGCTGGCAGCCGCGCGCCGCAGACGATGGGTTTGCGTTGTCTTGATCATGGGGTTCTCCTGTAGTGATAGGGGTGGTGACGGTCTGTCGCGACCGCCAAGGCTTCAGGCGTCATACGCCAGCACGAACTCGATTTCAACCGCCGCATTGCGCGGCAACTCCGCCACGCCCACTGCCGAGCGGGCGTGGCGGGCGAGCGGTCCGAACACTTCAACCAGCAGGTCCGACGCGGCGTCTATCACCTTGGGCTGGTCGTTGAAACCGGGCGCCGACGCGACGAAACCAGTGACCTTGAGCACACGCGTCACGCGCGAAAGATCACCCAATTCGGCGGACAAGCAAGCCAGCGCCTGCAGCACGCAAATGCGCGCCTGTTCGCGGGCTTGCGCCAGCGTGACCTGCGCGCCGACCTTGCCGAAGAGTCGGACCTCGCCGTCAACCTTGGGCAACTGTCCGCTGACATAGGCCACGCCGGCATGCAAGGTGACGGGCACATAGTTGAAAGAGGGCTTGGCCGCTTCAGGCAGTTCCAAGCCCAGTTGCTTCAATCGTTGTTCAATCATCGTGGGGATCGCCTCATTCGGAAACAATGGTGTCGAGCAGGAGTCGCCGCAAGTCGGCTTCTGGGGCAAAACCCGTGTCACGCCGAAAACGCTGGTCGTCGATCAGCGGGAACAAGCGCTCAGGCCGCTGCTGGCGAAAATCCACGCTGAAGCCAGGCACGAGTTCGGTCAAGGTCTTGATCATGTCGCTGACCCGGGTCGTGAAGCCGTTGACGTTGTAGACCGGGGCCAGCGGGCCGTCGTGCCAGAGCACCCGCAGCATGGCCGCGACCGCGTCCCGGACATGCATCAAGTCGATAGCCTGGTCGTGAAAGTCGATCTCGTGGCGGGCGCCGGGGCGTGCAGCGCGGATCATCGCCACCAGCGATGCGGCCGCGCCGCGGTACCACAGCCCTGGTCCGAGCACCAGCGGCAGCCGCAGACCGATCGCCGGGAAACCGTCGCGCTGCATGGCGAATTCACTCACCGCCTCGGCCAGTTGCTTGGTCAGTCCGTAAAGCGTTGCGGGCCGCTTGGGTGCGGACTCGTCGACACGGTCGGGGCCATAGCCGCTGGCGTCGCCGTACACCGTCGTTGAACTGGTCCACAACAACTGTGCGACGCCGGACTCGCGCGCGGCGCTGAGCATGCGGCGCAGTCCATCGACGTTGGTCGAGAAAGCCTGGTCGGGGTCGCCCTCACTGGCGCGCATCAAACCTTCGCCGCCAGCGCCAAATGCCGAGCAGACAACGACTGCGGCAGGTGCGATCGCGGACAGCGCAGCGCGCACAGCGCTTTGGTCTTCGATGCGGCAATCGATGCTGCCGAACTGCCCGTCCAGATCGGCCAGCAGATCACAGTCCATCGTGGGTCCGAGCACATGCACCCGGCATCCTGAGCCCAACAGCGCCCGAACGAGTTGCGAGCCGACAAAGCCGCGCCCGCCTGCGACGATCACGGTCTGGCCGGCGCGCAATACAGGCTTGGCGACCAAGTGTTCAGAGTTCGAGGTCATCGCGCAAACAGGCTTTGTAGTGGCCAGGCCCGACCTGGCGCAAAGCGGGCAGCTCGCGGGCACAGCGATCGATCGCGAACGGGCAGCGGGTGCGCAAGACACAGCCCGACGGCGGCGCCGCAGCGCTAGGCACCTCACCTTTGAGCATGATTCGCCGCTTGTCGCGGCCGGCGCCAGGCACAGCCGCGAGCAGCGCAGCGGTGTAAGGGTGCGCGGGGCGGTCGTAGAGCGACGCCGTCGGCGCCAGCTCCATCGGCCGCCCGAGATACAGCACCATGACCCGGTCCGCAATCGTCTCGACCACCGACAGGTCGTGGCTGATGAAGACCATCGACAGCCCAAGCGACTGCTGCAAATCCTTCAGCAGGTTGACGACTTCGGCCTGCACCGACACATCCAGTGCCGACACCGGTTCATCGGCGATGAGCAAACGAGGCTGCGGCGCCAGCGCCCGCGCGATGGCGATGCGCTGGCGTTGCCCGCCGGAGAAAGCCCTCGGATACCGGTCCAGAAAATCGGCGCTCAGCCCGACCTGGCCCAACAGCCGAACAGCATCGTCACGAGCCGTCGAGCGCGAACTCATGCCGTGCAAGAGCAAGACCTCAGTCAAGGCATCGCCGACCTTCATGCGCGGATTCAGGCTGCCGTAGGGGTCTTGAAAGACCATCTGCATGTGGCGTCGAAACTGGCGCAGCGGGGTCGGTTTGAGCGCGCTGATGTCGACGCCGTCGATCTCGACACGGCCCTGGGTGGGCTCGATCAGTCGCAGCAACAAGCGGCCCAAGGTCGACTTGCCCGACCCTGACTCGCCGACCAGACCCAGCACCTCGCCCTTTGCGAGCTCGAACGACAAGTCCTCGACCGCTCTCACCACGGCCCCTGAACCCGCGAAATGCTTGGCCAGGTGATGCGCGCGCAGCAAGGGCACGGCAGCCCCTTCGCCCGCTTCGCCCGCTTCGCCCGCTGCGCCGGGCATTGCGTTCACGGCGTCAACTCCTGCCAGCGGACACAGCGTGTCGACCAAGCCGGCGCCACCGTCTGCAACACCGGCATCGCTGCCAGACAGACCGGCCGGGCATGGGCGCAGCGCGCGTGGAACCGACATCCCGCCGGCGCGGAGATCGCGCTTGGCATGCTGCCCGGGATGGGCTGCATGCGCTGCGTGCGGCCCCGCAGTTCACCGCGCCGTGGAATGCAGGACAACAAGGCCTGGGTGTAAGGATGGGCCGGACGTCCCAGCACGGCATCAACCGGCCCTTCTTCGACCACTTGGCTGGCATACATCACCGCCACCCGGTCGGCCACGTCACGCACCAGATGCAGGTCGTGGCTGATGAAGATCATCGCCATGTGCCGGGCCTGCTGCAGTTCACGCAGCAAGTCGATGATCTGGGCCTGCACCGTCACGTCCAGCGCAGTGGTCGGTTCGTCGGCGATCAACAACATCGGATCGCAGGCCAGTGCCGCTGCCAGCATCACCCGCTGGCGCATGCCGCCCGACAACTGATGGGCAAAGGCATCGACCTGGCGCAGCGGATCAGACATGCCGACCAGCGCCAGCAGTTCGACGGCTGCGAGCCTGGCCTCTAGCCGCGAGTGGCCTCGGTGGATGCGCAGCGGCTCGCCGATCTGGTCACCGACCGGGAACACCGGGTTGAGGCTGGACATCGGGTCCTGGAACACCATCGCGATCTCGCGGCCGCGCAGCCTGGCCATCTCTGGCTCGCTCAAGCTCGTCAGCTCACTCGATGAGCCATCGGGTCGGGTCAACACGATGCTGCCGCCGGCAATGCGAGCCCCGGCGCGTTCGACCAGCCGCATCACGCTCAACGCGGTGACCGATTTGCCGGAACCGGATTCGCCGACGATGGCCAGCGTCTGACCGGCGTTGACCGAAAATGTCACGCCATCGACCGCTCTGACAAGCCCGTCGTCGGTCGGGAAGAAGACCTTCAGGTCCTTGACATCCAGTACCGCAGATTGCCGTGCTGGCGCATCACTTGGCGGCATACCGTGCCACGACGTCCCAATCGATCTCGATGCCAAGGCCCGGACCGCTCGGCACCTCGACCAGACCGTTGCGGGCCAGCAGCGGGTTCTTCAGCAAGCCCTCGCGCAGCGGGTTCTCGCCGACGTCGTATTCCACCAGCGTCGGCCATGGCGGGTTCTGGGCCTGAGGAGACGGCGGGCGGGACGCAACGAAGTGCACCGCTGCGGCGAGCCCGATGCCCGAACCCCAGACATGGGGCGACAACCGGACATGGTGCAGTTCAGCCATGTCGGCGATGCGCCGGGCCTGCCAAAAACCACCGCACAAGGTGAGATCAGGCTGCACCACATCGACCGCGCGGCGCTCGAACAAGCGCTGGAAATCGAACACCGTGTACAGCGCCTCGCCAGTGGCCACAGGCACCGGGCTGCAGCGCTGCAGCAACTCGTAGCCCGTGATGTCCTGCGGTGACAGCGGCTCCTCGACCCAGGAAATGCGGTGCGGCGCCAGGGCCGCAAGCGAAGCCTTGGCCAGATCCAGCGTGTAATTGGTGTTGATGTCGACCATCAGGTCGACATCCGGCCCCAGGATACGGCGCGCCTGCTCGACACGCGCCAGGTCGGACGCAGGGCCCAGGCCAATCTTGATCTTCACCGACGGGTGGCCGCTGGCGGCGATGGCCTCGATCTGCGGCGCGAAGTCGCGTTCCGGGTGCTCGGTGAGGTAGCCACCGGATGCATAGACCGGCACCGACGACGCCCCGCGTCCGCCGATCAGACGGCACAGCGGCACACCGAGTTCCTTGCCCAGTGCGTCCTTGGCAGCGATGTCGATACCGCTGATGCAGCCCATCATCGAGTTCTGCAGGCCGAAATGGTAGTGCCGAGCCAGGATACGGGCAAAGACAAGCTCGACATCCGCGACATCGACACCCAGCAAATAGCCTTTGAGCAAGGGCAGGTAAGCCTGGTTGACCGCTGGCATGCCCCAGGCCTCGCCGACACCGACGGCCCCGTCCTGGGTGTCGATCACGACCAGCGTGGTCTGCCGCGCCGTCGTCAGCGACTTGGCCATGCCGTAAGCCCGGCCTTCGGCCAGCGGCGCCGACAGCTCGATAAAGCGGATATCGCGAATAGTGGACAAAGCGATCTTCCTGAATCGAATCTCTCAAATGCCAAGGTCAGAACGACGCTGGACAGTTTTCAGAGTTTGGTTCAATCATTGCCCAGATGTCGGCAAGCGTCAAGCAATGCCGGGACGCCACCGCTGCTCGACGCCAACACCTCGGGCAGATCGGGTTTTCACCGGCTTGCAGGCGGCGATAGCTTGGCATGATGGATCCGATTTCCCCACCTGCGGCTGCTTTTTGCGCGACCACCCCAATTGCGGCGGCGCCTGCTGCGAACCCTGACGCCCAAACCCTCCCACCATGGACCTCATCATGCATAGACGCTCACAAGCAAATGTGGCTTTGCCACTTTGCTTGATCCCCACGGGGGC
>RGQD01000312.1 GCA_010030205.1 Betaproteobacteria bacterium
GGTCACCACGGTCGAGTCCTATCCCGATTTCCTGCCCTGGTGCGAGAAGGCTGAGGTGTTGGCACGGGTCGAGGATGGGATGACCGTGCGCCTGCACCTGCAGTACGCCGGCCTTCGCCACGCGTTCACCACGCACAACACCCAACAGCCTGGCCAATCGGTGGTGATGGCGCTGGTCGATGGTCCGTTCTCTGACCTCGACGGCACCTGGCGCTTCATCCCGATAGGCGCTGCCGGCAGCGCGGCTTGCCGGGTCGAGTTCGACCTGCGCTATGCGTTCTCGAGCCGAGCGCTCGAGACCGTGCTCAGCCCTGTGTTTGACCGGGTGGCCAACACCTTCGTCGACTCCTTCGTCCAGCGAGCCCAACAGGTCTATGGCGAACGCTGACCCTCAAGCTGCGGCGTTGCCGGCGCTGATGTCGGTCGAACTGGTCTATGCCGCTGCGCCGCATGTGCTCGAGACCGTGACGCTGCGCTTGCCTGTAGGCGCCAGTGCGGGCGATGCGCTGCGTGCCAGTGGATTTGGCGATCGATTTGGCGATCTATTGGGCGATCGGTCGGGCGATCGGTCGGGCGATCGGTCGGGCGATCGGTCGGGCGAACTGCGCGACGGGCTGCGTCTAGGGCTGTGGGGCAGGCTGTGTGCGCCTGCCGAGACGCTGAGTGACGGTGACCGGCTGGAGTTGTTGCGCCCGCTGTTGATCGATCCGATGGAGGCGCGCCGGCAAAGGCTGCGGCGCGACGGACTGCGCAAAGCAACGCGTCGCGCGTCGCCACGCGGCTGAGCCGGTGCAGCACGCACTGCCGTCAACCGGCGTCAACCGGCGCTGAGCGGGCCGCTCCGTATAATCCTGTTTTGGGTCTGGAGCTTTCCTCATGCGCCTTTTAGGCAAAGCGCTTACCTTCGACGACGTGTTGTTGGTGCCGGCTTTTTCCCAGGTGTTGCCCCGCGACACTTGCTTGGCGACGCAGCTGTCGCGCAACATCCGACTCAACCTGCCGCTGGTGTCTGCCGCGATGGACACGGTCACCGAGGCCCGCTTGGCGATCGCCATCGCGCAGGAAGGCGGCATCGGCATCGTGCACAAGAACCTCAGTTCGGCGCAGCAGGCCGCCGAGGTGGCGCGGGTCAAGCGGTATGAGTCTGGCGTGTTGCGCGACCCGATCACCGTCTCGCCCGATCTGCCGGTGCATGCAGTGATCGCGCTGTCGCGCCAGCACGGCATCTCAGGCTTTCCGGTGGTCGAGAACGGCGTCGTGGTGGGCATCATCACGGGTCGGGACCTGCGCTTTGAGACCCGACTCGAGTTGCCGGTGCGCCGGATCATGACGCCGCGCGACAGGCTCGTCGTCGTGCCCGAATCCGCGACCATCGAGGACGGCAAGGCCTTGATGCACCAGCACAAGCTCGAGCGGGTGCTGGTCGTCAACGACGCTTTTGAGCTGCGCGGGCTGATGACCGTGAAGGACATCACCAAGCAGACCGATTTTCCGAACGCCGCGCGCGACACGCTCGGCAAGCTGCGCGTGGGCGCTGCGGTCGGCGTGGGCGACGACACCGAAGAACGGGTCGAGCTGTTGGTCCGGGCCGGTGTCGATGTGCTGGTGGTCGATACCGCGCACGGCCATTCGGCCGGCGTGATCGACCGCGTTCGCTGGGTCAAGCGCCACTACCCGCAGGTCGATGTGATCGGCGGCAACATCGCCACTGGCGAGGCCGCGCTGGCGCTGGCCGAAGCCGGCGCCGACGCGGTCAAGGTCGGCATCGGCCCAGGCTCGATCTGCACCACCCGCATCGTCACGGGCGTGGGCGTGCCGCAGATCATGGCGATCGACTCGGTCGCGCTGGCCCTCAAAGGCAGCGGCGTGCCGCTGATCGCTGACGGCGGCGTTCGATTCTCGGGCGACCTGGCCAAGGCCATCGCTGCAGGTGCCGATAGCGTGATGATGGGCGGCGCTTTTGCCGGCACCGAAGAGGCGCCTGGCGAGGTGATCCTGTACCAGGGCCGAACCTACAAGAGCTACCGCGGCATGGGCTCGATAGGCGCGATGCAGCAGGGCTCGGCCGACCGCTACTTCCAGGAAGGCGGCAGTGCCCAGTCCAACACCACCAAGCTAGTGCCCGAGGGCATCGAGGGCCAGGTGCCGTACAAGGGCTCGGTCGTGGGCATCATCTTCCAGATGGCCGGCGGGCTTCGCGCCTCGATGCATTACTGTGGCTGCGCTGACATCGTCGAGATGCAGAGCAAGTCGCAGTTCGTCGAGATCTCATCGGCCGGCATCCGTGAGAGCCACGTCCACGACGTGCAGATCACCAAGGAAGCGCCCAACTACCGCATGGAATGAGCTCGTCCGACGCGGCCCCGGGTCGGCGACAGCCGGCGATGATCTTCATCCTGCTCACCGTGCTGATCGACATGATGGCCATCGGGCTGATCGTGCCGGTGCTGCCTCCGCTGGTGGGTACGTTCACGAGTTCGACCACCGAGCAGGCCTACTGGTTCGGCGCGGTTGCGCTGTCGTTCGGTGTGGCCAACTTTTTCGCCTCACCGGTGCTGGGTGCGCTGTCTGACAAATACGGCCGCCGACCTGTGCTGCTGCTGGGTTTCTCGGGGCTGGCGCTGAGCTTCATCGTCACCGGCCTGGCCACTGCGCTGTGGATGTTGATTGTGGTGCGCTTGTTCAGCGGCGCGATGCAGGCCAACGCGGCGGTGGCCAACGCTTATGTGGCCGATATCAGCGCGCCGCAGGAGCGCGCCCGGCGCTTCGGCTTGATCGGCGCGATGTTCGGCATGGGTTTCACGCTGGGCCCGGTGATGGGCGGTGTGCTGGGGTCTATCGACTTACACCTGCCGTTTTTCGTCGCCGGTGCGCTGGCGGTGCTCAACTGGCTGTATGGCTGGTTCGTGCTGCCTGAATCGCTGCCGCCTGCGCGCCGCAAGCCTTTCGACTGGCGCGCTGCCAGCCCGCTGCGCGCGCTGCGCGGTTTGAGCCGCTTGCAAGGCGTCGAATCGCTGGTGGTGGTGATCGGCCTGACGGCGCTGGCGCAGTTCACGCTGCACAACAGTTTTGTGCTCTACACCAGCTTCAAGTTTGGCTGGGGGCCGGCACAAAACGGTTGGGCGCTGTTTGCGGTCGGGCTGATGTCGGTGCTGGTGCAGGGCCTTTTGCTCAAGCATTTATTGCTGCGGTTCACCGCGCGCACCTTGGCCTTGGTCGGGCTGACGGCTTCCACGCTGACCTATTTCGCCTTTGCTGCCGCGACCCAGGGTTGGATGATGTTCGTGATCATCGTGCTCGGCAACATCCTGGGCGGCGGCGCTTCTGCGGTGATTCAAAGTCTTGTTTCCAACGCAGCCGACAGCCGCAGCCAGGGCCAGACCATGGGTTCGGTGTCGGCATTGAACAGCCTGATGGCGGTGATCGCGCCCGTGGTCAGTGCGCCGCTGCTGGGCATGGTGTCGCACCTGCCCGCAGGTGATTGGCGAATCGGCCTGCCTTTCTACTTTTGCGCGGTGCTGCAACTCGTCGCCACCCTTGTCGCGCTGTGGCACTTTCGCCATGCGCGGCCGAATCCCACCACCGCTGCTGCGGTCTGAACCATCATGCACGACAAGATCCTGATCCTGGACTTCGGCTCGCAGCTCACCCAGCTGATAGCGCGCCGGGTGCGCGAAGCCCATGTGTACTGCGAGATCCATCCCAGCGATGTGAGCGAACAGTTCCTGCGCGACTTCGCCCCGAAAGGGGTGATCCTGTCGGGCAGCCATGCCAGCACTTACGAAGACCAGCAGCTGCGGGCGCCCGATGCGCTGTGGCGGCTCGGCATCCCGGTGCTGGGCATCTGCTACGGCATGCAGACGATGGCGACCCAACTCGGCGGGGTGGTCGAGTGGAGCGACCACCGCGAGTTCGGCTACGCTGAGTTGCGCGCGCATGGCCACACCCGGCTGCTCGACGGCATCGCTGACCACACGACGGCCGAAGGCCATGGCATGCTCAAAGTCTGGATGAGCCACGGCGACAAGGTCACCGCGATGCCGCCGGGTTTCAAACGAATGGCCAGCACGCCGAGCTGCGCGATCGCAGGCATGGCCGATGAGGAAAGGCGTTATTACGCCGTTCAGTTTCATCCCGAGGTGACGCACACCTTGCAAGGCCAGGCGATGCTCGAGCGCTTTGTGCTCGAGATCTGCGCTGCGCAGCCCGACTGGGTGATGCGTGACCACATCGCCGAGGCGGTGGCCAAGATCCGCGAGCAAGTGGGTGACGAAGAGGTGATCCTGGGCCTGTCGGGCGGGGTCGACTCGAGCGTGGCAGCGGCACTGATCCATCGCGCGATCGGCGACCAGCTGACCTGCGTCTTCGTCGACCACGGCCTGCTGCGTCTGAACGAAGGCGCGATGGTGATGGAAATGTTTGCCGGCAAGCTGCACGCCCGGGTGATCCATGTCGACGCCAGCGCACAGTTCCTCGGCCACTTGGCCGGCGTGACCGACCCCGAGGCCAAGCGCAAGATCATCGGCCGCGAGTTCGTCGAGGTGTTCAAGGCCGAAGCCGGCAAGCTCCAGGCCGCGCAAGGCGACGCCCACCGAGGTGGCGCCAAGTGGCTGGCTCAAGGCACGATCTACCCGGACGTGGTCGAGAGCGGCGGCACCCAGTCCAAGAAAGCCACGATCAAGAGCCACCACAACGTCGGCGGTCTGCCCGCCACGCTGGGACTGAAGCTGCTAGAGCCACTGCGCGATCTGTTCAAGGACGAGGTGCGCGAACTCGGCGTGGCGCTGGGCCTGCCGCACGAGATGGTCTACCGTCACCCCTTCCCGGGCCCGGGTTTGGCCGTGCGCATCCTGGGCGAGGTCAAGCCTGCGTTTGCCGACCTGCTGCGCCGCGCCGACCACATCTTCATCGAAGAACTGCGGCGCGAGGTCGATCCGCACACCGGCAAGACCTGGTACGACCTGACCAGCCAGGCCTTCGTCGTCTTCCTGCCGATCAAGAGCGTGGGCGTGATGGGCGACGGCCGCACCTACGACTATGTGGTGGCGCTGCGCGCGGTCCAGACCAGCGACTTCATGACCGCCGACTGGGCCGAACTGCCCTATGCCTTGCTCAAGCGGGTGTCGAGCCGGATCATCAATGAGGTGCGAGGCATCAACCGCGTGACCTATGACGTGTCGAGCAAGCCGCCGGCGACGATTGAGTGGGAGTAGAAACTCTTACCTAAGTTGTTGATTTATATAGGTTTTGTAGTTACACAAAACAGACGCACGCCCAACTAAGTTGTTGATTTAGTTGGGCGTTGGCATTAAAGTTACACGTAAAGCTACACAACGCTGT
>RGQD01000313.1 GCA_010030205.1 Betaproteobacteria bacterium
GCCAACAAGGGCACGCCAGCGGCCGTGAACCCGTCGACCAAGGTGGTCAAGGTGTTTGACAAGGCAGGCTGGACGGCGGCCGCCGACGGCACGCTGACAATGAGCTACCGGGTCTCGGGCGTCAAGGCTTCGCAGTATTTCCGCCTGCGCGGCACCAACCTGCCGGCCAACTTGCCTTACGAGACCGATGCCAACGGCAATCCGCTGAAGGACTTCGATGCCGCCGGCAATATCGCTTGCAGCGACGCAGCCTGCCCAGCGCATCTGACGCTCGCAGTGGCGGGCAACAAGGCTGGTCTGGCGGTCGGTGCAAAGACTTCCAGTTACGACGTCGCCGCCTGGGCCGACCTGTGGTTCTACAGCAACCCGGTGTTTGTCGAGGTTGTCAACTCCGTCAAGGTCGCTGGCGTCAAGTAGACCCAAGAGTGCATGGCTTGCCCAACCGGCGCGTGCCGGTCGGGGCAATTTTTCCCGACCGGGTTCACGCCCGGTCGGGCTTTTTCATGGATCTTGCACAAGGTGTCTGTGACACTTGAATCTGATCGGCTCACGCCGAGCCCGCGCCTTACCGCTGGCCGCAGCACTGGCCGCAGCACTGGGGCACTTTTGTTGATGGGCCTGTCTGGCGCTGCGGCGCTGGGCTGGCAATGGGTGTGGACGGCCCAGTTCAGTGCGGTGTTAGGCCACGAGGCGCTGGCGGTGCTGGCGACGATGGCCGCGTTTTTTGCCGGCTTAGCGCTTGGCGCGCTGACCTTGGGCCAGGCCATTGAGCGCAGCGCCCAGCCACAGCGCTGGTACATCGGCTGCGAATTGCTGATGGCACTGTGGGGTCTGGGCTTGTGCTGGACGGGCCCCAGTTTGATGGCGCACAGCGCCGTGTTGATCGGCCCCGAGCCCTCGCCAATCTGGCATTGGAGCGTGGCCTTCTTGCTACCCGGCTTGCTGTTGCTGCCGACAACCGCGGCGATGGGGGCGACCTTGCCGGCGTTGGAACGGGTGCTTCGCGCCCAGCGGGATGGCGCGGGCCGAGATGAGCCCGCAGCAGGTTCTTCAGGAGTAGTCGTCGGCCTGGGCGGTCTCTACGCGGCCAACACGCTGGGCGCGGTGGCGGGTGTGCTGCTGGCAGTGTTTTGGGCCCTGCCGCAAGTCGGCGTGCTGCGCACGGGCCTGGGCTGCTCGGCGGTCAACGCGGTGTGCGCATTGCTGGCCTGGGGCTTGTGGCGTGACGCTTTGCCTGCCCGCCTGCGCGCTGAACCGCTGCGAGCGAGAGACCCGGTGGTGCCGCGTCTGGGCATGGCCAGCCTGCTGTTCGGCAGCGGCCTGTTGGGTATCGGTTACGAGGTGTTGGCGGTGCGGGTGCTCAGCCAGGTCACCGAAAACACGGTCTACAGCCAAGCGGTGTTGCTGGCGGTGTACCTGCTGGGCACCGCGTCCGGTGCAGCCCTGTACCCGCGCTGGCGGCGTCTTTTCGCAGTGCAATCTGAAGGCCGCAGCGAGGTGACTGATGCCACCGATGCCACCGATGCCACCAGCCTGTCGCGTTGGTTGGTCGCGCTGGCCTTGGCGATCGGCGCGGGCGGCGCCAGCCTTTGGTGGGCGCAAGCGCTGTGCGCCTGGCCCTCGCAGCATTGGGGCGTGGCGCCCTGGACCGCGTTGGCCGGTGAAGCACTGGCCGCCACGCTGGCGATGGTCGGCCCGACGCTGGTGATGGGCGGGCTGTTCACCCACTTGTGCCTGCGGGCCCAGGCGCGCGGCTGGGCGCTGGGCCGCGCCATCGCGGTCAACACTGCAGGTGCGGCGCTTGCACCGATGCTGTTTGGCGTGCTGGTGCTGCCGGCGGTGGGGGCTTGCGCCACGCTGGCGCTGCTGGTGCTCGGCTATGCGCTGTTGCAGCCGCTGCAACGATGGCGCGATGCCAGCGCCTGGGTGCCGGCACTGTCTGCCGCTGCGTTGGCGTTGGCGTTGGTACTGTGGGGGCCGCCGCTGCGCTTCATCGAGCAGCCGCCAGGCGCCACGCTGGTCAGCTACCGCGACGGCGTGATGGCTGCGGTCAGCGTGGTGCAGGACGCCCAGGGCGTGTCACGTTTGCGCATCAACAACCGCGCCCAGGAGGGCAGCAGCGCCAGCGGCTGGTTGGAATGGCGGCTGGCCCAACTGCCTTTGCTGCTGCACGCCAGCGGTGCTGGCAGCGGTGTCGACCCCGTGCCGGTGCTGGGCCGTCGCGCCTTGTTCCTGGGCCTGGGCACCGGTTTCACCGCCGCTGCTGCGGCCAGCGATGGGCGGGTGCAGGTCGACGCGGTCGAGTTGCTGCCCGAGGTGATCGCGGCCGCCGATTTCTTTGCCCGCGCACCGGGTGCGCCGCAGGCAGCCACGCCGGTGCGCTGGCTGGCCGCCGATGCGCGGCGCTTCGTCCAGGCCGGTGGCGACCGCTACGACCTGATCGTCGCCGACTTGTTCCATCCGGCGCGCAACGGCGCGGGCACGCTCTACACCGTCGAGCAGTTTGCCGCAGTGCGCGAGCGCCTCGCCTCGGGCGGCCTGTTCTGCCAGTGGCTGGCCTTGCACCAGATGGAGCTGAGCACGCTGCGCAGCATCGTCGCGGCCTTCCTGCAGGTTTACCCGCAAGGTGTGGCGGTGCTGGCCAGCAACAGCCTGGACACCCCGGTGCTGGGCCTGCTGGCCCGCCCGGATGCGCCGCGCTTCGATGCCCAGGCGCCGCTGGTGCCGCTCACATTGGACGGCGGCTCAGCTTTGCAGCAAGCGCGACAGCGTGCGCGTCTGGACGACGATTTCGGCCTGCTCGGCAGCCTGCTGGCCGGGCCGGCGGCGCTGCGCCAGTTTGCCCAGGGCGCGGTGATCAACACCGACGACCGTCCCCAGGTGGTGCACGCCGCCCCTTGGGACACCTACGCGCCGCAGACAACGCCGCGTCAGCGCCTGCTGACCTTGGTGCGCGGGCTGCAGCCGCAAGCGGCCGATCTGCTCACCGACCCCGCTTCGCCGAACGCGCAGCGGCTGAAGGACTACTGGTCAGCACGCCGGCGCTATATCGAGCTCGGCATGCAGGTCCAAGTCGACAGCGACCTGGCGCTGACGCTGCAGCAGCTGAAAGAGCCCTTGCTGGCGCTGCTCGATCTGAGCGCCGACTTCAAACCGGCCCGTGATGCGTTGATGGCGCTGGCGGCTGGTCTGGCGCAACGCGACTTACCAGGTTCTCGGGCGTTGATCAGCGAGTTGCAGGCTCGCCAGTCCAGCGCCCGGCAGCCCGTGCCTCAAACCTCAGGTCAGCCTTGATTTGTGTAACGCCACCCTTCGAGCATCATGAGCCTCTCCAACGCCCCCCAGATCGACATGTCTTCCGAAAACACGACGCATTCACCGCTGGCCACCACCGACCTGACCTGGCGCCGTTTGGCGCGCGAGCCCTTGCTGCATTTCCTGCTGCTGGGCGCGGCGGTGTTCGGCGCCGACCAAATCATCATCGCGCAGCGCGGTGACCCGCAGACCATCGTCATCAGCGCCGACGTCAAGAAGGAATCGATCGAGATTTTCAAAACCGGCATGAAGCGCGACCCGAGCCCAGCTGACCTGAAGATCCTGCTCGACCGCTGGGTCGACAACGAGGTGTTGTACCGCGAAGGCCTGACGCTGGGCCTG
Organism: Betaproteobacteria bacterium; assembly: GCA_010030205.1. GTDB lineage: Bacteria > Pseudomonadota > Gammaproteobacteria > Burkholderiales > Burkholderiaceae_C > Pseudaquabacterium. Next base: position 3,658 of record RGQD01000313.1, read on the forward strand.
GACCGCGGCGACAGCGGCATCCGCGAACGGGTGATCTTCAAGGCGCTGAGCCTGACCCAGTCCGGACTGAGCCTGCCCAAGATTGACAAGGAAGGACTGCGCCAGTGGTTCGAAGCCCGCCGCGCGCGCTATGACGCGCCGCCTCGGGTCGACTTCCTGGAAGCGGTGGTCAGCATCGACCGCACGCCCGAGGCCTTGAAGCCTTTTGTCGAAGCGCTCAACGGCCGCGGCAAGAGCGATGTCGACAGCAGCCTTCGGGTGTTCAAGGACAGGCCGCGCAGCAACCTGGTGCAGGGCTATGGCGAGGGCTTCGCTGCGGCGTTGGAAAAAGCCGTTCCTGGCCAATGGCAGGCGCTTCCCAGCGCAGACGGTTTGCGTGTGGTGCGGCTAGAGCAAGTCGTTCCTGGCGTGCCGGCCCAGTTCGAGGCGATCGAAGAAGCCCTCTACCGTGACTGGAAAGACGGCACGATGTCCGAGCTGACGACCCGCGCGGTACGCGAGATGGGCAAGAAATACCGGGTTCGCGAAGCCGAGGTCGCCAAGTGATGGGGTGCATGGTGCGCAGGCTGCGCCGCCTGTGCTGGGTCATGCTGGTGTTGCTGGCGGGCGTTTCGCTGCAGGCTTCAGCGCATGAGATGAGCATGGCCGACCTGACGCTGCGCGAGACAGCAGCCGGAGAATTCGTCTGGGGCTGGGGTGTGCCGGGCAAGAACAAGCCGGTGGCCGAGGACTTGACACCGCTTTGGCCCGAGGGCTGCGTCGGCGATGCCCAGGCCTTGCGCTGCAGCCAGGGTCTGGTCGGCAACTTGTCCGTGCAGGGCGTGGGCCAGGCCTATTCGGCAGTCATCGTGCGCATCCACTGGCGCGGTGGTGCGAGCAGCGTCTACACGCTGACCAGCGGCCAGCCCCGGGTGCAGTTGTTCGGCGCCGCGAGCGACGGCCGTGGCGCCGGCGAAGTGGCGCGCGCCTATGGCTTGCTCGGCGTCGAGCACATCCTGACCGGCGTTGACCATTTGTTGTTCGTGATCAGCCTGCTGCTGCTGGTGGGTTTCAGGCGCCGACTGGTCGGCACGATCACCGCATTCACGCTGGCCCACAGCCTGACGCTGGCGTCCAGCGCGCTGGGTTGGCTGGTGTTGCGATCGCCACCGGTGGAGGCCTGCATCGCCTTGTCCATCGTGCTGGTGGCTGCCGAAGCGCTGCACGACCGCGACACGCTGACCCGGCGCTGGCCGGCGCTGGTGGCGTTCTTGTTCGGTCTGGTGCACGGCCTGGGATTTGCCGGTGCGCTGAAGGACATCGGCCTGCCCGAGCAACATGTCTCGATCGCGCTGCTGAGCTTCAACCTCGGCGTCGAAGCCGGTCAGCTGGGCGTGGTGGCCGCGGTCTGGGGCTTGAGCGCGGTGATGGCACGCCATGCGTCGCGCTTGCCGTGGCGGGCTGTGGCGCTGTACGTGATCGGCACGTTCGCGGCCTTCTGGTCGATCACCCGTGTGGTGGCGATTGCCACTTGACGATTTCCGCTTGACGAATGGATGACAGCACGCCCATGGCCCAGGTCTTCGAACTGTTCCCGACTCCGCTGATGCTCTGCCCCCATCTGGTCGACGCCGCGCAAGCCCAGAGCCTGCGCGAGCGCTTCATCCGCGAAGCCGCACTGCCCAACCACC
>RGQD01000314.1 GCA_010030205.1 Betaproteobacteria bacterium
TCCCTGTGCGTTGGTGATCTCTACGCCCGCGTCAACGTTGAGCGCGATGGCTTGGTGTGCGCGCAGCGGTTTGCTGGTGCGGGGCGGGGAATACATTGAAAAGGCAGGGCAGATTGATACCGTGGCTCTGGATAAAACCGGCACGCTGACGACCGGGCGACCGACCCTCCGGGAGATCTGCGTCTGCGATGGGGATGACGTTCTGAGCGGCGAGTGCGGGCGGGAATCGGGTTGCTGGGACGGCGAGGATCAGATGTCGCCGATGGCTCGCCGATTGTTGGCCCTGGGATTTGGGGCCGAGACTTACGCGGCCCATCCGGTCGCGGAAGCGGTGAAGAGCGCGGCGGCAAAGTTCGACGTTCCGACCCTACCGACGAGCGAACATCGCGTGATCCCCGGGCAGGGTGTGGTCGCAACCGTCGATGGGGAAACCGTTTACTTTGGTCAGCTCAAGATGATGATCGCGGAGGGATTGGTACTGCCACCTGCGTTCGTGGAGCACGTCAAGGACTTGCAACGCAAGGGGTTCACGGTTGCCGTTCTGCACAGCAAGACCGGAATTGCCGCGTTCGGATTTGCGGACACGGTGATGGACTCGGCCGCGGCCAAGCCGATGGCCGATGACACGATCTTTCGCATCTACTCGATGACCAAGCCAATCACCTCGGTGGCCTTGATGAGTCTGTACGAACAGGGCTTGTTCCAGCTCGACGACCCGGTGTCGCGCTGGGTGCCGTCCTGGGACCGGCAACAGGTCTACGTCAGCGGTGAGGGCGAGGCGATGCGTACCGAAGCGCCGATGCGCCCGGTCAGCATCCGCGATCTGCTGCGCCACACCGCCGGCCTGACCTATGGCGGCGGCTTGCCGGGCGTGGGCATCCAGCACCCGATCGACCCGGTCTACCGGTCGCTGAAAGTTCGCAGTGTCGGCGGCAGCGACAGCGTGACCACTTTCATGGACAAGCTCGGCCAGATACCGCTGGCCTACCAGCCGGGCGAGCGCTGGATGTACTCGCTGGCGACCGATGCCTGCGGCGCGCTGGTCGAGATCATCTCCGGCATGCCCTTCGCCCAATACCTGCAGCAAACCATCTTCGACCCGCTGGGCATGGCCGACACCTCGTTCCAGGTCAGCGCCGACAAGCAGCCACGCTTTGCCGCGAACTACCAGCGCGGAGCCGACAAGAAGCTCGCGCTGATCGACGACCCGGCGACCAGCGCTTATCTGAAAGCGCCGGGTTTTTGCTCCGGCGGTGGCGGTCTGACAGGGACCACCGCCGACTACATGCGTTTTTGCGAGATGCTGCGCCGTGGCGGCGAACTGGACGGCGCTCGAATCATCGGCCCGCGCACGCTGGCGATGATGCACATGAACCACCTCAAGGGCGGCCAGGACTTGATGAGCTCGGCGATCGGCTCTTTCGCCGAGACGGCCTATGCCGGCGTCGGCTTCGGCCTGGGGTTTGCTTCGACGATGGACCAGGTTGCTGCGGGAGTGCTCGGTGGCGGCGACTACTATTGGGGCGGCGCAGCCTCGACGATCTTCTCGATCGACCCGAAGGAGCAACTCAGCATGGTCTTCATGACCCAGCTGATGCCTTCGAGCACTTTCAACTTCCGTGGCCAGCTGAAGAACTTGCTGTACGGTGCGATCGTCGATTGAGTTTGCCATCGGGCCTGACCGCAAGCTCAGCCCGGCCCCATGCTGAACCGGAGTTTCGCGATGCCGCTAGAACCGATGCCCTTTGCCACCATCACCGAGCTCGGTGCGGCCTACCGTGCTCGAAAGCTCTCGCCGGTTGAAGTCACCGAGGCGATGCTGTCGCGCATCGCCAAGCTCGACCCGGTGCTGCGCAGCTACCTCACGCCCACACCCGAGATCGCGCTGGCGCAGGCGCGCCAGGCTGAGGACGAGATCGGGCGCGGCCAATGGCGCGGGCCTATGCACGGCGTGCCGATCGGCTTGAAGGACTTGTGCGAGACCGCTGGCGTTCGCACCACCGGGGGCACGACGCTGCGCGACGACTCTGTGCCCACAACCGATGCCACGGTGGTGCGCAAGTTGTTCGACGCCGGCGCGGTGATGCTGGGCAAGCTGCACATGACCGAAGGCGCTTACTCGGCGCACCATCCGGCGCTTGCGCCGCCGATCAACCCCTGGCACGCCGGGCAATGGACGGGTGTGTCGTCCAGCGGGTCGGGCGTGGCCACAGCGGCAGGACTTTGCTATGGCGCGATCGGCACCGACACCGGTGGGTCGATCCGATTCCCGTCTGGCGCGAACGGCATCACGGGTCTGAAACCGACCTGGGGACGGGTCAGCCGCCACGGCGTGCTGGCGCTGGCCGACAGCCTGGACCATGTCGGGCCGATGACGCGGTCGGCGGCCGACGCGGGGGCGATGCTCGGCGCGATGGCCGGTACCGACCCGCTAGACCCGACCTCGCTCGACGCGCCGGTGCCCGACTATCTGGCCGGTCTGGCGGCGGGCGTCGCCGGTCTGCGGGTGGGCTTTGATGAGGACTACATCTACAGCGTCTGCGACGCCGACACGGCGCGGGTGATCGACCAGGCGCGCCAGGTGCTGAGCGATCTGGGCGCCGCTGTGGTGCCGGTGACGATGCCTGCCAGCACCAAGACGATGTACACCGACTGGGCCAAGCTGTGCGGCGTCGAGACCGCGATCGCGCACCAGGCCAATTACCCGTCGCGCGCGGCCGAGTACGGGCCGGTGCTGGCCACGCTGATCGACGCCGGCCTGAAGCTTGGCGCTGTCGAGCTGATGAAGATCGAGCACGCGAGGTTGGTGTTCAAAGGTGCTTTGCGCAAGCTGTTCGAGACCGTCGACCTGTTGTTGGTGCCGGTCCACCCCTTCGGCAACCTGTCGCTGGTCCAGCGAGCCGAGATGCTCAACAAACCGGCGATGCGCAGCGATTTTCTGCGCTACACCGCGCCCTTCGACATGTCGGGCAGCCCGACGATCACGCTGCCGGGCGGCTTCACACCGGCCGGCCTGCCGATAGGTTTGCAGCTTGTCGGCCGCCACCTCGACGAGGGCTTGCTGGTGCGCGCCGGCCATGCGTTCCAAGCTGCGACCGATTGGCATCAGCGCCATCCGGCGCTTTGATGCCTGGGTAGGGAGATTGCCCCGGATGTTCCAATGCGGCCCTGCGAATCCCCTCACTCTCTGCCCTCGGGCCCAACCATGACCTCACCGACCTACACCACCGCCAGCACCGTCTTCAAGCAGATGCTCGGGGGTTTGAGCCAAGTGCTCGCGATCGCAGAGGCCGACGCCACAGCGCGCAAGATTGAGCCCAGCGCGTTGCTGCAAGCCCGCTTGTACCCGGATATGTTCACGCTGTTGCGTCAGGTCCAGGTCGCTTGCGACTTTGCCAAGAGCGTGTCGGCGCGGCTTGCTGGCGCCGAGGTGCCGGCTTCAGACGACAGCGAACAGGGCTTTGCTGACCTTCGAGCGCGCATCGCCAAGACCCTGGCCTTTATCGACAGCCTGGCGCCCGCGAGATTCGAGGGTTGCGAGGCCCGCGAGATCGTCACCCAGGCCGGCACGCCCAAGGAAAAGCGCTTCAGCGGCCAGTCCTATCTGTTGAACTACGGTCTGCCGCACTTCTTCTTCCATGTCACGACCGCATACGCGATCCTGCGGCACAACGGCGTCGAAGTCGGCAAGAAGGACTACGTCGGCAGCTACTGATCGCCCCAAGGCCGGCCGAAGCCGGCCGCCCCCCGTGGGGATCAAGCCGCAAAGCCACATTTGCTTGAGACCGCGTCGCAAGACGGCGCCTGGGCCCGCATCAGCATTGAGCGGGATCGGACAACCAGGCTTGCATTGCCGCCGATACTGTGACAACCCTGGCAAACAAGGCTTGATGCGATGGCTGAGATCTTTGGGCTCGATGCCTATTCACCGCAGCAGATCGCGGCCCGCGTGGCCGAGGTCGGCGTCGTCAAGGCCAGGCTACCGCTGCTGAGCCTGGCACTGCTGGGGCTGCTGGCCGGGGCTTTCATAGGCTTGGGCGCGCTGATGTTCACGCTGGTGGCCAGCGACGCCAGCCTGGGTTTCGCGGCTTCGCGCTTGCTGGGAGGTCTGGTGTTCTCGCTCGGGCTGATCCTGGTCAGCGTGGCGGGGGCCGAGCTGTTCACCGGCAACAACCTGCTGGCGATGGCCTGGGCCAGCCGGCGCTTGAGCACCGCCGAGCTGCTGCGCAACTGGGCGGTGGCGCTCGCAGCCAATGCGGTCGGCGCGGCTGGTCTGGCCTTGCTGGCCTGGGCCGCAGGCCAGGGCGGGCTCAACCAGGGGGCGGTCGGCCAGACGGTGACACGCATCGCCAACGCCAAGCTGGCGATGCCGCTGGCCGAGGCCTTTTGGCGCGGCGTGTTGTGCAACCTGCTGGTCTGCATGGCGGTGTGGATGGCGCTGGGCGGGCGCAGCCTGACCGACAAAGTGCTGGCGATCGTGTTCCCGGTCACGGCCTTCGTCGCTGCGGGTTTCGAGCATTCGATCGCCAACCTGTATTTCTTCCCGTTCGCGCTGCTGCTGGGCGCGCCGCTAGACACGCTGGCCTTGTTGGCGCGATTGGCGGCGGTGATCGCTGGCAACATCGTCGGCGGCAGCGTGCTGGTCGCGCTGGTCTACTGGGTGATCTACCTCAGACCTGCGGCAGCCGGCGCCACCACCCAAACCCTTGCCGACGGCGCAGCGCCGACTGGAGACTCCCGATGACCGTGATTGACGCCAACCGTCCCGCCGCCGCCGCGCTGCGCCGCATCGACGACTTGCCGGGCCCGCGTGGCCTGCCCTGGCTGGGCAATATGTTCCAGATCGAGCCCAAGCGCTTTCACCTGCAGCTCGAGCAGTGGTGCCGCGAGTTCGGGGCAATGTTCCACTTGCGCGCTGCCGGCCGCCACATCCTGGTGGTCGCCGACCATGCGCTGGTGGCAACGATCTTGCGCGACCGACCCGATGGCTTTCGGCGCACGATCAAGCTCGAGAAAATAGGCCTCGAGATGGGCTTGCCGCCAGGCGTTTTCGGCGCCAGCGGCGACGCCTGGCGGGCGCAGCGCCGCATGGTGATGGCCGGGTTCGACCCGGCGCATGTCAAGGGCTACTTTCCGTCGCTGTTGCAGGTCGCGCAGCGACTGCGCGGGCGTTGGCAGAAAGCCGCTCGCGACCAGCAGGCGATCGACCTGCAGGCCGACCTGATGCGCTACACGGTCGATGCGATCGCCGGTCTCGCGTTCGGTGCCGAGGTCAACACGCTGGAGTCGGATGACGA
>RGQD01000315.1 GCA_010030205.1 Betaproteobacteria bacterium
GAGCAGGTGCTGGTGGACTACGAAGAACTGCCGGCTGTCGCCTCGATGCAGGCCGCGCTCGCCGAGGGCGCCCCACTGCTCCACGAAGCGCATCCTGGCAATGTCGGCTTGGTCTTTGAATCTGGCAATCGCGCCGCAGTGGACGCCGCATTCGCGAAAGCGGCCCGCACCACCACGCTGCGGGTGCACAGCCAACGCCTGATCGGTGCGCCGATGGAACTGCGCGCGTGCCTGGCGACCTACGATGCCGAGCGCGAGCACTTCACTGTTTACACCCCGACCCAGGGCATGCTGGGCATGCGCTCCTCACTGGTAGCGGTCACCGGTCTTGATGCGAGCCGTATCGAGGTCGTGGCTCAGGACGTCGGGGGGTCTTTCGGCCTGCGAGGCGGCCCCTACGCCGAACATGCGCTGGTGATGCTGGCCGCGCGAAAGCTTGGTCGACCGGTGAAATGGGTGGGCTCGCGCAGCGAGGTCTTCACCAGCGACTGGCATGGTCGCGCGCTCACGATCGAGGCCAGTGTCGCGCTCGATGCTGACAACCACATCCTGGCCTTCCGGTACGAAAACCAGGCCGACCTGGGCGCCTACAGTTGTTATTGGCAGTCGATGATCGGCACCAAGAACATCACCGTCACCATGGGCGGTGTCTACAAGGTCCCAGCCCTCTACGCTCGATCCACGCTGGTCTACACCAACACCGTTCCGGTTTCGGCCTACCGAGGAGCCGGGCGCCCCGACATTGCCTATGTCATCGAGCGGCTGATGGACCAGGCCGCGGCCGAGCACGGGCTGGACCGGGTGATGCTGCGCCGGCGCAATTTCATCCCGCCCAGCGACTTCCCCTACACCACCGCCAATGGCACGGTTTACGACTGCGGTGAGTTCGCCCAGGTGATGGACAAGGCACTCACGCTGGCCGACTACGCCGGGTTCGCGGCACGCCGACAAGCGAGCGAAGCGCAAGGGCGGCTGCGTGGCATCGGCTTTGGCTGCTATCTCGAGGCCTCGGGCGCGGGCGGCGCCCCCAAGGACGCCGTGTCAGCGCTGTTCCGGGACGACGGCCTGATTCACCTCTACGGCGTCACCGGGCCGTCCGGCCAGGGACACGAGACCTCGTTTGCCCAGATCGTGTCGGATGGCCTGGGCGTGCCCCGCCAGCTGATCCGCTACCACGCGAGCGACCCTGGCCATGAATTGATGGGCAACGGCACCGGCGGTTCGCGCTCGCTGTATGGCGCGGGTAGCGCCTTCAAGGTGCTGGTGGGCAACCTGATCGCGCAGGCCCGCCCGCACGCCGTACGGGCGCTGGCTGCGACCGAGGCGACGCTCGAATTCCGTGACGGTGCCTTCCATGCGGGCGAGCATCACATCAGCCTGCTCGATCTGGCCCGGGCACTGCGTGGGCCCTCGCCCCATCCGCTGGACTGCGGTGGCGAGTCCACTTCAGGCACCACCTTCCCCAACGGCTGTCACGTTGCCGAAGTCGAAATCGATCCGAGCACTGGCGTGACCGAGGTGAGCGCCTACACCGCGGTCGATGACCTGGGCTACGTGGTCTCGCCGCAGCTCGTGCAGGGCCAAGTCCACGGCGGTGTGTTGCAGGGCGCAGGCCAGGTGTTTGGCGAGCATGCGATTTACGATGAAGAGTCGGCGCAGCTGCTGTCGGGCAGCTTCATGGACTACGTGATGCCGCGCGTGGGCTGGGTGCCCAACATTCGCACCGATTACCACCTGGTGCCCACCAAGCTCAATGCACTGGGCGCCAAGGGCGTTGGCGAGTCGGGCTGCTCGGGCTCGCTGCCCGGCTTGGTCAATGCGATGAGCGATGCCTTGCGCCGCGTCGGTGTGCCGCCGATGGACATGCCGTTCACACCGGCCATCGTCTGGCGGGCACTGCAATCGGCCGGGGAGCTCAAGTCATGAGCCAACGCATGATCGCCAGCCAGTTCGGCGACATCATGGATTCGGAGCTCGCCCAGGCCCTGCCTGCGGTCGAGTGGTTGAGCCTGCCACCCGGTGCCCCGGCCAGCCTGCCCCCGGAGGTCGAAGTGCTGCTGGCGGCGACCTTTCCGAACGATCCGGCCTCGCCGGCGCGTCAGCGGCCCGCCGGCTGGCCGTTTTCGCTGAAATGGGTGCAGGTGATCTCCGCCGGCATCGACTCCTATCCACCCTGGCTGTTCGAAGTGCCCAAGGTGAGCACGGCGCGCGGCGTTGCGGCCGAACCGATCGCTGAATACGTGCTTGCCGCGATTTTCGAGCACGCCAAAAAAATGCCAAGGCTGTGGATAGCCGGCCCCGATCAATGGAAGCAATCGAGGCTGGGCATGGTGCGTGACACCACGCTGGGCATTGTGGGCGTGGGTCCGATTGGGCTGGCGCTGGCCACCAAGGCGATGGCACTGGGCATGCGGGTGCAGGCGCTGCGCCGCTCGGATGCGCCCTTGCCAGTGCCAGGCATTGAGCGGGCCACCAGCCTGGCAGCCATGTTCGCCGAGTGCGACCATCTGGTGATTGCCGCACCGGCCACCCGCGAGACCCATCACATGGTCAATGCCGCGGTGCTGGCGCAGGCCAAACGAGGTCTGCACCTGATCAACATCGGCCGCGGGGCGTTGATCGATCAGGATGCGCTGCTCAGCGCGCTGGATGCAGGCGCAATCGCGCGCGCCACGCTCGATGTCACCGATCCGGAGCCCTTGCCGGCCGGCCACGCGCTGTATGCGCATCCCAAAGTGCGGATCTCACCGCACACCTCGGCGATCTCCAGCTACATCCGCGAGGCGCTGATCGCGAAAGTGAAACGCAACCTGGCGCGCTTCGACGCGGGGCAAGATCCCGAAGACCTGGTCCGGGGCGATGCCGGCTGAGGGCTGCGGCCCTGTGCGACAGGGGTCCGGCGATGGGCAATAGATGCCAGAGTAGAGGCCATTCGAGCCTTTTCAGACTGCCTGACGGGGCACTGGTGGCGCACCGGCTTGCCATGGACGCGAAGCAGCGGCAACGCGTGAAGCCGATGTTCCTGGACGACTAGCCCCATGGGCAGCGCCGACCACGGATGAAGGCCATCGTCTGCCGCAGTTACGGCGGCATCGCTGACGCTGCTGTCGAGACGGCTGCCCCACCGCCGATGCCGCCTGGCGGCGTTCGCATCGCGGTCCATGCGGCCAGCGCAAGCTTTGCCAGCCTGCTCGTGATGCAGGGCAAGCACCAGAACCACGCCGAGCCACCGTTCACGCCCGGGACCGAAGTAGCCGGCGTGGTGATGGAGGTCGCGCCGGGCGTCACGCTGTTCAAGCCTGGGGACCGCGTGGCCGCCGCAGTGCGCTCCGGCGGCTACGCCGATGAAGTCGTCGCGTCGACCGACACGGTGTTTCACCTGCCTGAGGGCATTTCTTTCGAGTCCGGTTCGCAGTTTCCTTCGGTCTATGGAACGGCCTTCGCGGGGCTGGTCTGGCGCGCCAGGGTGCGCGACGGTGAAACAGTGCTCGTGCATGGGGCGGCCGGCGGAAGCGGCGTCGCTGCCGTGCAGATCGCCAAGGCACTCGGGGCTCGTGTCATCGCATCGGCTGGCTCGGCGCAAAAGCTGGCAGCCGCGCGCGCCAATGGCGCCGACGAAGCGCTGAATCATCGTGACGGCGCGCTGCGCGACCAAGTGCTTGCGCTGACCGCGGGCCGCGGCGTCGACGTGGTGTACGACCCTGTGGGCGGCGAGATGTTTAGCGAGTCACTGAGATGCATGGCGCCTGAAGGGCGTCTCGTGTCTGTCGGTTTCGCTGGGGGTTCGATACCCGAGGTGCCCGCCAACATCCTGCTGGTCAAGAATCTGGACGTGATCGGGCTGTACTGGGGCCACTACCTCAACTGGGGCCGCCAGCCCGCGGGGCCGCAATTGCTGGACCAGGTGCGCGCGGCGTTCTCGACGATGTTTGGCTGGGCGCTCGAGGGCAAGCTCGCGCCGCGCACCTACCGCAGTTTCCCGCTGGAAGATTTCGCTGCTGCGCTCGGCCTGATTGAGTCGCGTGAAGTGATCGGCAGGGTGGTGCTTTTGCCGCGCGCCGGCCAGTAAGGAGCATGGAGCGGGAAAATCCGCCTTTGGCACCCAGGTGCGCTTTGCAAACTGGAGATTTCAGGTGTTTGCAGTCGTGCAAGGCCTATAGATGATCAAGTCTCGAATGATCAGCAAGGACCACTTGTTGCCGAGAACATCCATCCAAGCTCGGAGGGTCTTGGTCTAGGGGCAATCCCGGTGTGAAGCAGTGTTCGAGGAGCCGACCGGGCATCAAGCCTCGATCCTCAACAAGTCGGTCGCCAACAACACTTCACCGTCGAAATGTGCCTTGGCCTCGGCGATCCACTGCGGCTCGGTGCCGGGCAGAGGCGGCGGCACCGGGTGATTGAGCACCAGCACCCGCACGCCGGCAGCCGCAGCGGTCTTGGCCGCCTGCTCGATGTCGGAGTGGTAGTCCAGCACCTCGCGAAATCGCTGCATCGGATGCTGGGCGATCGGCGCTCGCCGGACCACTGTCTGGACATAGACATCGGCGCCCTGGCACAGGCGGTTCAGCCCCTCGCAGGGCACGGTGTCACCGGCAATCACCACCACTTTGCCGTCGGCCTCGACCCGAAAACCCATGGTGGGATGGACCGGGCTGTGGTCGGTGGCCGCTGCGATCACCCGAAGCCCGGCCGAATCGTAGACCAGTCCTTCGGCGATCTCGTGGGCCTGCACCTGCGGCTTGTGCTGCAGGTCAGCGTGATGCGACATGCGGTAGTGCACGTCGGTGTCGAGCATGTTCAAGGTGGCCTCGGTAAACCGCTTGAAGCCCAAAGGACCATAAGCCAGCAGCGGCCGCGAATCCTGGCTGGTGATCCACCGGGTGGTGATCACATCGTTGTAGTCCGTGGTGTGGTCGCTGTGCATGTGAGTGACGAACAGCGCTGTGAGCTCACGCGCCGTCATGCCCACTGCCGCGCCTCGCATCAAGACTGCGCGACCGCAGTCGAACAGCAGGTCGGTCTTGCCGATACGTACCAGTGTGGACGGGCCAGCTCGATCGGGCACGACCAGCGGTGACCCGCTGCCAAGAATGATGACTTCCATCGCAATCCCCTGCAGTTGAGCAACCGGCAAACCCAAACCGCAGCGATACCCGAGGTATCGCGAGGATTTGCAACGACGCCACCGGGTCGAAGGCGCGCTTTCATGTTTCGATATCTCCGGGGTGCAGCACTA